>NZ_DFMT01000032.1:0-112821 GCF_002376385.1 Algoriphagus sp. UBA3586 | reverse complement strand
CCTACTGCTTCTGCCTACTGCCTACTGCCTCTGCCTACTATTCTTCTAGGGAGAAAAAATAAGTATTACAGAAAATTCGGCATATCCAATCTCTTTCCTATCCTAAAGGCCGCATTCATCAAACCCACATGGGAATAAGCCTGCGGGAAGTTCCCCCATTGGCTTCCTGTAGCCTGATCCACATCCTCCGAAAAGAGATTCAAATGATTGCAATACTTGGTCAAAGTTTCAAATCCCTGAATGGCCTCATCCAATCTATTCACACAAGCCAATGCTTCGATATACCAAAATGCACAGATCAAAAACGTGGTTTCAGGCACACCAAAATCATCCATGTGCTTATAGCGATAGAAAAGAAAATCCTTTGCCAACAATTCCTTCTCCAATTGCTTCAAGTGATTGTTTGCCCGCTCCAGATCGTCTCCGAAATAACCCATGGTAATTAATTGCAGAGTCGAGGCATCCATATGTTGGGCTCCTATTGCCTGAGCGTAAGCTTTTTTATCAGGTAAATAACAGGCCTCAATCTTTTTCACTGCCTCTTCCCGAAGTGCGATCGCTTTTTGATACATCGCTTCATTCTTCATTCGGATACCGATTTTTGCGGCAGCACAGGCGCCTGCCCAGTGAAATAAAAAGGTATAACAATGCTCTTGAGCCAGATTCCTGAATTCCCATAATCCTGCATCTTTCTCATGCATAGTGGCCTCAATCTTATCCAAAAGATTCATAATCATGGGCTCAGAGTGACTCCGCTCAGACTCTGTAAATCTATGATCAGAGTATAGGGGAAGCAAAGAAACCAAAACCTGTCCATATAGATCATTCTGAATATGGGTATAGGCTTGATTACCAAATCTTACTGGCTTGTTGCCTAAGTATCCATCCAAATCAGATATTTCCTCAACCAACAATCCATGACCCGAAATGGAGTACAGTGGCTGATATCTTCCTTCAGGCCCAACAGGTAGATTTTGGATATATTCAAAATACTTTTCTAACTCTTCAAAGTGTCCCAAACTGTTGAAACAGGTCAGGGTATAATAGGTATCACGAATCCAGCAATAGCGGTAATCCCAGTTTCTGGTAGAACCGGGGGATTCAGGTAATGAAGTGGTTGAAGCTGCGATAATCGCTCCGGTATCTTCAAATTGGTGAATTTTCAGAATCAACGCGGATCTCAAAACCAGTCTTTGGTGAAAATTGGGGATGCTGGTAGATTTGACCCAAGCTTGCCAGTACTCACGGGTGGATTGCAAGAATCGCTCTGAGGTAGATTCTATTGGTGCTTCTAATGGTCTTCCGTAGGTAAGAACCAGGTAAACGGGTCTCTGGAGAGCAAAGGACTTTTTTTCGCAGACATAAGTCAGGGGAGCATTGGTGGTGAGTCTCAACTCCTGATCAATTCCCATGTATCTGATATGATTGCTGCCTTGACTTGGAGTAAGCTGAATCTGACCCCGCTCAGTTACAGGCTGACACTCGATTCTTATCTTTGGTGATCCAGAAATAGGCTCCACCTTACGAATCAGCATCAGAGGCTTATAATATCTATCATAGTTTTTGAAGCGCGGTGCAAAGTCCGTTACCTTATAGCTATCACTTCCATTTCTTACAATCGTTTCGAGAATGTTGGTGTTCTCCACATAAGTTTGTGTGGAAGTATAATCTCCGGATTCTGGCAGTACGGTAAATTTCCCGCCTTTTTTTCGGTCCAGCATTCCACCAAAAATAAAATCCGAATCAAATCGGGGCATGCAAAGCCAGGAAATATTGGTGTCTTTTTCGATATGGGCGATATAGGCACAGTTACCGATCAGGCCGGAGTCATAGGTATGTTTGCTCATAAGGTCTTAACTAAGGTTTGAAAAAAATAGTGCGGCTAATGGGTCATTAGCAAATAAGTAAAAAAGGGGATAGGATGCAAAAAAGGCTCTTCTTTATTCCACTCGTAAAGAAAATGTAATTATTTAGGCTAAAGGAGTTGTTTGAATTATAACAGATTGAGCTTTAAGCCATTTCAAAATCCTCCTTCTTCAGTTTTCTTTATACTAAACGTAACTTTTATATATAATTTAATTGATTGAAAGAAATTGCTTGACCTGTTTATCGAATAATTCCGGAACTCCAGGTTCCGCCGATTCCACAACTTTCTGGTCATCTACTAAATAAATTTGGATATCATTCAACTCATACGGGAAAAACTGCAGGTTATTGAGGTCAAAGAAAGTGTTTTCTTCATCATAAAGGACTGCAAAGGGAACTTCATGTTTTAGCAGAAATTCTTCTAAAAATGTTTGATCAAGCCCTTTGCTCACATTTTTTCCTCCAAATACATATATGACATTTAAGTCTGGGTACAATGAGGGAATTTTCTTGAAGGTTTTAAGGGTCATTTGAAAATATGTAAGTGAACGTGTATTGTTCATCCCAAAGTACGCAACTAGTTTTTTTTGGCAATGTAAGCAAGGTTTAATTTGTCCCTCTCCGGTATTGACCAATTCAAGATTTTCATGAAACCTTAATTCTGAGACCGTCTTTTTTTGACAAGAGACTATCAGAATTATAAGAAAGGAAAAAAGAATTTTATTCATATCGAGGATGGAACTTTTACTTTGAACATAACTGGATAGTCATACTTTCCCTCCATTAATTTATTTTTCAATGTATCGGGGATGGTTTTTCCGAGTTTATCAACCACTGTAGAGTGACTAGAAAAAAATGTGATTTGGTTATCAGAAATATGAATAGGCTCATTAAAAGGGTCGCCTTCCAAAGCTGTACTTTCTAGAATTTGGGTATTCCTTGTTAACTTATTGACGATTGCCAGCTTTTTAAATGACCCTCCTTTTTTTTGAATATGTATGTTGAAAAGTATATAATCTCTAGTTTCAAAAGCAGCTTTATAAATTGCAAAGCCCTTTTCTGATATGTTTTTCAGACTTTCCAAAACGCTGATATTCCAAAAATCTGATGGTAATGAGTATTTGCCAAAATGCATTTTGGACAATGGCTTTAACTGAAAATTTTCTACTTTATAAATAGTATCATTGAATATTTCTGAATACAGAATACTATTTTCGGATTCATAGAAGTTCCTTTCAGCCGTTGGAATCATTTCATTTTGATAATTATTTGGTAAAAATGAATCTATTTTCTTTCCGGTAGAATCAGTTAAAATAACTCTCTCTGTAACATAGGGGAGATTATGTCCTCCTGAAAATAAATAGTTTCCAGATCCCAAAACTGTAAAGGAACTTGCCAAATAATCGATGTCAAATTCTTTTGTTAAATTCCCAGTGATAGAATGCCTATACAGGAAAGATTGATCTCCAATTGAAGATAGAATAAGAATATCTCCATTTTCAACTATTTGAAAATCCTGCATGCCAAGAACTTGATCTGGACCTTCACCTACAGAAACGGCAGAACCTAAATATTTCCCTTCTAGAGAAAATCGGTGGATCGCATCTCTCATCCCAAGATCCATGATGTAGTAAGAATCTTGAGTCTTTCTTACTCTAACATCTAAAGTCATTAAATTTTCTGAAGTTGTTTCCAGTGGGATAATTTCAAGTATTTCAAAATACTCCTGACTGATAACTTTTGAATTTTCAAGATCAATCGATATCAAACGGGGATCTGAATTAATGGGGCTTTCTTGCGAGCATGCCCAATTAGTCCCTATCAAAAAAAGAATTACATATATTTTATTCATGATGTAGTTATTTGAAAAAGTTCGGGAGCTATTTACTCCCGAATAAGCATTTTTGAACTTAGTTAAGTGATTGCATCACATTTATAACAGTGCGCATAAACTTTAGAACATAAATTCCCTGTTGCATAATTTTCACAATTGTATGCTTCAAGCTCTCCTGCACACCAGTACATTCTCTGATAGCATCTGGCAGCTTCTGCGTTGGTACTAAAACCCGAAAACGCCATAGCCCCCAAAAAGGCTATTCCAAATAATACTTTTTTCATTTTGTTAAAAGTTAGAATTACTAAAAAGTTTTTGGCCCAAAAACGACTTCAACTCTGAAGCTGTAACTAATCTATTGTAGTAGTTGTATTTATCAAAACCAAACAATTAAAAAAAAAATCTAAAATTTACGTAGAAGGCATTTTTTTTTTTTTTTGATCGGTAGCCTGATTGGCCAAGGTTTGCTAAAAGTATAGTTTTTTAGCCTGAATATACTCTTCCACTTGTCTGGGCAAGAGGTATTTGACGGAATGTCCGGATTGAATAGAATCTCGGATAAAAGTCGCCGAGATATCCAGTAAAGGGGCGTCTACTTCCTGTACAGAAGGGTGAGTGAAATCTGTTTTTTCACCTGGACGGGGATAGACATAGACTTGGTAATGCTCCAAAATCTGTTCATAGTTTTTCCATTTGCGGAGCTGTTTCAGATTATCTGAGCCTAAAAAAATACTGAAATTATGCTGTGGATACTGCTCACTGAGATAGGTCAAGGTATCTATTGTATAGCTGGGTCTCGGCATGTGAAACTCCACATCACTGGCCCTGAAATGAAAATTATCCTCGATTGCCAATTCAACCATGCGAAGCCGATCAAACTCATGGATGAGTGACTTTCTTTTTTTCAGGGGATTTTGGGGACTGACCACAAACCATACTTCATCTAAGTCGGTCCGATCGTAGATGGTATTGGCAATAATGAGATGACCGATGTGAATAGGATTGAAGCTACCGAAGAAGAGTCCGATATTCACGGCTTAAGAGGCTATAAATTCCCTGACCAATTGCTCTGCTTCTTGAGAGGATCTCTCAAAATCGTCATTAAGGATGCTGACGTCAAACTGAGGCTCAAATTTCATTTCAAATTCTGCTTTGAAAACTCTGCGGGAAAGAGATTCCTCCGTTTCCGTGCCTCTCTCATTCAGCCTTGACTTCAACACTTCAATGGAAGGGACTTTGACAAAAATAGCCAATGCCTGATCGCCGAAGTATTTTTTCAATGCCAATCCTCCTTTGACATCCACGTCAAAAATCACCGCCTTGCCGGAATCCCAGATGCGCTGAATTTCTTCTTTGAGCGTGCCATAAAAGTTTCCGGCATAGACTTCCTCCCATTCAATGAAGGCTCCTTCATCTATTTTTTTAATGAATTCTTCTTGGGTTAAAAAATAGTAATCTTTCCCATGAACTTCATGTCTGCCTCTTCTGTCTCTGGTGCAGGCAGAAATCGAAAATCCCAGATTGGGCACATGCTGGATCAGGTGCTTGACGAGCGAGGTTTTACCGGATCCTGAGGGTGCCGAAAAAATAATTGCTTTACCTTGAGTCATCCGGATTTATTTCACTTCCTGAATTTTTTCACGGATGCTTTTCGCCAATTCATTGGGGACAGCCTGTTTGGTGCACTTGTTTTTTAGCACTTCTCTGATGGCTTGCTCCAGGTGAAAATGCTCAAAACAAGGTTGGCACTTCGCCAATTTTTCCTTGAGCACTTCCTTGCCCGGATCGCCCATTTCTCCGTCTAAAATACTTTCCAGCAGCTCAAAGCACTTGTTTACATCGCTGCATTCCATTTTCCGCTGCCCGGATGATTCTTGATTCATTTCCATGCGTATTCGATAATTATTCCTCCTCGTCCGTATTGTATCCCATATGCTGGGCATACCCTTTTAATTTTTCTTTCAGCAAATTTCTGGCTCTGTGAAGCCTTGATCGGACTGTTCCGATTGGAATATCCAAGATCTTGGCCATTTCCTCGTAAGTAAATCCTTCCAGGTCACACAAGATAATGACCGTTCTGAAATCTACCGCCAAACTGTTCAAAGCATTGGAAATCTCATCTCCCAACATGTCTTTGACAGATTCTGCACGGAGATCAGTGGTTCCTTGAAAGTCAACATCATCTGAGTTGTAATAAGTTTCAACTTCCTGATAATCTACTTTAGCAGGTTGCTTGCTCTTCTTACGATACTCGTTGATGAAACTGTTTTTCAGGATGCGAAACAGCCATGCTTTGGCATTGGTTCCCTGCTCAAACGAATTGATGAAACGATAGGCCTTCAGATAGGTGTCTTGCACCAAGTCTTTGGCATCATCCTCATCAAAGGTGAGTCGGTAGGCAAAGTTGTACATAGAGTCTATGTGAGGCATAAACTCCCCATCAAAGATGGAATTTTTCTCTTCCTGAGAATATTTTCTGCGCTGTACTTCCGACATAAGATTCAAAAGTAATGATCTGGTTAAATTATAACTAGGAATCGGGAAGTTTTCCCCGCTTTTCCTTTATTTTGTTGCTACGAAAAGGCCTTATTGCCTCTAATCCTCCGATTTACTATGTTTTTCTTTCGGTTGCTGTCCCGACTTCCGCTACCCATACTTTATCTGCTCACGGATTTTCTTTACCTGATTGCCAGGTTTGTAATTCGGTATAGAAAGAAGGTCATAGATGAGAATCTCATGCATGCTTTTCCCGAGCTATCAGATAGGGAGCGAAAAAAGGTCCGAAACCGATTTTACAGGAATTTTACTGACACATTTGCCGAAACGATCAAAATACTGACAATATCGGAGGCAGAATTCAGACAAAGGTTCCTGATAGTCAATCAACCGGATCTGGACAAACCTGTTCAAAATGAGGTGAGTTCACTAATGATGGCAGGCCACATCTTCAATTGGGAAATGGGGGTAGTAGGTACAAATTTGTATTCCCAAGTACCGGTTGAGACAGTGTATCTCAAGGTCAACAATCCCTTTTTCAACGAACTGATGAAAAAAATCCGGACAAGATTTGGCGGATATGTGACCGAAAAAAAGGAGTTTAGAAGAGGGATGCTTACCTTGGGAAAAGATCCGAGGATCGTTCTTTTGGGTTCTGATCAGCGTCCTCCCTCATCAGAAAATCGCTATCAGCGGGAGTTTATGAACAGGCCGGCAGTGTTTTTTGAAGGAGCAGAGTTTCTCTCAAAAAAAATGAACTTACATGTTCACTACGGTAAAATGACCAAGGTTAAAAGAGGACATTATCGCTATGAATATATACCTCTAGCGCAACCTCCTTATGAGGGGCATGCTCCGCACTCCATCACGGATAAGTTTTGTGAAATGCTGGAGCAAAATATCCGGGAGCAGCCGGACATGTATCTTTGGAGCCATAAGCGCTGGAAGATATAAGTTAATCGTTGGAAAGGGTGTAAGATTTGAAAATAAGGCTGAGATGAGAGTTTGGCCTTAGGTTTTTAATTGCCCGCGTCAATCGTAAATCGTATTTCGTATTTCAAAAATGGATTATCTCAAAGAACTTAACCCCCCGCAGCGGGAAGCAGTAGAACATACAGAAGGGCCGGTGATGATTATTGCGGGCGCAGGATCTGGAAAGACCCGGGTTTTGACCTATCGGATCGCTCACCTTATTTATGCAAGAGGTATAGATCCTTTTCAGATTTTATCGCTCACCTTCACCAATAAGGCAGCGGCTGAAATGAAGCACAGGATTGAGTCTTTGGTGGGGCTGGATGCACGCAATACCTGGATGGGGACTTTTCACTCTGTTTTCGCTAAGATTTTGAGAGTTGAATCCGAAAAAATAGGCTATCCTTCCAATTTTACGATTTATGACACAGATGACTCGAAGTCTTTGATCCGTACCATCGTCAAAGAAATGCGATTGGATGATAAAGTCTACAAGCCAGGAGTGGTACTTTCCCGAATTTCCGGGGCCAAAAACCGATTGATTTCCTGGCAGGCCTATCAAGCTGATCCTTTTGTCAAAGCGGATGACGAGGCAGCCATGAAACCCAAAATGGGAGATATCTATCAGCGCTATCAAGACCGGCTTTTTAAGGCGGGAGCCATGGATTTTGATGATTTGCTATTTAATACCAATGTGCTCTTCAGAGATCATATTGATGTGTTAAACAAATATCAGCAGCGCTTCAAATATGTCATGGTGGATGAGTTTCAGGACACCAACCTTTCTCAATACCTGATTACCAAAAAGCTGGCTGCAGTTCATCAAAATATCTGTGTGGTGGGAGATGATGCCCAAAGTATTTATGCTTTTCGCGGAGCGGATATCCAGAATATTCTCAATTTCGAAAAGGACTATCCAGATCTGATGGTGGTCAAACTGGAGCAGAATTACAGATCTACCAAGACTATCGTGGAGGCGGCTAACTCCATCATTGATAAAAACAAAGCACAACTGAAAAAGACCGTTTGGACTTCCAATCCTGACGGAGATCTGATCGAGCTGATCAAAGCAACTTCAGATAATGAAGAGGGGCGAATAGTTGCGACCACCATTTTCGAAGAAAAAAACAATAAAAAGCTTAAAAACAGCGACTTTGCCATTCTTTACAGGACTAACTCTCAGTCTAGAGCTATAGAAGAAGCCCTTAGAAAGATGAATCTGACCTATAAGATTGTAGGAGGACTTTCATTCTATCAGCGTAAAGAAATCAAGGATTTGATGGCTTATATGCGATTTACCGTTAATCCGGTAGACGAAGAGGCCTTTAAGCGGATCATCAATTACCCCAAAAGAGGAATTGGAGATACCTCTCTGGAGAAAATTTTGGTTGCTGCCTACGATCATGATATGCCTTTGTGGGATGTGGTTCAAAATGCTCAAAACTTTTTACCCGGTCGAGCAGGAAGCTCGGTGGATGATTTTGCTACCATGATCAAAGCTTTTCAGATTGAAGTGGAGCGTAAAGACGCCTATGAAGCAGCCAATTCCATTGCGAAGCAAAGCGGTCTATTGAGAGAATTGTATGAGGATAAAACCATAGAAGGACTCAACAGATATGAAAACGTCCAGGAATTGCTCAATGCAATCAAAGAGTACGTGGACAATGAAGAAAATGAGGATAAAAGTCTGGGAGCATTTTTACAGGAAATTGCCCTCTTGACAGACAATGACCGGGACAAGGATACCACAGACGCAATCACCCTCATGACTATACACTCCTCCAAAGGACTGGAGTTTAAGCAGGTATTTGTGGTAGGGATGGAGGAGGATTTATTTCCTTCCCAAATGATGATGCAAAGCAGGGAAGACTTGGAAGAAGAACGAAGACTTTTCTACGTGGCGACCACCCGTGCGATGGAAAAATTATATCTTACCTATGCCTTGACCCGTTATAGATTCGGGCGTTTGCTGAATTGTGAGCCTAGTAGATTCCTGGAAGAGGTTGATCCAAGCTGTATCAAAGTGAGTAAAAAACTTTCCGCGACCAGAGAGATGCCGGGAGCATTTAGACGGGAGGGTTTACCGGGAAGCAGTGCAGAAAGGCCGGGTTTCGTAGGCATTAAGAAAAAGCCGGAGTCCCGAGTACCTGCTCAAATGAAGATTCATACGCCAAGTCCTGACTTCAAACCAAGTAACACCAATAATTTACAGGCGGAACAACTGGTAGAGCATCCGAAGTTTGGTTTTGGAAAGGTTCAAAAGATTGAAGTTGAAGGTCTTAACAGAAAGGCTACGATTCAATTTGAACATTTTGGAGAGAAGACTTTATTACTTAGCTTTGCGAAGCTCAGAATTATTGACTAATTACCTATCTCTCTGCCTAATGGTGATTTTTTGTTACCTTTTAAGAGAATAAAAAAGAGAGCTAAAAGAGCGAAATAAAAGAAATTACTGATTTTGAAATCAAACAGAGTTTAATAACCGCGGATAGAAGTGGTTTTAAATTTGCAAGACTCTCCAAACATGCGCTATTTGAAGCGGATCATTTGGGGATTGGCCTGAGTCCTACAAGACGGATTTATGAGCCTCAAAAAGACAAATAAATACAAATGAAAGAATACGGAAAGAACATTCAAGGCTTGGTAGACCATGTCTGCGGCATTGAAGACAGGGAAAAGCGTACGGCAAGTGCCTACACAATTGTGGAAATCATCAAGCAGTTGAATCCCTCATTGAAGCAGGAAAATGACCAGAAGCTTTGGGATGATTTATACATCATGTCAGATTTTAGATTGGATGTAGATGGACCTTTCCCTATGCCTGAAAAGGAGCTCTTGGGCAAAAAACCTTTACCGGTAGGATATCCAAGAGGAGAAGTGAGATTCAAGCATTATGGCCGAAATATTGAAAAGCTGATTGAAAAGGCCATCGAGATTGAGGATGATGAGGAGCAGGAAACAGCCATTATCTATATCGGCCAGTTAATGAGAAGTTTTCATTCAACCTGGAACAGAGATAATTTCGACGATGGAATTATTTTGGATGATATCAAGACACTTTCCAAAGGAAAACTTCATATCGACCTAGATAAAGTAAAAGAAAACGGACTTTTTGAATCCAATACCAGAAGAGATTTCAAAGTGCCTACACATGAGCAATCAACTTCTAACGGGAAAAATAAACGCGGGAATAATAACCGTAGAAGAAATAACGGAGGACATAAAAAACGCAGAAACTAAATGGCATCTTTTCGAGTAAGAGGAGGAAATCAATTGAAAGGGGAAATCATCCCCCAAGGAGCAAAAAATGAAGCTTTGCAGATACTTTGTGCTGTATTGCTCACCTCTGAGAAAGTTACTATCCACAAAATCCCCGCTATTCGTGACGTCAACAAGCTGATAGAATTGTTGGGAGATATGGGAGTGAAGGTCACCAAATTGGGACCTGAATCCTATTCTTTCAAGGCAGATGATGTCAACTTGGATTACTTGGAGACAGAAGATTTTTTAGCTAAAGCTTCAGCGTTGAGAGGCTCTGTCATGATTTTGGGTCCACTTTTGGCTCGTTTTGGAACGGGGAAACTATCCAAGCCAGGAGGTGATAAAATCGGGCGTAGAAGAATGGATACTCACTTTTATGGTTTCCAAAAATTGGGGGCCAAATTCCATTACGACGCCCAAAATGAGATTTTCCATATTGATGGAAAAAATCTTAAAGGTACCTACATGTTACTGGATGAAGCATCTGTAACAGGTACAGCCAATATAGTAATGGCTGCGGTGATGGCCGAAGGAAAAACCACGATTTACAATGCCGCTTGTGAGCCATATCTACAGCAATTGTGCGACATGCTCAACCGAATGGGTGCTAAAATCACCGGTGTTGGCTCCAATCTTTTGCACATTGAAGGAGTAGAAAAGCTGGGTGGAACAGAGCATACTATGCTGCCTGACATGATTGAAATTGGCTCATTCATAGGGATGGCAGCCATGACTCAATCTGAAATCACCATCAAAGATTGCCAGATTCACAGATTGGGAATCATTCCGGATACATTCAAAAGAATGGGTATTCAGATGGAATTCAGAGGGGATGATATCTTTATCCCTGAGCAAAAACATTATGAAATAGAGACATTCATCGACGGCTCTATTTTAACCGTAGCAGATCAAATCTGGCCAGGTTTTACCCCGGATTTGCTTTCTATTGTTTTGGTAACTGCTACCCAAGCCAAAGGAACAGTTTTGGTACATCAAAAGATGTTTGAATCCAGATTGTTCTTTGTGGATAAACTGATAGATATGGGTGCACAGATTATCCTTTGTGATCCCCACAGAGCCACAGTAATTGGTTTGGACAGAAAATATCCATTAAAAGGAATTAGAATGACTTCTCCTGATATTCGTGCAGGGGTTGCCTTGTTGATTGCAGCCTTGTCGGCAAATGGTACTTCTGTGATTGATAATATTGAGCAGATCGATAGAGGATATCAGTATATCGACAAACGCTTAAATGCTTTAGGAGCAGATATTGAAAGATTATAGTCTTTCAGCTTTTCCTCAAAATTATAATCCCGAAGAAATACGCTTCGGGATTTTTTTTGTTTGATTCATACATTTATTACCTCCCGTCCTTTCCTGCAGGGAATTGTTTCCAATTTTTTATATCTTCTGAGAAATTTCTCAACCCAGATAACCTATGTCTAAAAAGAAACTCAGAAGCCAGGAATGGTATGGTCGAACCGGCAAGGACGGTTTTATCTATCGTTCATGGATGAAAAACCAAGGTCTTCCCCATCATCTTTTTGAGGGAGAAAAGCCGGTGATCGGAATATGTAACACTTGGTCTGAATTTACCCCTTGTAATGCGCATTTTAGAGAATTAGCGGAATCCCTAAAGCAGGGTATTTGGGAGGCTGGGGGTTTCCCTTTGGAATTTCCCGTCATGTCTCTAGGTGAATGTTCGATCAAACCCACAGCCATGCTTTTCAGAAATCTGGCGTCAATGGATGTGGAGGAAAGTATAAGGGCCAACCCCATGGACGGTGTAGTCCTGATGTGTGGTTGTGATAAAACTACCCCCTCTTTGGTAATGGGTGCGGCCTCTGTGGATTTGCCGACTTTGGTGATTTCTGGAGGCCCCATGTTGGTAGGAAGATTTAAAGGCAAAAAGATAGGAACCTCCGATGTCTGGAGGTTTGCAGAAGATTATAAACTGGGGAAGCTTTCTCAGGAAGAATTTATAGAAGCTGAAGCCGCCATGTCCCGTTCCAGAGGCCATTGTGCTCCAATGGGTACAGCATCCACTATGGCAGCCATGGTAGAAGCTTTAGGTTTGGCTTTGCCCGATAATGCTACGATTCCAGCCGCTGATTCCAGAAGAAAAGTCTTGGCGCATATGGCCGGTATTCGGATCGTGGAAATGGTCAAGGAGGATTTAAAAATGAGTAAAGTTTTGACTAGGAAAGCTTTTGAAAATTCTATTATGGTCAATGCAGCTATCGGAGGCTCAACTAACTTTATCCTACACCTCACAGCCATTGCCAAGCGAATCGGAGTGGATATTGATTTGACTGATTTTGACCATTTTTCTTCCAAAATACCTTTGATCGCTAATGTGCAGCCTTCAGGAGAACATTGGGTGGAGGATCTTTTTTATGCCGGAGGAATGCCGGCGGTCATGAAGGAGATAGAGTCCCATCTACACAGAGACTGTATCACAGTCAACGGGAGGACTATTGGAGAAAATATAGCTTCAGCAGCATGTTATGATAGAAATCTGATCGGTACGCTGACTAATCCGATCAAGCCAGAGTCCGGGATTGCAGTTTTGAAAGGAAATCTCTGTCCAAATGGAGCTGTTATCAAGCCTTCTGCAGCTAGTCCGCATTTATTGGTTCACAAAGGGAAGGCTCTGGTTTTTGAAAACATCGACGAATACAAAGCGAGAATTGATAGCCCTGATTTGGAAGTGGATGAAAATACAGTTTTAGTGATGAAAAATGTAGGCCCAAAGGGTTACCCGGGAATGCCGGAAGTGGGTAATATGGGCTTACCAGCTAAGATTTTGGAGAAAGGGATCAAAGATATGGTTCGAATTTCAGATGGCAGAATGAGCGGAACAGGATATGGAACTGTAGTCCTTCATGTTTCGCCGGAGTCGGCCATTGGGGGACCATTAGCACTTGTGCAGACAGGTGATTGGATTGAGTTAAATGTTCCAGCGAGGAGTCTTAACCTCTTGATCAGTGAGGAAGAGTTTGAAAACCGAAGAAATAATTTTCAGCCTACCCAACTTCCTTATGAGAGAGGTTACGTGAATTTATTTTTGGACAAAGTGAATCAGGCGCACGATGGGGTTGATTTTGATTTTCTGCAGGGGAGTTCAGGTTCTGAGGTAAAAAGAGATTCACATTAATCTGATTTACTAAACCCTAAATAAATCTGGGGTACTGACCTAGAAACTATGAAAAAAGCGAAAGTAGCCATTGTCACCGGAGCAGGGCAAGGAATTGGCTTAGAGATCGCCCGAAAGTTGTCCAATCAAGGATCTCATGTGATTTTAAATGATTTGGAGAAAAGCCTGACTCAGGAAGCAGTTGCTACCCTGTCTCGCCAGGGCAATGGTAAGGTCATCGGCTGTTCTGGAGATGCTGCTGATGAATCAGTGATTCAAGAAATGATTGAATTAGCTATCAATAATTTCGGTAGCGTAGATCAGGTCGTTGCGAATGCCGGGATTACTCTTTTCGGGAGTTTTTTGGACTATTCCAGCAAAGACTTCATGGAGGTTATGCGGGTTAATTTGTTGGGTTCATTTCTACTGACCCAAGCCAGTGCACAGGTGATGAAAGAACAAGAAGAGGGAGGAGCCATATTATTGACATCTTCTGTTACTGCACATCAAAGCCATGAGAATCTATCTGCCTATGCTATGAGTAAGGCAGCTTTGGAAATGCTCGCCAAAAACCTGGTTTTGGAATTGGCTCCATTGGGAATACGGATCAATGCAATCGCACCGGGCGCTACCTTGACAGAGCGAACTACTTCAGACCCTGATTATGCCAAGACTTGGTCCAAACTGACTCCTTTGGGCAGACCTGCTTCTGTGGAAGATATAGCCAATTCAGCAGTTTTTTTACTTTCCGATGCCGCAAGACATATTACCGGACAAACCTTAATCATTGACGGAGGCTGGACCTCCATTAGCCCTTCGCCTTATGCCTGAAAATCACTCAATAGATGCGGGTAAATCCCTCAAATTGTATAAAAAGGCTCCTGCACCTTGGAAGCTGAAAGGTCAGGGAATTATCATGGTCTATCGCTTTTCCAAGAAATGGATAGAAGAGCATGCAGGATTGCCATTGCATCTTCAGGGAAAATATAAAGGCGGGTTGGGCTATGTAATGCTGGTCAATTACGAAGAAAGCCCAGTTGGTCCTTATAAGGAGTTATTACTCATTCCGGGGAAATTTAAAGGTTCGGGCAAGCAATCAATTACTAAAATCTATGTGGATTCCGAGTCCAGCACCCAAAATGGAAGAGCTAATTGGGGAATACCCAAAGAGACTGCGAAGATCCATTGGAATGAAGAGGGCAATACAACTTTGATCAGGGTTCAGTCCAAAGAGCTTGAGTTATTTTCCTGCGAAGTCAAAAGCTTCGGATTCAGGTTTCCCGCCAGTACTGGGATTTTACCTATTGATTTGCATCAGCGCTGGGATGGGGTGGATTATTACACCAAACCGCGAGGAAGTGGCAAAGCGAAGCTGGCGAAGGTAAATGTCAAGCAGGTTCACAAAGATTTTTTCCCGGATATCAGCTTACAGCGACCATTGTTTGCAGTAAAAATAGAACCTTTTCAAATATTTTTTCCCAAACCAACCTTTCATGAATAAGAGCTTTGCCAATTCTTTTGTCCTGGTAAGCGGAGCTGCTTCCGGAATAGGGAGGGAATTGGTTCAGCAACTTTATTTGGTTCAGGCAAAGATTTTGGCAGTAGATATAGATGCAGATGGCCTGCAGGATTTGAGAGCTCAATTTCCTAAAATTGAAATTTTGACTTTGGATCTTACAAAGGGGAAGGCATTGGAAGAAATAACTCTTTGGCTGGATAAAAACTGGAAGCAACTGGACTATTGCTTTGCCAATGCTGGGAAGGCCTATTATGAACCCTTTGAAAAGCAGGGATTAAACAAAATCGAAGAGCTTTTTCATCTCAATGTTTTTGCTGTATTGGAATTGGGGATTGTTCTAAGACAAAAATTCCCTAGTCTATATCTAACCATTACTTGTTCGGCGATGGCATATTGGCCATTGCCCGGGTATGGGATTTATTCTGCCACCAAATCCTCCCTTTTGGCTTGGGCTCAGGCAGTTTGGTTAGAGTCAGATGAACAATGGTTGAGTTTGGCTTTTCCCATTGCAACCCAGAGCAAATTTTTTGATCAGGCGGGACAAGGAATACCAAGACCATTTCCTTCTCAAAAAGCTGAACAAGTCGCGGATAAGATTCTTAGAGGTGCCAAAAAGAATCAGAAAAAGATTTTTCCTTCTGCTTTGTTTCGAGTTTTACTTTATTTAAATCGGTATTTGTTGATAATCAAACCTATATATCAATATTATGAGCTTAGGAAATTCAAAAAATGGATAAAAAAACAATCCAATTCCTGACTCTGTTATCTTTGAATAAAAACCACCTTTGACAATGAAAAAAATCACACTGATTGTTTGTGCAGTTTTAGCCTATGCCTCTTGCCAACAAAAGGAAGTAGTAGAGGATACCCTTCCTATGAAAGTAGCAAAAGCCTACGGATTTGATAATTTTGACCAGGTAAACAGCATAGCTTATACTTGGAATGTACAGCGGGATTCTATCAACGTGTTTACTCGGGATTGGAAATGGAATCTGAGAGAAAACACGGTTTATTATTCCGGGCCTGATACCACCATGACTTATTCTTTGGATGCCGACTCTTTGCCTCCAGTGGACCGTGGCTTTATCAATGATAAATACTGGATGATGTATCCTTTCCAATTGGCCTGGGATACCGGCTATACTTGGGATTCAGAGGAGAATGTTGCTTCTCCAATAGGAGGTACTAATGCTACCAAGCTTACAATTGTGTATAATTCTGAAGATGGCTACACACCGGGCGATGCCTACGATTTGTATTTGGATGAGAATTATAAAATTTTGGAATGGACCTTCCGAAAAGGCAATGGACTTGATGGTCGTACATGGACTTGGGAAAATGAACAGTCCTTCGGGCCGATCACCATGGCTACTGATCACAAGGGACAAGATGGTCAACGGGTGATTTGGTTTACCAATGTAAAAGTGGATTAGAAAATAAAGGGGCGAATTGAAAAATCCGCCCCTTTTCTATTCTTAAAAGCCTTAATTTTTTTCAAAGGCTTTTTCTACTTCACCTTTTAGATTTTTCCACTCTTTTTCGATATCCGCAGTGGTTTTACTAACCGACTTTTTAACATCGCTCCAAGTATTTTCACTTGCTTTTTGGATGTCTTCCATTGCTTTTTCCAAGTCAGATTTTTCACCTCTAAGCTCCTCTTGCATTTCCTCTATTTCAGCCTGCATTTCTGCATTAGCTTTCTCTTTTTTGGCCTCCAATTCGGCGATTTGCTTATCAATATCCGACTGAATTCTTTCTAGCTCTTTTCTAAGTTCAGACTTCTCTTCTTCAAGATTTACTTCCACCTCTATCACCTCTTCGTTCTCAGTCGATTTTTCTCCGCAGGAAGCCAAGCCGAAGCTGACAGTCAATGCGGATGCGATGGCAAAAATTCTCGTTTTCATGATTTTGTGTTTTAGTTTAAAATAGAAATTGATTGGTATTAGAATTTTCTTAATTCTTCTTTGATTTCATCGGTGGTCTTACCCAGCCTCTTCTCCAACCTCAAAAAAAGCTCTTCATCTCTGCCTCTAATATAACTTAAATCTTCTTCGGTAAGGCTAGGGTGATGGGCTTTTAATTTTGTTTTTACCTCATCCCAATAGCTTGCCAGTATATGTTGCAAATCTATATTCATCATAAAAATTTCCTTGGTATGGATCGGGTAAGGAAAAGCCAAAGTGGGTGCCAAGTCCGAAATGGGGCATTTTGAGAGTTAAAATCACAA
Organism: Algoriphagus sp. UBA3586; assembly: GCF_002376385.1. Taxonomy (NCBI): domain Bacteria; kingdom Pseudomonadati; phylum Bacteroidota; class Cytophagia; order Cytophagales; family Cyclobacteriaceae; genus Algoriphagus; species Algoriphagus sp. UBA3586. The sequence continues at coordinate 95,510 of NZ_DFMT01000032.1, read as the reverse complement.
ATTGTATGAATCAAGTGGGGAAAAAAGTAGCAGATTGGTGAAAATAGCCCCCTGGTTTTTGAGACAAATTATTTGCAATAATTCATTTCGGACTAATTTTTCTTGTAAAAATAGCTTTTATTTGAGCCAATAAACTAAATCATTGTTATGAAATGCCCATGAGAAAAAATCTCACACAAGGGGATGCCCCGATAAATCGGGGTAGGGCATTCCATCTGACCTCTAAAAATCAAAATATAAACAGATGAAATCGAGCACGAGGGAAAACCTCACACACAGGCATGATTATAAGTGGTGCGAGATTCCATCTGACCACTGAAAAACAAATTATAAACAGATGAAAAAGCTCTTCTTTTCTTTTTTCTTGTCTTTGTTTTTTATAGCTGCTTTTGCACAGAAAACAGACCTGCAATTAAACTTGGTGGTAAATGAAACTTACTTCCAAAAATCCAACACCTCCATGTCAATTGCCCAAAATGTGCAGGGTATGCAAATGGATATCGAAATGAATTTGATCGGGGAATTAAGTTTCAAAGTAGTTGACTTCAAGGATGGAGTCTATGACATGGAAGTACAATATAATTCCATGGAAATGGATATGAAAATGCCGATGGGAGGAATGAAGTTGAAAAGTGGAGATGACTCTAATCCCATGTCCAAGATGTTTACCAACATAGTGGGAGTCCCCTTTAACTTGAAAATGAATCAATTGGGAAGGATTCAGGAAATGAGTGGTTTTGAAAACCTCTATGAAAAGATGTTTTCTGATTTTCCTGGAATGAGTCCAGAGCAAATGGCGCAAATGAAGGAGCAAGTTTCAGGAACTTTTGGAGAAGAAAGCCTGAGAGGAAATCTTGAAATGATTTTAGCTATTTATCCAGCTCAGCAAGTAGCACCGGGAGATAATTGGAACATTGAAAGTGAGCTCAATTCCTCCATCAATGCTTTGGTAAATACCCAATATACCTATCTGGGTTCGGATGATGCTCACCACAGAATATCGGGAGAAGCAAGCCTAACGAGTAACCCAGTTCCCATGGAAATGCAAGGAATGACTGTTCGCTCTGAAATGAATGGGAAGGTTAAATCTGACATTTTAGTGGATAAAAAAACCGGCTGGGTATATGAAGCAAAAGTGTCTCAAGAGGTGGAAGGTACCACGATTATGGAAGCAAATCCTCAAATGCCCGATGGAATGCGAATTCCTATGAAAATGAAGGCTGAAATGGTTTTTTCAAATAAATAGGAAATCAATATAATACAGAAGGCAAGGTTTGTTGACCTTGCCTTTTTTTGTTTATGTGAGTTTTACTTTTCTATAAAATCCTACAAGCTCCAAATATTTCCTACCTCTGATAGAGGCATACATCCTCGGTATTCTCCCGGAATTGGATCATAGCTCAGGACATTTTTACCAATCTCTTCCGAACTGAAATAAGCCCAAAGTACAGTAGATTTCAATCCTCGATAGAATCCCACGGGTTCACGAGGTCCCACCGCACCTCCCCAGACAGTTTTAGGGAATTTTGGAGAATTTGCCTCATGCTCTTTGAAGCAATTTGCTTTGTCTTCTGCCGAAAGTTCAGCGAAGACTTTACCATATTTTGTCTTGCAATCAGCATTGAATTTTTCAATGTCCGCAACAACCTGATTTTGCCCTGCCTCATCATAAGTTTTAGCATACATCAGATCTATGAACACATCTGCCTTCACATCTAATCCTCCCGGAGTTTCGGTTTTTGGTAAAAGGAAATCCACGAAAGAAGATATAAATCTGGCTTGATCTTCACTCAAAAATTGAGGAGTCCAAGTCAATCGATCTGTTTTGGCACAAGCTTGAAGTAGGCTAATCAAGGTAGGTGCTCCAGCCGCTGCTCCCAATGCCAAAGCTGATTTTTTTAGTGCATCGCGTCTATTCATGGCTTAGAGATTAAGTTTTTTGAGTTCAGATACGGCATGATTGGCAGCCCGAGCGGTTAGTGCCATGTAGGTCAAGGAAGGATTGACACAGGAGGAAGAAGTCATGCAAGCCCCATCCGTAACATAAACATTAGCGCAGCCATGCACCTGATTGTTTCCATTGAGTACTGAAGTTTTTGGATCTCTTCCCATTCTTGCTGTGCCCATTTCATGGATGCCGAAGCCCATTTCATGTTTATTGTCAAACTCCATCACATCCTTCAATCCCGCACGTTCCAGCATTTCTTTGGCATCCTGTCGAGCCTGATCATTTAGCGCCAATTCATTGGCTTTCCATTCTGCATCAATAGATAGTGTTGGCTGTCCCCATTTATCCAAGACATCTTTATTGAGATACACTTGATTTTCATGATAGGGAAGACATTCTGAAAATCCGGTTATGAAAAACTCCCAAGGACCAGGTTTCATCAAACCGTCTTTGAAATCTCCTCCAAAAGCCTCCTGATTGCTTCCTGCTCCCCAACCGGCTCTTCCTCCACCACCTTGGAAACCAAATCCTCGCACAAACTTTTCGGATTGAGGGCCATCTTTGAGGTTAACATAGCGGGGAATATAGATTCCATTCGGTCTACGACCTTTGTAATATTGATCTTCAAAACCTTCCACGGTTCCCATTGCACCTACCCGATAGGTATGATCCATCAGGTTATGCCCGAGTTCTCCGCTGTCATTTCCCAAGCCATTTGGAAAACGATTAGAAGTAGAGTTCATCAAAATCTGGGTGGTGCTTAAGGTGGAGGCATTGACAAAAATGATTTTAGCCTTGTATACAATCTCCTCGCTTGTTTCCGCATCAATGATTCTTACACCAGAAGCTTTTCCTCTTTGTTCATCATAAACGACCGACTGAACAATGGAAAAAGGCCGAATGGTTAGGTTACCTGTTGCATTAGCTGCAGGGAGAGTAACCGCGTTACTTGAAAAATAGGCGCCATAAGGGCAGCCACGATCGCATCGATTTCGGAATTGGCATTTGCCTCTGCCGTTCAAAGGCTCAGTCAGATGGGCTACCCGCCCAATAATCAGGTTCCTCCCATTGAAATCCTTTTCAATTCGTTCCTTGACGTGTTTTTCTACACAATTCAACTCCATAGGAGGTAAAAAGTGAGAATCTGGCAATTGGGGAAGTCCTAAGGCCTCGCCACTGATCCCAGCAAATTTCTCTACATAGGTATACCAAGGGGCTATATCTTTATAGCGTATGGGCCAATCAACTCCATGTCCGTCTTTGGCATTGGCTTCAAAATCAAGATCTGACCACCTATAGGTCTGCTTTCCCCAAAGCAGGGATCTGCCTCCCAATTGGTGAGCACGAACCCACATAAATGGCTTTACTTCGGTGTATGGGTTTTCGAGGTCATTGGCATGAAAGTGCCCGTTGAAAGCTCCGATAAATCCGGATCTTCCGCCTTTAGGATGTTTAGCTTTCTGCTCTGGAGTTAATCCACCTCGAAGTTCATGTTCCCAAGGATCTAATGTCATGGTGGGGTAATCCACCACGTGTTCTACGATACGTCCCCGCTCGAGGACTAGGGTTTTGAGCCCTGCTTCGCAAAGTTCTTTAGCAGCCCAGCCTCCGCTGATTCCTGAGCCGATGACGATAGCATCATAGGTTAGGTCTTTATCTGCATCGATATTAAAATTGGCCATTTACAATAGGTTTATTCAACCTAAGTTTAGCCAATTTTTTGGTGAAAACAGAGTTAATTTTAAAAGGGATGATGAGGGAAGACTATTTTTGTTTAGTCCACTCTACGGTTCTCCCAAGCATAGAAAATCCAACATATCCTCTCACTTCCAGAACTTCCGGGTTTTTCAAATTCATCACGCAGGAATAGGTTTTGCCATTTTTGGGATCATAAATCGTCCCATCTTCCCAAGATCCATCATCGTAAACGAATCCTTTTAAAAGTTTCATCCCCATGATCGGTTGGTTTCTCAAGGACTTATCTGCATTGTTTTTATCCAATTTAGGTTTTCCATTTTCGGTAGGCTCTTGCAGCCATACGATCTTGCCGAAATACTTGCCATTTTCTTTGTAAATCTCAATTCTGGCGTCTTTTTCCGTGTTATTCCAAACACCCAAAATTGCATCTGCATTTTGTGCTTGAAGGGAAAGTGAGGTAAAAAGGATCAGGAAAAGACTTGCAAACAGGGTTTTCATAAATATGATTTTTGGTGATTTTTTTGAATTAACGAAGTTTTGAGGACTTGGTTTGATTCGAAAATAGAAAAAATTTGAATTTAATCTTAGCTTCTTATGCGCGGTGCTGATCAAATCGTTCCTTTTGCTTTGCTGGGTATGCTTTAATATTTGACATACAATACAGATCGCCCCGTTGGGGCTCTGGGTTGGTTCATTTTATTAGGAACCCAAATTGAATTTGGGCCCGCCTGCATTGCAGGGTTTTTAAAGAGCGCGCCGTTGGTGCTTAGGCAAGAAATTACTTTGAGTAGGTCTTGAAACCTTTGAGGAATTAATGCCAAAGGCATTACTTGTAGTAGCCCAGAATTCAATTCTGGGCAATTGGTGGCGTGGTCCTATTCAGAGTGCCAACGGCACGATCTGTATTAAATCAGTCCTGATGACCCTATTGGGATTCTGGTATATGTGTTTACCTCAAGACCCCAAATTGAATATGGGCTCGCCTGCCCTAGATAGGGTTTTTAAAAACAGCACGTTCAGCGCTTTTCTGGCCACTTCCAAAATTCATATCAATTCTTAATTAGTGGGGATAGTGCCAACGGCACGATCTGTCAAAACAAAAATTTAATTCGTTGATTAATAATAATTTAGTAAATTTCTACGGCAGTATTTGAATTGTAACCAGATTCATATTTTTCAAACGCATAATTTTTAACCCTATGCCTCAATCTCTAGCCAAGGTCTATCTCCATTGTGTTTTTTCTACCAAGAATAGAATACCCATGATTTCTGAAGAATTCCGACCTAATGCCCAAGCTTATTTTGTACAAGTTGGATCAAATTTGGGTAGTTTCACTGAAGAAATTTTCATAATGCCAGATCATATTCACTGGCTTTGTACACTTCCAAGAACAATCACTATTGCTGAGTTAATCAAAAACCTGAAAATATCTACCTCAATAAAATTCAAGGAAATTATCAGAAGGGATTTCGAATGGCAAAAGGGATATGGAATCTTTTCAGTTAGCCAATCAAAATTGGGTATTGTTAAGAATTACATTCTGAATCAAAAAGAACACCATCAAAAACTCGATTTTAAAACAGAATTCAGAAGATTTTTAGAAGAATATCAGATTGAATATGATGAGAAATATGTTTGGGATTGATATACAATACAGATCGCCCCGTTGGGGCTCTGGGTTGGTATATTTTATTAGGACCCCAAATTGAATTTGGGGTTAATAAAGAACGCACCGTTGGTGCTTAGGCAAGAAATTACTTTGAGTAGGTCTTGAAACCTTTGAGGAATTAATGCCAAAGGTATTTCTCGTACCAGCCCAAAATTAAATTCTGGGCCAAAGATTGAGACCATAGAGTGCCAACGGCACGATCTGTATTATCAAAAATTCAGTACAGATCGCCCAGTTGGGGCTCTGGGTTGGTATATTTTATTAGGACCCCAAATTGAATTTGGGCCCGCCTGCATTGCAGGGTTTTTAAAGAGCGCGCCGTTGGTGCTTAGGCAAGAAATTACTTTTAATATTGCTTGAAAGCTTTGAGGAATTAATGCCAAAGGCATTTCTTATACCAGCCCAGAATTCAATTCTGGGCAATTGGTGGCGCGGTCCTATTCAGAGTGCCAACGGCACGATCTGTATTAAATCCCTTCCAAAAATGATTTAGGATTAAATATTAAATCTTGCCCCAACTCATAATTTCCCCTATTTTTCCACCTATGAAAAAATCTGCCTTTATCATCATCTTGGCCATTCTGCCTTTTCTGACATTTGCTCAACAAAAACTTAGTAAAGAGGAGAAAAAGCTTCTGGAACTGGTTGACAAAAACTACCAAGAGACCGTTGCTTTGCTGGAAGAGGTATTAAACATTAATTCCGGCTCGCTCAATAAAGAAGGCGTGCGAGAAGTAGGCCGTGTTTTCGCCCGTGAATTTGAAAAAATCGGCTTTGAAACTGAATGGGTGGAAGTTCCTGCAGAAGTGAACCGTGCCGGGCATTTTGTGGCTACCCGAAAGGGAACTAAAGGCAAAAAGCTTTTCCTGATTGGGCATATCGATACAGTTTTTGAAAAGGATATGCCTTTTACACCTTTTACCTGGCTGAATGACAGCACTGCGACTGGGCAGGGTGCTAATGATATGAAAGGAGGGGATGTGCTCGTTTTTGCGAGCTTAAAAGCGCTTCATGAACTCGGACTTTTGGATGATCGAACCATCACCGTGTATTTTATGGGGGATGAGGAGAGTTCAGGTGACAATGAGCTTTCCCGCAGGGACTTTATCGAGCGATCTAAATCTCATGATATCGCTTTAGGCTACGAAACAGCCCAGGGTTTCAACTCTGTGACAGTAGCTAGAAGAGGTTCCAGCGGATGGACCTTGAAGACTACAGGCCGTCAAAGCCACTCCAGCGGGGTTTTTCGTGAAGGAGTTGGATACGGAGCCATTTATGAGGCTGCCAGAATTTTGACTGAATTTCAAAAAGAGCTTGCAGGAGAGCAGTATCTGACCTTTAATCCTGGACAGATCGTAGGGGGATCGGATATTTCCTATAATTCAGAAACTGGAAAAGGAGAAGCTTTGGGCAAAACCAACATCGTTGCACGAGAGGCTTTGGTAACCGGAGATCTACGCTTTTTGGGTGAAGAACAAAAAGAACGAACACGTGCCAAAATGCAGGAAATCGTCGATCGAAACCTCAATCAAACCGATGCTGAGATTACCTTCCGAGATGGCATTCCCTCCATGAGCCCAAGGGAAGAAAACTACGAACTGGCTACTGTACTTAACCAGGTGAGTTTGGATATGGGATTTGGCGAAGTGAAACCTGGTGATCCAGGAAGCAGAGGTGCTGCTGACATAGCTTATGTGGCTGATATTTTACCAGGATTGGATGGTTTGGGAGCTTCAGGATCAGGAGCTCATGCACCTGGAGAAACCATCAATATGAAACAGTTTCCCTTACTAATTAAAAGAAACACGCTCCTCTTGTATCGATTGACCAGATAAACTCATGAAGAGATTTTTATCCCTAGCCGCTTTTGCAGCTACTCTTGTTTCCTGCGAAAGCAATTCCCCTGAAATTACAGAAACTGAAGCCATGAAACCTCAAAAAATTGTTGTCTATCAGGTTTTTACCCGACTTTTTGGCAATACCAATACGAACAACAAACCTTGGGGAACCAAGGAAGAAAATGGAGTTGGGAAGTTCAATGACTTCACAGATACCGCTTTGGAAGAAATCAAAAAGCTAGGGGTGTCCCATATCTGGTACACGGGAGTCCCTCATCATGGCGTGATCGGGGATTTTCCGGAGATCGGGGTGAGTTCAGATGATCCGGATGTGATCAAAGGCCGCGCAGGTTCACCCTATGCCGTACGGGATTACTATCAGGTCAATCCTGATCTGGCGGTGGATGTGACCAAGCGTATGGAGGAATTTGAAGCGCTGATCGCCCGAACGCACAAGCATGGAATGAAGGTAATCATAGACATTGTACCCAATCATGTATCGCGTCATTATGAAGGGAAAAATAATCCCGAAGGAGTGAAAGACTTTGGAGAGGATGATGATACATCTGTAGAATATGCCAGAGATAACAACTTTTATTACATCCCGGGAAAGGCATTTCAAGTGCCCGAACCCAAAAATGGCTATCAACCTTTTGGCGGAGAAAAGCATCCCTTAGCTGACGGGAAATTTGACGAGAACCCTGCCAAATGGACAGGGAACGGTTCCCGATTGGCTCAACCTGACTTCTATGACTGGTATGAAACGGTCAAAATCAATTATGGGATCAAACCTGATGGTAGCAAAGATTTTGAAGAATTGCCTGCTGGCGCGGATTCCTTGGACTGGAAAAAGCACTATGAATTCTGGCAGGGAAAAGAAGTGCCGAACTCGTGGAGAAAGTTCAAGGACATCACTCAGTTTTGGTTGGGCAAAGGAGTGGATGGATTTCGCTTCGACATGGCAGAAATGGTGCCTGTGGAGTTTTGGTCTTATTTGAATTCCCATATTAAGAATACCAAGCCGGATGCTTTTTTGATGGCAGAGGTCTATCAGCCTGCCTTATATCGGGATTACCTTTTTAAGGGAAAAATGGATTACCTCTACGATAAAGTAGAGCTCTATGATACCTTGAAAAACATCATGTACGGGCATGGGTCTACGGATCATCTCCCTGCGATTTTTGAATCGCAGCGTGACATCGAGCATCACATGCTTCACTTCCTGGAAAACCATGACGAGCAAAGAATAGCCAGTCCGGAATTTGCCGGGAACCCTTGGAAAGCCATGCCCGCCATGGTCGTGTCAGCAACCGTTTCTACTTCTCCTACCATGATCTATTTCGGGCAGGAAGTGGGCGAACCCGGAGCAGAAGATGCAGGTTTTGGCGACCCTAGCCGAACCTCCATCTTTGATTACATCGGGGTACCGCAGCATCAGAAATGGATGAATGGAGGGAAGTTTGACGGAGGGCAACTATCTGAAAATGAAAAAGCCTTGCGAAACTACTACTCTGAAGTGCTTAACTTCACCCGAGGCAGTTCAGCGCTGATGGGAGAGTATATGGAATTGCATTCCTTCAACCGATCCCAAAACCCAGCCTATACCAACAAAGCCTTCGCTTTTGCTCGCTGGGATGAAAGTCAGAAGCTAATAGTGGTCACCAACTTTGATGAATTCAATTCGGTGAAAACAACACTAAAACTTTCTCCGGAATTGCTCAAGGAATGGAATTTAAGACCCGGCGAACGGGAGATTAAAGAGCTGATGTTTGGGAAGAAAAAGACTATGCTTCGGGTCACTGATGAAGGGGCTGAAATTGACCTGAACTTTGGGCCTTATGAGTCGGCAGTGTTTGAGGTGAAGTAAAAATGTGAACCCCGAAGAACACGAAGAAACGCAAAGGATTAGATTTCATTTCTATGCAGCTTTCCAACTTTGCAGGGATTCTACCCCCTGCCGAAAAGTCAAGTCTGGAAAAATAAGGTTATTATCAACTCCCAAATATCCGATGAACTCTAGAATTAGATAATAGTCACCTTCGATGATTCTTCACTTTTCACTCACCTCCAAACCGATAAGAAATCCCAAATTGAACCGCAAGATTTCTATATCGAATTTCATCTTGAATTTTATAGCCAATAGATGCTGCCAGCAAACTGGTCCAATAGTCATGAGGATGGTCAGAACGATGATAGGTGGCTGAAAGCTTCATATTGAACTTTTTAGACAGCGAGTAGGCTACTTTGGTTTCGAGTCCATAAGCAAATTCCCGTAAGCTATTCGGCACTGGTCCATCTACAGGAAATGGCCTGAGTGGAATGGCTGTGGTCTCTGAAATCTGATAGGTCCAAGAATAAAAAGGAAACTCCATGTTATTTATCCCTGCCAAGCCAGTAAATCGAACCTCCAGGCGATGAATAGGCAAACGATACCCTATTCCCAAATAAAAAAGATTAGCGCGATAAGGGTCGCTTTCCAATCTTCCCGGAACTTCAAATGGCACTCCATTTAAATCAATTTCGGATTTAAAATTGGCATCGTAATAGATTTGTTGTGGACGGGTATCTATGGAATGTTTGGTTTTAAGATAATTTAGGCTAATAAATACCGAAGAAGTGAGATGATAGCTCAGGTTTAGTCCCAGACTGTATCCCAGTTGTGCTTGGCCTCCTTCATTTTTGAGAAATCCCTGAAATCTCTCCGGACTAGAGCCCGGTGGGACAGGTTCTAAAGATGGAGCGACAGAAATTTCCTTAAAATGACCAACCGGTACAGCCCATCCACCGGAAAAACCAAATTCGATTTTTTCAATGAATTTCTGTTGTGAAAAAGCTTCCGCTGATAAGATTGAAAGTATAATAAACAATAGAGGAGCCTTATTCATTTTTTATCAATCTAGATTCCAAAACCACATCCTCACCTATTTTTACTCTGACAAGGTAATCTCCCTTTGGAAGATCCTGGATATCCACTTTTTCATCAGCAGTGATCTTAAATTCAAGAATTTTACTGCTCTTATATAGTGGAATGATCTCCAAATCCATATGGCCATTATAATCGCTCTTAATGCTGATGATAGAACTACTCGGATTAGGGTAAAGACTAAAGTTACCATAATTGTAATAGGTCACATTTCTCACAGCCAAGGTATCATTGCTGGAGCTGCGCGCATATATTCGAAATGAAACGTAGTTACCAGATTGCATTGTGAAATGCATCTGATTGGTATGTGCCCAAAAAGGAAGATTTCCTTGGTATCTCTCCCAAACAAAATTATTTATCCCCGTCATAGATAGATAGGTGGATATATTTCCTGAAGGTACCTGATTTCCATTTCCCAAAGTATGATTCGTTGAGTTGGACGTGGTATAGGTCCCTGATATGTTTATCGCAGGGACAATAATCGTAATTATCTGTTCTTTTGGGGGAATTCCTGAGCAACCAGAAACGGTGACTTTAACCTGTGTAGTACCAAAGGAATCGCCCTGTAGGGAAACAGACGCTCCATTGGTAGCCGAGGTAAACGACACTATTCCGGGAGGCCCTATTATGGACCAAGAATAGGTAGCACCCGGCTTTGATAGTAATGAAATGGGTTTTATCTGACCTTTTGGGACGTAGTACTCAGTTTTTAATTTTCCTAAATAAACATAATGTTTGTCAGGTTCAGTTTTGCTGGCATTATTGAGTTCATACCAGGTGGAATTCAAGTCATGCCTGATTACCGGACTTTCAGTACCGTACTTTGAAATAAATTTAGGGTTGAAAATGGTATTTCGATCTCTAACCAAGGAATGAAACCCAGGACTTGACCCATATACTTGAGTTACGACGTCTATATTCGAGAGACTTTGACCACAGACTTGCACATAGAGTGGAGAATCCCGAAAGTATGTTTCTGTGGGACCACCCCCCGATTGAGTATATTGAGTTTTTACGTTTACGATTCCAGGATTAGTAGAATTCAAGGAGGAACCTTGGGTAAATCCGTCTTCCCAATAGGCTGCTGCAAATCCATGGCAAATAAAATCTCCACAATTGGAGGAAAGTCGTTGGGTACCAAATTGGCTACCAATTTTCCAAAATCCATCGTCTCCGCAGCTCTGGGAAACACCTTCTAATGCAACGAAAAATGATAGGCAAAAGAAAATTAATTTTTTCATGTGATGTAATTCTATTAAAACTAATGTCTGTAATTTTAGTATCAAGCTTTAAGTTATTTTTTTTTTAGTTTTTCTTCTTAGCCATTTTCCTCATAATCACTAAAATTGATTTTATAATTACTCCTTCAGGGATAATATTCATAAAATGAACAAGCACCACGAAACTACTACTCCGAAGTGCTCAACTTCACCAGAAAAAGTCCGGCGCTGATGGGAGAGTATATGGAATTGCATTCCTTCAACCGATCTCAAAACCCAGCCTATACCAACAAAGCCTTCGCTTTTGCCCGATGGGATGAAAGCCAAAAGCTGATTGTGGTGACCAACTTCGATGAATTCCAATCGGTCAAGACAACGCTTAAACTATCTCCGGAACTTCTCAAAGCATGGAACTTGAAAGCGGGAGAGCGGGAGATCAAGGAAGTGATGTTTGGGAAAAAGAAAACCACGCTTCGGGTAACTGACACAGGAGCAGAGATCGACTTGGACTTTGGGCCTTGGGAGTCGGCGGTGTTTGAAGTGAGGTGATTGTGTAATTAAGTTTTAATTAATTTTTGACAACAGTTTGAATATTTGGCCTTTCGTTATTATAATTGATTAGTTTATTTTAAACCTTAATCAACTTTTCATGAATCCAAAAATTAAAAATGAAAGGATAGAGATGATTTCTCTCTGCCTTTTTAGTCAATCTAGGGGGGGCTTAGGTGATTTCACCTTTTTAAATGCCCTCGTAATTGTCACATTGGTCCTGTCTGGATGTAGTCAGGAAGTAATCACCGGAGATCAAGTCGCGGAAGGAAATCCACTTTTAGGGAATAAAGGCCTAATGCAAGTTTCTTGGGAATCAGTTATCTCCACAGACTATCAGGGGGACTTAGGATCTCTGAGTGAAAACTCCCTGTCGGCACTCAATCCATTTGAAGAGAAGCAGCGGGTGGAATTTTTGCTTCATGAAACTGGAGAAGCGGAACTTACAATCAATCACTTGTCTGAAAATGAAGGAATTAAAATCCCTCATGAAGATCTACCTGATGATCGACCACCTGTCAAAAAGACTGTCATCTACGGGGGGAAAATCTCTTGGTATGACGGTTCTGGAGCCTTATTGGGGTCAGAACCCATGCAACGATTGGATTACTCCACGTGGATTACAGAAATAAAAAAAATCAAAGACACCAATTCCAAGGAAGATATCAATCGAGCCTTGCGAAACTTCCAGTCTCAGTTTTTTAAAGCAAACTTGGAAAATTTTCTGGCACAAATCAAAGCAAGTAATCCTATAGTGCGGGAAGTAGAGGAATTTCAGATTTTGGAAGAAAATGAAGCCTATGTCACCATCCGAGTAGATATGGCGCAATTTGAACCCGGACAAACAGGCATCAATGTCATGCTGATTGATAAAGAAAAAAATCGAATGGTAGCAAATAGGATATATTCTGAAGGTGATGAAATCCTCCAGACTACCTATTATGGCTATGCAAAAGGGGCAACGGAGGCACTTGATGCCATTCGAGTGGAAGAACCTCTTCTCCTTGAAGAACAGGCGGAAATCACCAAAGTGACATTGACCAAAATTTCTGACTTAAACATTTCCCTCAATTGATTTAGCTATGAAAAAGTATTCAATATGTCCGTTTTTCTTCGTCTTTTTTCTGGCATTAGGACTGCAGGCACAAAATAAAAATACCTACTGGGTTCACGGACTCAACGATAACAGCACAGCCTGGCAGCATTATGCTTCTATATTTGAGGCCGAGCGTAGAATGAACAGTTCCCGACCATCCTATCCCTCCAGTTCTGGAGTTACTGCTTCGACTAGTTCTGTATCAAGCTTCATTCCTGTAAATTCTCAGAATATAGGAATCGGTCATAGTATGGGCGGGGTTGTACTGAGAAACTTAGACCGAGTCAGCCCTTCCTCCTCAAGGAGGATAAATGGGTTGATTACCATAGCAACTCCAAACTCGGGGGCAGGAATAGCCAATTCTTTTGAGGATAATAGTCTATATTCTGCAAGTCAAACCGCCTGTAACGATTTAAGTGCAGGTCCTCTCACTGAGCTTTTTGGGATTCCTTGGAACGTAGCAACTCTGAGTTTCACCTCGGCACTTGGGGCTAATTTAACCACCAGTAAAATCTGTGAACTGCTAATTACCAACGACTTATTGAGTCAATATGCTGGCTCTGCCCAGGCAAGAGCGGATTTGAAAATGGGAAGTCCTTTTCTATCTCAAATTGATAATTACAGTTCTTCCATCCCACGGCTTAGTATGATCGCACAGGAAAATAGGCCTGTACATTGGAGATTATTGAGTAGCACAATTACACGAAATAGTACTAATCCAAGCGATCAACTATTACCTGATGCGATTACCGGAGTTGAGGTTATTTACAATGGTTTTTTTGTTGCCAGAACTGCAGGTACAATTGTAAATGCGATTTTAGGATTTATTAATCCGGTGTTGTTTGTTCAGGCAGCCATCAACGCAAACAAGGCAGTGCAATGGAAAAAAGGAGTTGACTGGCTCAATGAAAGTGAGACAATCTGGAATGGACTTACCAAGTCCAGTAGAATGGAACCTGAAACCTATTGGGTATGGACTTGGGTCCCCTGTGAGGCTATCCCAGGTAAGCAACTATTAATAGATGATGTGGGTAGAGATCGTGATGAGTCCTGCGGCGAGTGGGGGTTTGTCGAGCGGACCCGACAGGTGATGGTCCATTATCCTTCCGACGGATTTATTCCCAGCTATAGTCAGGACATCTCTTCGCTTCCGGCTTCCAACCGATACTTTATCCAGGGTGCCAATCATATCGAGGTGCTGAATATGTCTAACAGCAAGCTGAATGGGCAGCCGAATGATGCAACGAGGGCTCGTCTTAATGAGGTCTTCAGAGATAGGGGAGATATATTTCTAACGCCTCCAAGATAATGAAACAGATTAGCTTAGGAGTTATTTGCCTCGCTTCCATCTTAGTCAGCTCCTGTTTCTTATGGGATAATGATGAATCCAAGCTAAAAAAAAATGAGGAAGGGGAAGTGATTTCCCTTCCTTATCTATGGAAAAAAAGTCTTCATCTTTTTGGACCAGAATTCAATGGAACCTTAAACTATCCAATTTATTCCGGCGGGAATCCAATCATTCCCATGACCAAAGGAACAAAAGGTAGAATGCTAACAATGGTCAATCCAAAAGATGGTAATACCCTTTGGGAATGGGATGATCGTTTCGTTCAAGCCACAGAAGAAATCCAAATAAGTAGAGCTCATCAATTCGCAAACCTTATAGTTTACACTAATGGAAGTCGAGTTTATGGAATTAATTTGGAATCAGGCCAAACTCAATGGAAAAGCAGGAATAATTTGGACAGGTCATTCTGGTCACATGTATATGGCAAAGATGAAGACTTTTATCTTTTCGGCAGATCCGATTCATTTCCCGACAGTATTGACCAAACGGTCATTTTCAAAGGGAATATCCTAAATGGGGAGTATGAAGAGTACCTGATCCCAAACTTTACGATGGACTATTTCTTTCCGGGTAATCGGATTGGGGATGTGACCGCAGCCCTGCCGGTGGATTTGGACGGAAAAGAGTATCTGGCAGTGGTCTGGCAGGAGCCTTTTTTTGAGTTCTTCTGGCAGTCCTACCTGGGGCTCTACGATCAGAGCACACGGGAGTGGATCTATGAGAAAGCCATCATCAATCCTGAGAAAAGCTTCAATGGAGTGCTGCTTAATCCTCCGGTGATTTATAAGGATAGAATCTATATGGCCGTGGGATTTGAGCTGGCCTGCCATGATCTCCGTAACGGACAGCAGTACTGGCGAAAGAAATTTGACGGGGAGATTTTCTTCTCCAACTTCCTGATCGAAGAGGATATGGTCATCGTAAACAATGAGGATCAATACGTCTATGCGCTTGACCCCATGACCGGTAATCAGCTCTGGAAGACTCGGGGCTCGGGTACTAGCAGCAAAATGAGCTATATGAATGGGGTGGTCTATTTCAACGGGGGAGCAAGCGGCAGGCTCCATGCGATAGATATCCGGGAGGGAAAGACTGTTTGGAAGATCGATCCCAAACTGATCGGAGAATTTCCCAATGAGATATTCTGGGGAACGGCTATATATACCCTCCCAGGAGAAAACGGAAAGAAGGGAAAAGTGATCTCTCTGACAGGTAATAATGCCTATTGCTTTGAAGCGTATAGGTAGGTAGAATCAAAACAAAATTAATTACAAAATGAAGAATATTTGGATTTTATTGTTTCTTAATCTTTTTGCAATAGGGGCAATGGCTCAAACGGAAAAAGGAAAACTGTTCTTCAGTGCGGGAACCTCCTTGGGTATCGGTCAAAGTGATGGCCTGATGGGTCTGGCATTTAATCGCTCCACTTTGGAGTTAGCTGATGGAAGTGAATTGGAAGACAGGACGAGCTCTTTTTTTATTTCTTCGAAAGGAGGATACTTTATCACCGACCGGTTTGCGACAGGTTTAGAGTTGGCCCTTTCGACAAGTAGTGGTAGCACCGAGACCGGCGGAGTGGAGCTTAAATCCACCTCTTCCTTTTTTGGGGTCGGTCCATTTGCCCGGTATTATTTCTCATCTAAAAAAATTATTCCCTTTGCAGAAATCAATACTCTTTTTGGAACAAGGAATCAGGAGACATCAGGATCAGGCCTCGAAACCGACACAAAGTTCGGAGTATCCAATGCGGGGGGAGGTTTAGGTTTGGCCTTTCTTTTGGGCGAAAGAAGTTCGTTTGACCTTATGGCCAGTTATAATGCTACTTCGCTCAAGGAAAACGATTTGGATTTGACAACACCACAAAGTGCTTTTGGACTTAAATTTGGATTTACTATATTCTTTTAGTGGTTTTATTAGTTTGGTTAACACAAAAAGGAAACTTGATTCTCGAGTATTGAATAAGGAGTAAAAATCGACCTGGATTTTGGCCCTTGGGAATCGGCAGCTTTTGAGATAAAGTAGAGGTTTAGGTCTGGATGCTATAGACTTAAAGTTTTGGGCTTAGAAATACCGAAGCAACCAGAATCAGTAAGGATCTGACTTCAACACTTTAAGCCTTTCCGGCTTTGCAAGAAGTGTATTCAAGCATTGCCAAATCCCAATATCCAATAAAACCTGAGATCTAATTCAATCCTTTATGGGGCGAGCCAGATTCCGTCTGTCTAATCTGACCTAAATCACTTGGACTCGCTAAGAGGTCTTTCGAATTAAATATTCTTTTTTCATATTTACGAGAGTTTTAATTCTTCTATGCCCCGAAAGAAAAATTCAGGTTTTTGGTCTTGGATCATCGTTGTTTTATTTTTTCTCTTAGTTGGTATCGGTCTTTTTCTTTCGACATTTCAAAAGAAGATCAATCGGAGTTTAGGTGAGTATACTAGAAGCGCCCCTCCTTATAGAGAGGAACTGAAGCTGCAGCACGTTTTTAGAAATTTTCCAGCAGGCATTTTGGGAATAGATGTCAGTCAATATCAAGGCAGGATTAATTTTGCGGGGCTCCAATTACAACTTGAAAATCATCGTGTACAATTTGTTTTCGTGAGAGCAACAATGGGCGAAGATGGGATAGATGCAAGATTCCAACAGAATTGGAAAGGCTTTTCTAATTTACCTGTGAAAAGAGGAGCATATCATTATTACCGCCCAAATGAAAATAGTAGTAAACAAGCTCAAAACTTCATCAGAAATACCAAGCTTGTTAAAGGGGATTTGATTCCTGTGCTGGATATTGAAAAGCACAGTACTATCCAGCCCAAGGAAAAATTAAGAGAGGGTCTGAAGAATTGGTTAAAAATCGTGGAGGCTCATTACAAGGTAAAACCCATGATTTATACTGGAGATAAGTTTTTCTGGGATGTACTGCACAATCAGGGATTTGATCAATATCCAATTTGGGTTGCTAATTATAATCGAGTTCAAGAGCCTCAAACCCGCGGGTGGTTGATTTGGCAGTTTACAGAGAAGGGAAGCCTTCCAGGTATTGGGGAACAAATTGATCTCAATATTTGGAGGGGAGATCAAACTGACTTGGAACAGATGATTATACCCTAAAATAAAATTTGGTATATAATTCATCTAAAAGCCGGACGGATAACCTAATCCAACTTTCTGGAAACCTCCGCCGCCTCAAAGCCTATTCGGTGGCTATTCACATATAATGAATCTCCTACCACCGCCTCAAAAGGCTCGGTGTATATCTTCCAAGTCTCGCCACTGGAATTTCTCCATCCGATCAGAGCTGAAGGTGTAGGGCAAGTAAGAGTAACCATTCCTTCGGAGAAACTTACCTCAGCCTCGGCAGTGACGGGAGGGTTTTCTCCTCCATTCCACCAGCTTCGTACCATTTCCATTTCATTCATTTCACCCTTGTCCCCGTACTTCACAACCCAATCCTCATGTGCTTTGCGTAGCTCAGCAAGCTTTTCTGCGTAGTCCGGATTACCTACCAGATTGGTAAATTCCCAAGGGTCAGATTGGGTGTCGTACAATTCTTCATCGGGTTTGCTTTGGGCAAACCAGCGGGCTTGATTTTCATTTAGTTCTCCTTGCTTATTCAGTTCCAAAAGGTGACCCATCAAGGGGTTTTGAAGTCGATATTGAATATTCTGATAATTGGGCTTCTCTGGCATGTAATTTCGGATGTATTTAAATCTCCCGTCTGAAACAGCTCTAACCCGATCGTATTCACTATCCATACGATCCCGAGCTGCATAGACATATTTCCGAGGTTCTGCTTTCTGAGGTCCCAAAAACGCCTGACCCTGCATCGTCTCGGGGATTGGAATTCCCGCAAGCGAAAGTACAGTAGGCCCAAAATCCACAAAACTGACCAGCTCCTCGGTTTTCGTCCCGCCTTTTATCCAAGGAGCTTTGACCAACAAAGGCACTTTCAAACCCCGATCGTACAATTCCCGCTTGAAATAGGGCATCCCATCACCATGGTCAGAGTAAAAGAAAATGATGGTATTCTCATAGAGCCCATCCTCCTTGAGCTGGGCAATAACTTCTCCCACCTGCTGATCCATCCGCATCACATTGGTAATAAATCGGGCAATAGTCCTTCTGGTCAGGGAATCATCGGGGTACACAGGGGGGACTGTTACTTTTTTTGGATCGACCAACAGGCTATCCTTTCCTTCCCGTGCCCAAACCTGAGACTCATGAGTAATGGTAAAGTTGAAAATGGAGAAAAACGGCTGATCGGGATCTTTGCGGTTTCTCCAATGAGCCTTATTGCCACTTTCATTCCACATGGTCACCGGGCTTTGAAACTGGTAATCTTCCTTGGAATTGTTGCTGGTGTAATAGCCATTGAGCCGGAGATATTCTGGATAGGTGCGCATACCTTCTGGCAATACAACGGAATAACTTTTAAACCCAGGAGGATAGGCATCTAAGGCGTTGGCAGACATTCCGGTGGTTCGCATATGCATGGCGCCAATGGAACTCTGATATGCTCCGGTGATCAAAGCTGCCCTGCTGGGAGCACAGACTCCTGCTGTGGAAAAGGCATTTTGGTATTGTAAGGATTCGGCTGCCAAAGCATTCAAGTGTGGCGTCTTTCCACCTGTGCCTCCATAAGATTCCAAATGCTCGGGAGACATATCCTCACAAACGATCCAGACAATATTGGGACGCTTGGGATTTGTTATTTGGCTGGGTTCTGAGGATTGTTTCTGACAGGAGAAAAGAACAGAACTGATCAGGGTGAGGAAGAAAAGCTTTTGCATGACAGAAGTATTTAACTTCATAAGATAAGCTTTTCCGATAAATTTTTAGCCTGCGTCAGAGTAGGTCAGAAAGTCAAAGATTGGCAGCTCAAGAAAAAGCAAAGTCCTTGGATGGTTAATAGGATTTTGCCCAGCTTTTGGAACAGAAGGGGGGCCAGCAATAGAATTACTTAATACGCTCTCCACCCGTCTACAATTCCTTGCTTAATATCCGGATAGTTCCAAATCAAAAGAAATAAAAGCCCGAGAACCAAAATAACTTTCCAGTTTTGGATGATTCCCTTTTCGATTCTTTTCAAAGAAGTAGTCATAAGTGTTAATTAACTAAGGGATTTTGAAATTTGCTTAAACTAAAATACAACGGACTAGAGCAACTGGCGAAGAAAAATACAGCAGCGAATATTTTAATGGATCAAATCCGTTTTTTGATTATTCTGACATTTTACCTAGATTCTTTGAATGACTTTATAGAACCCTCCAAGGGTTTACCTTTTTTGGTTTATGACGTATCAATTTTGTCAATATTGAAAAAATAAAAACCCTTGGAGGCTTGTATTAGTGATAGTCAAGCCTTTGCCAGCAAATGATCTTAGAGGGATAAGCAAACTTTTTTAATCGGAATTCCCTAAATTCCATTTCAAACCCAAAAGACCTAAACCATGTCAAAGATCAACCGTCGCGATTTTCTGGCCTCTACCGCCACCTTCGCCGCCTCTTTTAGTATTGTGCCGTCTAATGTGATTGCTGGACTAGGGAAAATCCCTCCCTCCGATCAATTGACGGTAGCCAATATTGGTTGCGGAACTCAAGGCTTACGGGAAATGGGATCACTTTTACAAAATCCTAAAGTTCGGGTGGTCGCCGTCTGCGATGTGAATAAATTTTCCACCGATTACATCGATTGGTCTCCTCACGGCATCCGAAACGATATCCGAGAAACCCTTGGTGACGATACTTGGTGGGAAGGAAAACCCGGAATCCCAGGAGGGCGGGACATAGGACAGGAATATGTGGAGAGGTTTTATGCCAAAAATAAGCCTTCTGGCAAATACAAGGGTTGCGCTAGCTATGAGGATTATCGGGAGCTTTTTGCTAAAGAAAAAAAAGGAATCGACGCTGTCAAAATCATGACTCCCGACCATACTCATGCGCCGATTGCTTTGGCAGCTATGGATCAGAGAATGCATGTGGTCACACACAAACCCATCGCCAACCGACTTTTGGAAGGTAGAAAAGTCATCCAAAAGGCGAAAGATACCGGATTAGTTACTCATCTTCTGGCATGGTCGGACAGACCTGAATACCGACAGATTAAAGCCTGGATGGATTCGGGATTGATCGGCGAATTGAAGGAAATCCACAACTGGTCCTATCGCCCTGTCTGGCAGCAGTGGACCAAGAGACCTTCAGAAGCTCAAGCTATTCCAGAGGGATTGAATTGGGAGCTTTGGCTTGGGCCTGTGCCGGATATCCCTTATCACAAAAACTATACGCATAACGTCTTCCGGGGCTGGTATGAATTCGGCGGAGGATCGGTGGCGGATATGGGGCATTACAGCTTATTTCCGCTTTTTGAAACCTTGGGCATTGATCGAAGTCCTGTTTCCGCTCGGGCTTTTGGCACTACTACCCGTGAGGAAATCAATCAGGTCTATCAGTGGGTAAAGAATGACGTCGCCTTTCCGGCTAGCTGCACTATTAAATGGAATTTTCCTGCCCAAGCCTCACTACCTGCATTTGACCTTTTTTGGTATGATGGGGGAATGAAGCCCTTTGCCTGTGAAGAATTGGAAGTCGATGGAAAAGACACTCCCGAGGAAGGTTTATTGATCCTGGGTTCTAAAGGAAAAATCCTGGGAGGGTTCCGAGGAGAAAATCCGGTGCTTTTACCGGAAAGTACCATGATGGCAGACCGAGATTCCGAACGGATTAATTCCCGGGAAGTAGACCGTAAAACCGACCAATGGGTAGATGCCATGCTGGAAAAGCGACAGACCCCGGGGAGCTTTACCCGAGCCCAGTGCATTACTGATACGATTAATTTGGGAGCTGTAGCGCTTCGAGCTGGCAAAAAGGTTGAATTCGACGCCAACTTGGTCAAGATCACCAATGATGAAGAGGCCAATCGCTTGCTGACAAGGGAATATCGAGCTGGATGGGAGTTTTAATTAAGCTGAAGGCTAAAGTGATAAATCTGAAAAGTAGGCAGAAGGCAGGTTCTGAGTTCTCGCCACAAACTACCATTCAGTCTGCCAGCATATTATCCAAATACTTCAAAGCAATCTTCTTCAAAAATCTTAACTTATCCTATTCCTTTTACTACTAACTCAAAAACCATTAACCCAATTCCCTATGACCAATAGAAGAACCTTCCTCAAAACTTCCAGTTTGGCCGCAACCGCCCTTGGCTTGGGCCTTCCTCAATTGACTTTAGCCAAAAATAAGTCCGACCTCTTGTTTAAAATCTCCCTGGCGGAATGGTCGGTCAACAGACTCCTTTTCTCTAAGCAACTGGATCATTTGGATTTTCCTTTGGAAGCTAAAAAGCATGGCATCCAGGCCGTGGAGTATGTGAACCAGTTTTTTATGGACAAAGCCCAGGATCAGACCTATTTGAAAGAAATGAATACCCGCTGCGAAAATGAAGGGATTACTCAGGTTCTGATTATGGTAGATAGGGAGGGGATGTTGGGAGCTCGATCCGATGCAGACCGGAAAGAAGCCGTGGAAAAACATAAAAAATGGATAGAGGCTGCAAAATTTTTGGGATGTCATACTGTACGAGTTAACGGCTACTCAGATATTGCCTGGTCGGAAAACCCTGCTGATGCGACCGAAGCATCCAAATTGGTAACCGACGGCATTCGGCAGCTTTGTGAATTTGCGGCTCCTTATGGGACCCATATCGTGATCGAAAACCACGGAGGATTTTCCTCCAATGGAAAATGGCTGGCAGAAACTATCCGGAATGTTCAACATCCATTGGCGGGAACCCTTCCAGATTTCGGGAACTTTAGAATTGGAGCAGTGGATGGAAATCAAGTTTCTTACGATTCCTATCGAGGTGTAGACGAACTCATGCCACTGGCTACCGGAGTGAGTCTCAAGCCGAAAGTTTGGGATGATGCCGGAAATGAGTCTGAATTGGACTATGAGCGGATGATGAAAATCGTTCTTTCCCATGACTATCACGGCTATGTAGGCATTGAACATGGAGAGCGGGATAGAGAGTGGGAAAGCATCGTGGAAATCCGGGAGATTTTGGAAAGATTACAACAAACACTTTGACATATCGTGACCACTGAGTTTCTCCAAGCAGTCCCTGTCCTTCCCTCCCAGAATATCGAAAGAGATGTGGAATGGTATAGCAATAACTTGGGATTCAGTAGGGAGTTTGGAGATGGGATGTATGCAGGAATTAGGCTAAATGAGATTTGGCTTCATCTTCAATGGCATGCTGATACTCCTGAGGACCCCTTGTTGGGGGGATCAGTCGTCCGGATTTTTGTAAAAAACATCCAAACCTATTTCGAAGCTTTAGTCACCAAAGGAGTGATCCCTCCAGATAAGCTTCGCTTGAATACTCCTTGGGGAACCCATGAATTTGGCCTGTATGACCTGAATCAAAATGCTATCTTTTTTGTAGAAGACCTTTAATACCCACTTATGAAAAAATTATTAACTCCGATTCTGATCCTACTATCGATTTCCTTCGGTTACGGACAGAGTAAAAATTTTAATTTTAAACAACTCGAAACCGAACTCGAAAAAGCCCGCATTGCGCTGAATACGCCAGGTTTTGCTGTAGCTATTGTTCAAAAGGATAAAATCGTCTATGCCAAAGGATTTGGCTACAAGGATGTAGAAAATCAGGTTCCGGTAACTGAAAACACCCTTTTTGCCATCGGTTCCTCTTCCAAGGCCTTTACATCGGCAGTTTTGGGTGTTTTGAGAAAGGATGAAAAAATCGACTTTGACGAGAGGCCCAGCAAATACATTCCAGAACTCCGGTTCGCAGAACCCTGGATGAATGAACAAATCATCGTCAAGGATTTGATGGCCCATCGGACCGGGTTGCCTAGGCATGACTTTTCCTGGTTTATGTTTCCTTCCGAGTCTAAATCCGAACTGATCAAGCGCATCGAATTCCAGGAGCCTTTCACCGGATTGCGGCAACAGTGGTATTACAATAACTGGATGTTTTTCCTCCAAGGAGAAATCGGTGCCCGACTCACGGGCAAAAGCTGGGAGCAGAATGTCAAGGAACTCTTTTTTGATAAACTGGGCATGACCCGAAGCAATTTCCGCATTCCGGAGATGGAAAAGGAGGCAGACAAATCCTTTGGCTACTCGGTGGACTTGGATGGAAAAACCAAGCGGATGGATTACTACAATATCGCAGCTATGGGTCCTGCAGGAGCGATCAACTCCAGCGTGTCCGAAATGTCCAACTGGCTCATCACCTGGATCAACGGTGGGAAATTCAAGGGCGAACAAATCATCCCCGAAGACTACGTCAAGGAAGCGATGAGTGCCCAGATGGTGGTGTCTGCTGGCACCCCTTCCAAAGAGCATCCCGATGTACAGTTTTCCAACTATGGCTATGGCTGGTTTTTGGCCTCTTACCGAGGTCACTACCGGGTGGAGCATGGGGGAAATATCGACGGATTTTCAGCTTCCGCCTCCTTCTTCCCTATAGACAGTCTGGGAATCATGATTCTGACCAATCAAAATGGCTCTCCCCTTCCCAATGTCGTCCGGAATATGATTGCCGATCGCATGCTGAATCTGGAGCCTGCAGATTGGTTGGGCGAGACTGTCAAGCGACTCGAGGAAGCCAAAGAAGCACAAGCCAAAGCCAAAGCGGCTGCCGACTCTACGGCCAAAGCCAGCCTGACCAAACCTTCCCACATACTGATGGACTATACCGGCACTTACGAACATCCCGGCTACGGCAAGATGGAGATTGACCTGAAAAATGATACGCTCTTTGTGCAGACGGGGCTGTTGGGTGGATTCTTGGAACACAAAGATTACGACACCTTCAATATGTATCTGATTTATCAGGGAGAACCCAATAAGGACAATGCCTTTCCTTTTCAGTTTGTCAGTAATATGACCGGAGATATTTCCGGATTAAAAGCTGCTTTTGAACCAACCCTCGATCCGATCGAATTCAAGCGGACACCAAAGGCAAATGAGCTTTCGGTGGATGACTTGAAAAAGTACGAAGGAGCCTACCTCCTGATGGGCGTGCAGGAGGTGAAGGTTTACATCAAGGAGGAAAAGCTCTATGCCTTTGTGCCCGGTCAGCCTGAGTACGAACTGGTCAATATCGGCGAGCATGA
This sequence comes from Algoriphagus sp. UBA3586, assembly GCF_002376385.1. Classification (NCBI taxonomy): domain Bacteria; kingdom Pseudomonadati; phylum Bacteroidota; class Cytophagia; order Cytophagales; family Cyclobacteriaceae; genus Algoriphagus; species Algoriphagus sp. UBA3586. Next base: position 71,082 of record NZ_DFMT01000032.1, on the reverse strand, counting down.
ATTTAACCTGAAGGTCCTGGAAGGTTTTAAGGTGAAGTTTGAGGAAAAAGATGGGGAGATCATCGCGGTAAGTTTTATTCAGCCTAATGGGACCTTTCGGGGGGAAAGGAAGAAAGTTGAGTAAGTCATAAAGCTGAAATCAGAAAGCTGAAAAAACGCAAGAACCTTTGAGGTGTCATACCAGCTCTTCGAGATTTGCAATCTCGAAGCTCTATCCGGAGATTTTTAATCTCTAAATCCAAATTCTATTTAAAACAGAAACTAAAAGGTTTATTCGGATTGAAAATCCTATGATCGAAGTTCAGGATTACAAATCCTGAACAGCTGAAATCCTGAACAGCTGAGACCTCCAAGGTTTTGTTCTGAAACATTTATACGACCAGCTCTTCGAGATTTGCAATCTCGAAGCTCTATCTGGAGATTTTTAATCTCTAAATCCAAATTCTTTTTTAAAACACAAACTAATAGGTGTACCCGGATTAAAAATCCTATGATCGTGGTTCAGGATTACAAATCCTGAACAGCTGAGACCTCGAAGGTTTTATATATTGAAACAATTATACGATCAATCATCGTATATTAGGGCAAAATCTGATTACAATGAAAGTAACTGCCTTGATATCTGATGAGTTGATTGCCGAAGCCATGGAGCTTTCTAAGGCGAAAAACATCAGCGAAACGCTCCGAATAGCTTTGGAGGAATATATTGCTACTCAAAAAATTAGATCCGCTGCTCAGGAAATTGTGGCTGAACCCCTAGACTTTTATTGGACGGCAGAGGAACTTAGGAATAAAAACAATTCTTAATGGGCGTAATCTTTGACACTTCCATTTGGATTGAGTATTTCAAAGCCAATCCATCTTATTTCTCAAGCTGCCAGAGTCTTTTAGACCAACGATCAGTTTGGACCTTGAATATCATTTTTGGGGAATTGGTCCAGGGAGCAAGAGGGAAAAGAGAAATGGAAATACTGGACATTTTTTATCAAAACACACCAAAAATCAAAGATTCAAATCTTGGATACCACGCAGGCCTTTTTTCCCAAAAATACAAACTGTTGAATCAGGGAATAGGCCTTATTGACACTGTCATTATTTTAGCGTGTCTGGAAAACGGACTGCAACTTTGGTCTTTGGATAAAAAGATCAATCGTTTTTTGGAGGAATATTATTCAGCTCATGTCTTTGCTCATCCAGGAAGCTAACCTTTGAGGTCTTTTTGACCTCGAAGGTTTCAAACATTGACTTTAATTTTTGCAATTTAAAACTTCGGGATACCAACAAAATACAAATCAAATCCACCCAATCCACCGGGACGGTTGGAGGAGAAAATCATCAATTGATTTTCAAATTCCCAAGCGTCCGATACCACAGGTCGGTATTCATCGAATTCGGAATTGACTTTGGGGCCAAAGTTTTCCGGCTCGGTCCAGCCATCTCCGCTGCGAAACGAGTAATACAAATCGTAGCCTCCATATCCTCCCGGACGGTCTGAGGAAAATACCAGCATATCCCCATAGACAAATGGCATGTGGTCATTAGACGTGGTATTGATCCCGATTTTTTGGATTTCCTTTTCTTCGGCACTTTGAAGGAATTCCAGCACGGACCCGCTTGCCGGAAGATCCACCTCATAAATATCAAATACCCCATCCCGATCCGAGCTGAATAGCATTTTTTCAGGTCGGCCTTGGCTTTCTACTCCAGCACCTTTCAAATAATCGCCTCCATAAAAGGAGGGGTACATTTCACTCGATCCATTTTCCATTAGTCTCAAAGATGCCTCAGCACCATCGATCTCCTGTGAGTTAGCTTCTCGGGGTTCGGAAAGAATGGAATAAACGCCCTCGGAATTGTCCCGGCTAAAAAGCAAAATTTCTCCAGCTTCCGAATCAATGAAGGTGTAAGGACCTTTTTCATTGAAATTCGTTTCCGTTTTTCTCACCCAATCTCTCAACCAAGTATCAAAAAGAGTATTTCCTTGATCTACTCTTAAGAATCCCTCTGATTTATCCCAATAAAATCCAAGATTAGATTCCACCAAATTAAAGTGATTGGGTTGGGAATTAATTCGATTGGATGAAAAAAACAATTTTAAATCCAAATGTGATTGCAGGTATGTCTGAGTTAACATCATCAAATGGGGAATTGATTACTGACAAATTGGTCGCTTCCTCTGGAAAAATACCGATAGGGTATTTGTTTTGGTTACAGGAGAGACAGCAAACACCTAGAGCAAATAAAACTATTGACTTTTTCATCGTAGACCAGTTATCACTTTAAGACCATTATTATTATTTGTTCCTGATGATCCATAGGTCGGAAAAATTAGAAGTTAAAGACTAAAAGTTAAAAAAATATTCTCTTAAATCAACTAAAAAATCAAAAGTTTAATCATTTTTTAATACCTATTTTTCTTGGATAAAGCATATTTATAATTTGCTCTCAGCTCTTCGAGATTTGTAATCTCGAAGCTCGATCAGAAGATTTTTATTCACTAAATCCCAATTCTCTTTAAAACAGAGACTAAAAGATGTATCCGGATTGAAAATCCTAGGATCCTGGTTCAGGATTGCAAATCCTGAACAGCTGATTTTTGAAACCTCAGAGGATTGCTGCCTGATTACCTTGCCCGATTTTTAATCGATAATCCCTCACCAATCCCAGCCCCAAAATCCCCAAACAGCCCGAAACAAAAGCAGGGATCAGTCCGATCATTTCTGGGAAGTAAATGGAAAGGATCCACGATCCAAATGGAATCAGCCCGGCAAAAAAACCAAACCAATTGGTCTTATAATACCAGGCATAGGGAAAGAAATGTGCTCCGGTGATGATGGCATAACCCAAGGCAAAGTATTCAGGCTTATTTCCCAAAAGGATAAATAGAAAAGGGAAATAAAAGAGTTGAGCCAGGTTGAAAATCATCCCAACCTTATTCAGGGGATTTCCTTCCACATTCCAAGCCGTTTTCATGATTTTCCCGAAGCCCCATGCCAGTGGGAGCATTAGTCCAGAAATAGAAAAAGTGAGAATACTTTGATTGTACAAGCTCAACTCAAGATTCCAGATCACTGCAATTCCTGCCCAGATTAATGCCGCTCCAAAAATAAAATTGATTCCATTTTTACAGCGTATACTTAGTTCGGTTCTCCACTCGTCGAGCAAATCTAATTGGTGTGCGTTCATGGTTTTCGTAGTCGTTTTCATTTTTTGTGATTTTTAAGGCTTAGAGTGTGCCCCCTTCAGATTGTTACAGATTTCTAGATTTTTTCTATTGGAGAAAAAATTTTCGGATTTTGTAACAATACCCAAGAAGCATACTCTAATAATTAGCCATCGAAAAAAGCCTTGAGCAGCAGCAAAGAAGAAAAACTATTCAAAACCCGATTTGAGGAACACAAGGATGCGGTCTTCCGGCTCTGCTTGGGCTATTTCAGACAAGACAGTGCCTTGGCTGAGGACGCCTTACAAGAAACCTTCGTAAAAGCTTGGATTCACAGAAAGCAATTCCGAGAGGAAGCGAATTGGCAAACCTGGATTTATCGAATTGCCGTGAATACCTGCTTGCTTCATTTGAAAAAAGAAAAGAAAGAAGCCCAAAAAGCAATGGAATTAGCGATTCAACCTCAGTCGGAATACGATCCTGAAAAGGAGCAACAGATTCAACGCATGTATGCCTGCATTGATCAGCTCAGCCCTCAAAATCGACTACTTATATTGATGGTGTTGGAGGGCATCCCTTACGCCACCATTGAAGAAACCTTGGGCCTGAGTTCGGAAAATCTTCGCGTCAAAATTCATCGAATCAAAAAACAACTTTATCCCTGTATCAGCCATGGAAACACTTGATCCCCTTCAGTCGATTTATAATTCACAAGTTAAAAAGTCTCCCACACTACAGGCAGACCAAATACTGAGTTTGGCCAAGTCAGCTCTCAAAAAGCTGAAAAAAGACCAATATTGGACTATAGGAATCTTATCGACCACATTGCTTGTCTTAGCTTTCTTCTTTTATGAAATTGGTCAATTTGGAGATTGGAAATTGATCATGGGACTTTCGCTGATGCTTGGCTCCCTCGGGATTCGGGTATTCTTGGAGTTGTGGAGTCGCTTTCAGCTCCGTCAGCTCCAACCTCATCAGGCTACGGCTGTTTTTGTGGAAAAAGTCCGCCGATACTATGAAAACCGCAAAAGAATTCAATTTGTATGGACGCCCATCATTTATCTGACCTATGGAATTGGGCTTAGCTTCTTTTTGATTGCTATTCAACCCCATCTCTCTTTCGCTTTCTTTGTTTATTGCCTGATCACCGGGATCGGGTTTTGGCTCGGATTTATTTGGGTGATCCGAAAAAGCTATCAAAAAGAGCGGGAAACTTTGAATCAATTGGGAAGGTTGTGGTAGAAAGAAACATAGTTAATTGATCTAGAAATAATTGCCAAAGCATTTCTTATGTCTCAAAGCTAAGCATACTAAATTCCACAATCTTTCCTGGATTTTAAAATGCTTAAAAAGCTCCAAGAGAAAAATCACTTGGAGCATTTAGTAAAATTGAAATTTTATGGGTGGGTAAAATCTAACTTTTTTAATCCTTCTATTACTTCTGGAGCATTCATGAATAATTTCCATCCTAAACCGGTTCTGTGGTTTTCAATCATGGCTATCATGGGACCTTGGTCAATTGCTAAATAACGATTTGGGAAATATTCGTGATGTGGGCTCATAGCATCATAGAAACCATATTTTCCAAAAGTTTTATCTCCGTAGTTGTAATAGAGGTTTTTGATGACGGCTATGGATTCATTGGGAGTATAGGGAATAGAAGAAATAGCAGCCGTTGGAGAAATAACTCCTGTATCATTTCCTGGTTTGTGGGCATTGTAAAAATTTACAGAATAGGAAGCTGTCAATCCCCATAAGTCCTCTCCATAACCTTTAAAGTTTCCTGGGTTATCAAGACACCAAGCCCTATTTATGAGGGTGTGATTACGATTTTCCTTTTCGTAGTCTGCATAGCGGTCTTGTAACCCCATCGGGTTTAAGCCCAAATAAGAGTAATGCGCCCAAAATAGGGGCCCTCCGTATTCTTGGGATCCATTATGGCTGAGTTGCAACTCGTATCCATAAGCATTCGCTGTAGTTTTGATATCCCCTCCTCTTGCCCAGCCTTGATGATATACCTCAGGGTCAATGGTGTGAGTAGGAGAGGATGCGGCCAAGACATAAGTTATCAAGCATTCATTGTATCCTTCCAAAGCAAAGTTCATATCCCATTCAAAATTTGGAGACCAATGCCAGTAAAGTACATTTTTACCCCCTTGGGTAAACCAATCCCATTCCATTTCTTGCCAAAGAGTATGGATCCGGTCTGATAAAGCTTTTTCTTCTGAGTTTCCGTTTTTGTAATATTCTCTTACCGCCAATAGTCCTTGCATAAGAAATGCAGACTCTACCAAATCGGCTCCGTCATCTTTTTTGCTAAATGCTTTTGTTTTACCGGTTTGACCATCGATCCAATGGCCCCAAATTCCGTGGTATCGGTCTGCAGATTCCAAAAAGCCTACAATCTTTTCCATTCGAGTTAAACCTTCTTTTCGGGATACCCAGCCTCTCTCAATTCCAGCGATAATACCGAATAGTCCAAAGCCTGTTCCTCCTGTTGTCACGATATGAGCATCATTTTGGGGGTATTCGCCGTCGAGGTGGATTCTTTCAGGTGCCATGCCTGAATTGGATTCTGCTCCATGCCAAAAGTATCTAAATGTGTAATATTCCACCATGTCCAAGAGTTCTTCATCGGTCATTTTTCGCGTCTGGGCAGAACCAGAAGCAATAGTTGTGAAATCACCTTCATTGGAGGCCTTCACTTCATATTGAAGTTGAAGTTCACTGCCAAGATCTGACACAAAATCCAAAAATAAAGTATCTTTAGTCTCCCCTCTTTGAGTGAAATTGGCGCCATCTAAAGAGACCCAGATGGAGTAAGAATCTATTTCTTCCGATGGGGACCACCGAAGTTCCACATGCTGCTCATAAGCATCTATTTCTAAAGATGCTTGCGTTTCTTTTTCATTGCAAGAAACAAGAATTATAAAGAAAGCAAAGAATATTTTAAGTTGAATTTTTCTGTTCATTTTTAGCATTTGGTTTTAGATTAATTATTCGAGGAATAATCTAACTTCTGAATGATTTTTTCGGAATAACCACTCCATTCATGCAGAAGGAAAGAAAAAATCCGGACAAGAATCATTTTCCATTGTCCGGATTTGGATAGGTATCCCTCTTGTTAATATCCCGGGTTTTGCAGTAAAGTTCCACCACTGATATCAATTTCAGCCTGTGGGATTGGAAATACTTCGTGTTTGCCTGGAACCCATGTTATACCTAAATTTTGATAAATTTGTTGGGCTCTTCCTTGCCTCACTATATCAAAATATCGGTGTTGCTCCATAGCCAACTCCACTCTTCTTTCTCTCCATATTGCCTGCCGTAATTCAGTCTGATTGGTAGTTGTGACGTCTGGCAGAATACTTGAGTTTCCTTGTCTAGCCCGGGCTCTTACCTGATTTAGATAATTCAAGGCCTGAGATTGATTTCCGATTTCATTGGCAGCTTCAGCAGCAATCAACAAGAGGTCGGAATATCTAAATAAACGAATATTTGCTCCTGAATTTCCAAATCCAATAGGAGGACGCTCTGGTAACCATGCTTTTCTGCTAAATCTTGCATTAGGGCCCATATTGGGGTCAGCCCGAACAACTTCCCCACTGGGGAGTGTATCACCGTTACTAATGACCGTGGCTCTCAATCTGGGATCTCCCTGCTCAAAAGCAGCAACTAAATTGGCAGATGGGCTGTTGAATCCCCAACCGTTATTTGGGTTTCCCCGTATTCCCTGCACCTCGTTGAATTGAGATCCTCCTCCTCCTTGTTCTAGTGCAACTGTGGTAACTTCAAAAATGGATTCTGAACTGTGCTCACCTTCTTTTCGGAAGATTGCTTCATAGTCGGGATAAAGGGCATATTCACCACTGGAAATTACCTCTTGCGCAACTTGAAATGCCGCCTGAAAATCATTTTGGAATAAATGGACTTTTGCAAGAAATGCTTTGGCAGCTCCTGATGTCGCTCTGCCCAAGTCTGAGGCACTGTATTCAGATTTTTCAGGTAGATTGTCTGCAGCAAACTGAAGATCTTCTTCTATAAATTCATATATTCTTTCCTTTGGTACTCTTGCTTGACGGTACTCAGCAGGATTCAGGGGACGATCTATCAAAGGAAGATCACCATAGGCTCGGACTAAAAAGAAATAAAAATAGGCTCTAAGAAATCTAGCTTCAGCTAAGTATTGGGTTTTAAGCTGTTCATTCATAGCAATTCTCGGGATATTTGCTAATACCTGGTTGGCTCGAAAAACACCTTGATAATACCCCCTCCAAGTCCCATTCACTGCTGTATTATTGGCATCAAAGGTAAAATCGTTAATATCCTGAAGGAATCCAGCATCTCCTGGGACAGATCCTTTATCGGCATCGTCGGAGGCTATATCCGTCAATCCAATGTAAGAAAATACATGAACATTGAAATTTCTTAAATGTGAATAAATGGCATTGACTGCTTGTTCCGCATGGTTGGCATCCTGAAAGAAATTATCGGAAGTAAGTTCCCCTTTTGGGGCTCTATCTAGAAAATCATCTGAACAAGCGCCTAAGCCTAGACTCAGACCGGCGATTAATGTCCAAGAAAGTATTTTTTTGTTTATGCTATTTTTCATTTTGGGTCATGATTTAGAAGTTGGCAGTAATTCCTACGTTTACTGTTCTGGCTATCGGATAAATCCCATTGTCAAAACCAGTACCCAGGACATTTCCTCCACCTATTTCAGGGGTGTATCCAGAGTAGTTTGTGATGGTGAATAAGTTAGTTCCGGATATATATAGCCTCAAATTTTGAAGTTTGGCTTTTTCCAACATTCCTTGGGAGAAGGTATATCCAATTTGAAGATTTCTAAGTCGCATAAAAGAACCATCTTCGATAAATCGATCTGACACTTCATAATTATGGCCTCCGTTTGTTACTCGAGGTTCTGAGTCACTCGTGCCCTCACCAGTCCAACGATCTAAGAAAGAAGTTTCAAAATTGTAAGTATTGAATCGAACCTGTTTTTTGGAGTTATAAATCTCATTTCCTAAAGTCCCATTGAAATCTGCTCTAAAGTCAAATCCCTTATAATCAAATCCGAGATTGAATCCAAATATCAAATCTGGGATTGGGCTACCTAAAATGACCCGGTCATTATTGTTAACAACTCCGTCTCCATTGGTATCTTGAAAAATCAGATCTCCAGGTCTTTCTGGGCCTCTTCTAGGGGTGTTGTTGATTTGCTCCTGATTTTGAAAAACACCAATAGTCTTGTACCCATAATAGTGACCAATTGATTCACCTACCACCGTACGGCTACCGAGTAGTCCGCTGATTCCTACAGCACCTGCGAAAATGGCTTCGTTACCCTCTCCAATATCCAATACTTTGTTGTTTACTGTGGAGGCAACAATTCCGAAATTATATCCGAATTCTCCTTTGCGATCCCTCCAATTTAAAGTTATATCCAGTCCTTTATTTTCTACAGATGCTGCATTTATTACTGGATTGTTGCTTGCGCCCACATAAGCGGGAATCGGAACTCCAACTAAAATGTCATTGGTTCTTCGGTAGTAGTAATCGATTTCACCTGTTAATCTATCGTCTAAAAACCCAAATTCTAATCCTAAATTAGAGGTAACTGTCTCCTCCCATTGAATGAATGGATTGGCCAATCTTAATAAGGTTGCTCCGAAAATCAAGCTTTCATCAGCTCCAAAAACAGCATTTTGATTGCCTGTCACTACTGGTCTTCCCTCATAAAAAGCAATTTTGTCATTTCCAATAATACCCCAGCTACCTCTGATCTTTAGATTGGAAAGGAGGTTCTGATTTTGCAAAAAGCCTTCTTGAATAAGTCTGTATCCTAAAGCCAAAGAAGGAAAATTTCCATAGCGGTTTTCTCTTCCAAAACGTGAAGATCCATCTCTTCTAAAAGTACCCGTAACTAAGAACTTATCTTTATAAGTGTAGTTTGCCCGGAAAAGATAAGAGAGCATTGCCCAATCCCCTGCGGTATTGGAATTGGTCTGAGTGGTCAAGTCTCCAGCACTCAAATACCAAAGTGAAGGATCATCGCCAGGGATATTTCTTCTACTTCCCGAAAGAGTTTCAGTGTAAAAACTTTGAGTAGTTATACCACCCAATAAATTTAAACGATGATCATCCCACTCTTTATTAAAGTTGATAGTATTTTCCCAAAGGATGTTTCTGTTTCTTGAATTAAAAGCAGAAACTGAATTTTCAAAATTTTGCTGAGTTGGAGATACAAAGAATACGGGAGTAAAACTTTTTCCATCTTGGAATTCTAAGTCTAGCCCTAGATTACTTCTAAAGGAGAAATTTTTGAGAAATTTTACATCCATAAAGAAGTTGCCCACTCCCCGATAACTATGGTTTCTATTATTGGAATTATATTCAAATTGAGCCACAGGGTTTCCTACCGGTGCTGTATTTGTATATGTTCCATCCGGATTTCTTGGTGAAAAAATTGGATACGCTCTGTAGGCATTTCCAATAACACCTGGTTCATTTTGCTGATTGAAATAGATGAAGGAGAAATTATGACCAAAAGTGACTGCATCGTTAAACTTATATTGATTATTCAACCTTACGGTTAATCTTTCAAACTCAGATTCCTTGATGATTCCCTTTTGATCGAAATAATTGATACTTAAGTTATAACTCGTATTGGCATTTCCTCCAGAAGCTCCTACAGTGACATTGTTAATAGGTGCGTTACGGAAGATTTGATCTTGCCAGTCTGTACCTATTCCATAATCATTTACATTGTACAGTGGTTGGTTTCCGACGTTTTGCTCTAATTCATTGGCTAATTCGGCAAATTGTCTCGCATTGACTAAGTCAATTTTTCTTTCCACTTGCTGTACACCTGTATAGGCATCTACACTTATTTTGGTCTTAGCATTAAAGCTACCTTGTTTGGTCGTCACAATTATAACGCCGTTAGCTCCTCTGGAACCATAGATTGCCGTTGCTGATGCGTCTTTTAAAACTTCCATTGATTCAACATCATTGGGATTTAAGAAATCTATATCATCTAATAGCATTCCATCCACCACGAAAAGTGGATTAGCGTTATTAAGTGTTCCTACACCTCGAATCCTCACTGTAGTTCCCGCACCTGGAGCTCCTGAATTAGAAGTTATCTGAACTCCCGATACTCGACCCTGAAGAGATTGTGTTACATCTGAAACTGGAAGTCTTGAAATTTCCTCTGATTTTATTGAAGAGATGGAACCTGTCAAATCACTTTTTCGCTGCAGGCCGTAACCCACAACGACAAACTCGCTAAGATCAGATGTGTCATCGCCTAAAGTAACATTGATTTGATTTCTCCCATTTACAGGTATTTCCTGGGTAGTAAATCCTACAAATGAAAAGATAAGAACAGAGTTTGGCGCGACATTCAAATTATATCTTCCATCCAAATCTGTTACTGTGCCTGTGGTAGAACCTTTGATCACCACATTGACTCCTGGAAGTGGTTCGCCTGTCGAATCCACTACTGTGCCCCTGATTTCATTTTGTTGAGCATAAAGGACATGACTGCTTTTTAAAAAGAGAAGGAGGCAGACCCAGAGGATCAGTTTTCCATTACTCCCTTTTTGTAGTAATTTTTTCATAAAGGTTATGGGTTTAGTTTTTAAAAATCCGGAATGTCCGGCTCTTCAATATGAAACTATATACACCCAATTACTGAGAGGTAATATTTGAAGAAAAAAATTAGGTTTGACCCTCGAAATCGATTGAATAATTTAAAGAAATTCCCTCTTGGATTTCAAGAAAAAATGCTCAAATGATCAAAATACAAGTATTTTTTACTTTTCTTTCCCGCTTCAATATCAAGCTTGTTTTGCTTAGTCAGAAATTGCATTTTCCTTCATTTTTGAGCTCTGATCAAGCAAAAGATCTTCCCAATCTGGATGACTATTTTGGGACTCTGAAAGGACTGATTTTATTTTGATTTTGAAGCTGGAGATAGCATTTACTCTCAAATCCAAAAATTCCGAAATCTGCTCCAATGTATAGTTGTTTTGTCCTGAAAGAACTAGGTAGGAGAGGAAAAATGCTTTTTCAAGAGGAATTCTTATTCCATGAAAAACAGTCCCTGCTGTACTGGATTCTAAATGACCACACTTTCCGCATCGTTTAGTGAAAATTTTTGGGGCTCGGGCTTCTTTTTGATAGCCACATGATTTACAGGTAAACCCCTTGCCCCATTTTATTTCTGCGAGATATCTATGGCAAGCATTAGGGTCCGGAAAAATAAGTTTAAACTCCTGATAATCCATCTTTCTATTTGTAACCCTAGCTTTGAGACCTTCTTTAACCTGTGATTTGAGCTTCCAGATATCTTTGTCTAAGAGTGAATTAATCCGTTTGATTTCTTGATCTTTTTCTATTAACTGCTGATTGGATTGCTCTAGTAAAAAGGTTTTTGATTCTAGCTCTCGAGTCCGGTCCAACACTTTTTGCTCTAATTCAGCATTGACCTTATCTTTCAATTTCGCGTTCATTTCAGCCTGACGGAGGCTTCTCAAAAGAGCTTGATCTTTGGACTCTTTCAAAATCTTGATTCTGTCTCCCAATGCCAAGGTGAGTAATAGCATTTCTATCAAAAAAGCAATATGTAAACTATAATATATCAAGGTAGTATGTGGTACCCAGGCTGTTTGGATAAGAATTTTTAAAAAGACTCCAAGAAATAAAATAGAGTAGGCAATAACAAATAGCCTAGCAACCTTATATCCTTTTTTCCAAACTTGAATACTTGCTACCAAGATCAAAGCAAAGGGGAGAATGTCATAATATTGAATTTCCAATAACTCCCTGAATTGTAAAACTCCCAATAAAAACAGTATAGTTTTTAAAATTAAAGTTGCCATTAGGGTAAAATACATTGGCTTATAGCGATGTCTTAGATTTAAAAATTTGATAGAAAACAAAATAGCAAAAACAATGATGCCAAATCCAAAAATACCAACGGCTATGTTATTGATCGAAGGCATTTTAGGCCATAAATACTGAAACCCTATACCGTCTACCGACATAGCAAAACCTACTACACAAAGAAGATAAAAAACATAATAAAGATATTTGACTTCCCTTATCGCGGCGTACATGAGTAGGTTGTAAAGGGTAATGATTAGAATCATCCCGTAAAAAATACCATACAAAAAGTACTCGTTTAGAGAATAGTAAACAAAACGATTTACTGATCTGAAAGCTACCCTAATATCAGCTTTTTGAGAGGAAGTAATTTTGAAATAATAGTTGTCTATTCCCTCAATTTGATTAGATACTGGAACTTCAAAATTTTTATGGGAAAATACCCTCTTTTCAAATGGCAGACGGTCCCCCAATTCAATTGTTTTATATGTATTTTTTTCTGGTAAAAAGGCAGTAATTCGATCAATGGTCTGATCATAAAATTCTAAAATCCAATAATATTCACTTTGAGGATTCTTTAATACAGATACCTTTACCCAATAAGTACTGGACGGATTGAATAAACCTTTAGAGAAAGCGGGATTAATTTTAAACTTATCCTGAAACCCAGGTTGACTAACAGTTTCAAAATTTAATTGATTAGACGTGTCTTCGAAAAATTCTAATCGGTCAATGGCATAGATTCTTTCCTGTAGCTGATCATCTATTGCAAATGTATAGCCTCCCGATATTTTTTGCGCATTAGCAAATGAGCTTATCAAGAGGACTAAAAATAATATATAAGAAAAAGAAAATCTCATCAGGTTGGTACTTTTGAAAAATCGGCCTTTATTGAAAACGAAATAATATGGCAGGAGTTTCTGGATAACTTAGACTTTGAAATAAGGTTAAAATTTGGTTTAAAGCTCAAGTATCCTGTTATAGCAAATTGAAAAATTTATGGTCCAACAACTCGGACAAATCTCCCTCTTAGTCAAAGACTACGACGAAGCGATCACCTACTATACTCATGTTTTGGGCTTCGAACTTTTGGAGGATACCCAACTTTCCGAAACCAAGCGCTGGGTTCGTGTGTCACCTCCGGGTTCGAGCTGTCATCTGCTTTTGGCTAAAGCAGCGAATGAGGCCCATGAAAAGCAAATCGGAATGCAGGCAGGAGGAAGAGTGATGTTTTTCTTGTATACAGATGACTTTTATCGGGATTATGAAAACTACATTTCCAAAGGTGTGGAATTTATCCGGGAGCCTGCCAAGGAGGAATTCGGAATCGTTTCGGTTTTCAAAGACCTTTATGGAAATTTATGGGATTTGATACAGCCGGTGTAGTAGGCAGTTTGCAGTAAACAGTGTCCAGTAGGCGGTTGGCAGAAGTACAAATGATAGAAAGTTATCCTGCTTTTCCGAAGGCAGGATTTATAATTCCAATGAAATAGTCCAGCTTCTAACGAAGCCAGATAACAATAACTTATAACTAATTCCTAATAACTATAACCCTTTGGAACATCAACCTAACAATCCTCTTCACGGGCTTCGACTCGATACCATCTTGGAACAATTGGTGGCACATTATGGATGGGAAGAACTCGGAGAGCGGATTACCATACGTTGCTTTACGCATAATCCATCCATCAAGTCCAGTTTATCCTTTCTGAGAAAAACTCCCTGGGCCAGAGAAAGAGTGGAGGGCTTGTATCTGAAAATGTTGAGGGATACGAAAAAGAACCTTTGAGGTCTTTTCTCAGACCTCGAAGGTTTAATCTCCGATCTATCTTTTTTACGAAAACAATATTTTTGATTTTAATAAACAACTTCAATCTGGAAAATCAGAAAACCGAAATGGATCTGCCAAAGTAGCTCGGCCAAAAGAAAATGACTTTATATATTTTTTGTGGTTTTAAAACAACAAAATTAGTATTTTTATGTAGTTTTAAAACTTCATTATGCAAGTATTGATCGATTTTCAGGATTCATTGCTGCTGGCAATAAAAGAGGATTTTCAAAGGTTTTTGAGTAAAAAGATCAATTGGAATCAGCGAATGATTGGTATTAAAGGACCAAGGGGTGCAGGAAAGACCACACTCATGCTTCAGCACCTCAAATTCACCTTATCCAAAAATCAGGTAAATGGCCTATATGTCACAGCAGATCATCCTTGGTTTTATCAAAATACTTTATTGGATACTGCTATGAGTTGGTTTCAGAAGGGAGGCCAAGTTTTATTGATAGATGAAGTGCACAAATACCCCAATTGGTCGAGGGAACTGAAGAATATTTATGATGGGTTACCCCAGCTTCAGGTGATTTTTTCAGCCTCTTCTGCCTTGGATATTTATCGAGGAGAATCGGACCTAAGCAGACGGGTAATTAGTTACTCCCTACCTGGATTATCCTTCAGGGAATACCTTAAGCTATCTGAGGTGGTTGACTTTCCTTCTTTTTCCCTTGAGGATCTACAAAAAAGGCATCGGGAAATAAGCCAAGAAGTAATTTCAAAATTCCGTCCATTGCCCCATTTTGAAAAATACCTCAGCAGAGGATACCTCCCAGTTTTTATAGAAGGTGAACATGAGTATGGATCTAAACTCGAACAAATAATCAATACAGTAGTAGACACAGACCTGGCCTATATCTCTTCCTATAATGCCGGCACAGCCGCTAAGGTCAAAAAATTACTTGGAGTGATTGCTGAATCTGCCCCCTTCAAACCCAATGTTTCGGCTATTTCCGCTAAACTAAGTATTTCTAGAGATCGGATTTTAGAGCATATCTATCAGTTGAAAGATGCAAGAATTCTAAACGTTTTACTTACAAAAGGCAAAGGAATCTCAAGATTACAAAAACCGGATAAATTATATCTTGAAAACACAAACCTTTCTTTTGCCATCAACTCCTCCCCGGATAAAGGAGCTCTTCGAGAGACTTTCCTCCTAAATCAGTTGCTGAATGCAGGATACGAAGTGTTTGAGCCCAAAAAAGGAGACTTTTGGGTGAATGGATTAACTTTAGAAGTGGGTGGGAAAAACAAATCCTCCAAACAAGTCATCAGTGAAGAAAAATATTTGATAGCTAGTGATGATATAGAAACTGGCTGGGGAGAAAAGGTTCCATTATGGCTTTTTGGGTTCCTATATTAAAAAATCAGGATCTAAAGACAAGATTATCCGATTCATTTTTGCTGCCATCCCTGAGCCAGAGAAAGAGTGGAGGGTTTGTATCTGAAAATGGTGAGAGATACGAAAAAGAACCTTTGAGGTCTTTTCTCAGACCTCGAAGGTTTAAATCATCACTAGAGATGAGGAATTTTAGTAAATCGATTGATTTTAATCTTTAAGCTCCAAACAATAGATAAAATAGGAGTTTGCATAATCATTGGATAATCTATGTTTAAAGGAATCCGGTAGCCTATCGGAATTCTCTAGAATCCGTTCTCCGGAAACACCAAAATACAATATTCCATCCTCTACAAACTGAGGGGCAAATAGGTTGATCCCAGAAATTGAATTGTCGACCAAACCACGATAGATTTTCAATTCACCAGAATTAAAATCCAATAAACCCAAAGCTTGATTCCCTTTTTGACTCAGTCCAAATAGTATTCTATTCCCATTCAAACCATAGATTTCACCTAGTAAGTAGCTGTATTTCTTTTCATTGAAAAGCTGAAGCATATCCATTGCACCTTGAATTTGGGAAAATCGATCTTTTGTTACAGCATTTGCTCCAAAATCTACCTGAAATAGCGGTTTGAAATCGACTTGATCCCAAATGTAAATTGTATCATTAAATGCCTGAGAGAATAGTGTTTTTCCATTCCAATTGGAAAAAGGTGAGAAAGTCTGGTTGTAAAAGCGGTACCGGTTTTTATCAATGGGTAAATAGGATTTGGAACTACTGAAACCGTAGCTTACAATGTCCCATTCTCCATCATCTATACCATTTGTGTACGCTATTGTATTTGAATCTTTTCTGAAATGAACTTTAGCCTTGAAAGGTAGTTTCTCTGTTCCAGTCTCTTCTAATTCTTCATTTAACCAAGTGATTTGCTGGCCATAGGTGATTATTCCAATACTATCATTTTGAGTAATGATTTGGGTAATTGCGTTGGCATTCAATTTATCATCAAATCCAAAATCAATACTTTTTCGTACCGCGCCACTCTTTTCTATCTGATGAAGACTAAATACAATTCCTTCTTCAAACAAATAAAAATAATGATCAGATTTGCGGATAGTTGGGGTACCAGAAATTGGATACTTCGTTTTGACCTCAATGATTTCCAAGCTTTTTCCTATTTCAGAGACTAATAGCGACTTATCTACTTGTATAGGAGTAAATGAAAATTGATCAGTCTTATTTGCACAGGAGAAAAAGATAAAAAGCAAAATGAAGATTAAATTTCTCCACATATTCTATTAATTAAAAATGATCTTGGAAGATGTTTCAAATCTTTGAAAGAATCAAGTCAAGGATCTAAAGTAACTTTTGACGAACCCTCCAAGGGTTTAAAATCCCTTGGAGGGTTACAAAAAAGCCCGATTCCACAAATGCAGAACCGGGCTTTAAGCTATAGGGTTGTTTGGTTGATTAATTACACGTAATTGTTGAGCATTACAGGCATTACGAGCATCAGGATATCTTCATTTTCGTCCTGCTCAGCTGGCAAAATCAAACCTGCTCTATTTGGTGCGGAGAACTTCAGGCTGACTTCTTTGCAAGAAAGATTGTTCAACATTTCCACCAAGAATTTGGCGTTGAATCCGATTTCGATATCCTCTCCATCATGCTCGCAAGATAATCTCTCATTTGCCTCATTAGAGAAATCCAAATCCTCCGCAGAGATCATCAATTCGGATCCGGTCAATTTCAATCTCACCTGATGTGTGGTCTTATTGGCATAAATCGCGATACGACGAAGTGAGCTTAATAAGTCCTGACGATCGATGGTCATGATGTTTGGATTGTCCGCAGGAATTACGTTTTCATAATCCGGGAATCTCTCATCAATCAGACGGCAGATCATTTTAATATTGTTGAACTTGAAGTAGGCGTTCGATTGGTTAAATTCCACACTTACCGGTACATTTTCGGATGGTAAAGTGGATTTTAGAAGATTGAGTGCTTTTCTTGGAATAATTAAGCTCGCAGGACTGGAAGAAGCCACGTCCACTCTTCTATAGCGTATCAATCTGTGACCGTCAGTTGCTACAAAAGTAGTATTGGTATCGCTAAGGTTGATATATACACCAGTCATTGCAGGTCTCAATTCATCAGAACTGGTCGCGAAAATGGTATTGGAAACAGCACTGGAAAGTACCTCTGTGGACATATCCACAGTAGTCGCATTATTGACAGTTGGGATTTTTGGAAAGTCTGTGGCATTCTCTCCAGCCAATCTATAGCGTCCATTATCAGAGCTGATTTCCACAGCATAAGTGTCATGATCTATGCTGAAAGTTACAGGCTGCTCCGGAAGGTTTTTCAACGTTTCGATCAAAATCCTTGCAGGTACTGCGATATTTCCGTCTTCTTTGGCTTCTACGTTGATTTCAGTAATCATTGACGTTTGAAGGTCCGAAGCAGTGATCGTCAATAAACTGTCTTTGATTTCAAAAAGAAAATTTTCCAAAATCGGAACTACCGGATTGGTGGTGACTACACCATTGATCGCCGAAAGCTGCTTTAAAAGGGCAGAAGAGGAAACAATAAATTTCATATCGTAGGGCTTAGTTGTATTTTACTTTTGGAATGGGGGTAAATTTATAAATAAAATCGGATTGAAAAGTCCGTAAACGCTTTTCATATACAAATATTATCTTGATTTCTTGAAATTAAAGCTAGATAGTTTTTTTAGAAAACTTTCTAACTCTCCAAGTAGAGATCAATCCTCCCGCAATCAGCAATATCAGGACGGGCACCAAAACATTGATGGTCTGCCAAAAACTTTTTTGCTGAGCCACCTTTACTTTATTCAATGGTCGAATTTGGAAAGCTTTGTTTCTGGAAGCAATAATCCCTTCTGGATTAATTAAATATTGAGAAAGATTCCTCAGGAATAATTTATTGGCAAAAACCAGTTGATTGAATGGATCGTCTCCCAATGTCAGCATTCCACCCGAAACTGGGTCCTTTTGACTTTGAAATACCTCGCCATCTCCAATTACCACCACTTTGCCTGATCCATTTTCTTTGAAATTCTCCTTGGCAAATTCTTCAGGAATAAACCTATTTTTAAACAAGGAGGTGAAATCCCCTTCCAATAAGTAGGCTAAAGGAAGGTTTCGAGTAGCAAATTGATCCACGTCAGGCTCTTCCTGCATATCCCGAAAAGCGACTCTGGCTGGAGCCGGGAGAATTCTCGCGAAATCTGAGCTAAACAGCAAAGGAGTCTTGCGAATTCCCTGAGCCAATACAGTATCCAAACTACTAACAAATCGCATGTACACCACATCTAAGCCTTTGGTGATAGGATGTTGCTGCATTCTGCTGGCCTGAATATAAAATGGCCAAGGTAAAGGGACTAATTGTTCCTGATTCCCAAAATTCCCGCCCATAACAGGGAAATAGCCAAAGTTCAAATCTTGAATCAAATCTTTATTGATTCGGACTCCATATTTGAAAAGGAGGTTTTCCAAGCCGTTTTCAAAAGGCATTGCTAATGTTCCCTCTCCTCCTGCCTGGTTGATATCTACAGCAACCCCATCGCTCAAAATGACCAGATTACCACCCCGCATCACATATTGGTCCAGCAGATAAACTTCTCTTTCTGTGTAGGTTTCTCTTGGGCCTTGAATGAAAATGATTTGAAAATTGATGAGGTCCTCTACTGTTCGGGCTTGTTCCAAGGGTACTTTGAAAATCTCAAAATCACCATCTAAAGCTTCTACCAGACCATATCCATCATCTTCCGCCATTTCTCCATGGCCGATGAGCATAGCGATGGCTGCAGAGCTAGGCTGACTTAGTTTTCTGATAGCATTGCTTAATTCAAATTCAAGATTTTCGATGGATTGATTCAGGATTTGTTCCTGACTCATTCCCTCTTCGCCTTTCAATACCAAAGCACCGGTTTCAAATTCTTCATTGTAGACTAGAATTCCGGGGAAAATCAATTGACTTTTCTGCCCTGCATTTTGATTAACCATCAAGTTGGTCGGGTTGATTCCGTAATCTGCCAATTGAACCACAAACTCCTGCTGCTCCTCTGCCGGCAAACTCAATGGGTCGAAATAGGAAAAAGTTATTTTTTCGCTGCTGTATGCATTAAAGGTTCTTACAGTTTCTTCGATAGATTTTTGAAGCCTCCTCATTCCACCCGGAAGCTGATCTCCGACCAGTAATATCTCCACATGAAGAGGGGTTTCTAGCTGCGCCAAAACTTCCTCCGTGGCCGGGTGAAGTGAGTACCGTTTATCATCCGTCAAATCAAGTCTGAAACGAAGCAGCTGGCTTGTTGCAACCAAAAGCAGTAGTCCTCCAAGCAGGATTCCCCAAGATTTGGTGATATGTCCGAAATACCGACTCATTTATTTTTCAATACTAAAATGGAGGCTCCCAAAAACAGCCAAATCATCCCTGCCAAAAAGAAGAGATCAGAGGAGTCAATCACTCCACGGCTCAGATTGACATAATGATAACTGAGGCTGATCTCTTCTATCCAATAAGAAATAGCTCCCAGCTGCAAATCAGCAATTGCCGTGAAGCCAAAGTAGATCAGAAAGCAAAGAAAAACTCCCAATACAAATGCGACCACCTGTTGAGAGGTTAGTGCGGAAGCGAAAATTCCCACAGCACCAAAGACGGCACCGATCATCAATAACCCAATCCAGCTTCCAAAAAAGCCGGCTTGATCCAAATTACCAATCGGATCGCCTAGCTGAACAATACTGATATAATAGAGCAGGGTAGGCAGTACGGCCAAAATAATTAGGCAAAGCAATGCTAAATATTTGGCTATAATAATTTGAGTCAGTGAAAGTGGCGCAGTTCTTAATAGCTCCCACGTTTGGTTTCTTTTTTCCTCAGCAATGGCACGCATGGAAAGCGCTGGGATCAAAAAAGTAAACACGTAAGGAGTGTAAGTAAATAAGGGCTCCAAATCGGCATAGCCATATTCCAAGACGCTGGTTTCGGGGAAAACCCAAACGATCAAGCCTATGGCGACAAGAAACAAGGCTAGAATCAAATAGCCAAGGAGACTACCGAAAAAAGCATTGATTTCCTTAATGAATAGGCTTTTCATCTTGTGATTTCCCGGAATAGTTCTTCTAAATTTTTCTTGCTTTGGCTCAGGTTAACCAAGTTAAGATTTCGCTCTGAGACAACTCCCAAGATAGCTTTTCTTCCAGCGTTGGGATCTGATACCTGAATTTGAATTTCATTCGGACCTTTCCTTCCAAAAGTGACTTTTCCAATAGTTGAAAACCAATCAAGCTGAAGCTCTTCCTCAGTTTCCAAGGATAAGGTGCTTTGTTGATTTCCAGACTGTAAATTTTGCAAGGAGTCCGCGGCCAATATTTTTCCCTTATTGATGATGACCACATCTTGGCAGATAGCTTCCACTTCCTGCATGATATGGGTGGAGAGAATCAATGTTTTTTCTCTTGCAACCTCCTGAATCAACTTGCGAATTTCTACAAGTTGGTTGGGGTCCAGCCCGGTGGTAGGTTCATCCAAGATCACTACCTGAGGATCATGAATTAAGGCTTTGGCTAATCCTACCCTTTGTTGATAACCTTTTGAAAGCTGGGAGATTTTTTTGTGTTGTTCTGGAATCAAACCTGTTTTATCCAGCATTTCTGCTAGCCGGCTTTTGAGTTGTGAACCAGAAAGACCATAAAGTCCGCCAGCAAAGGATAAAAACTCTTTTACATACATATCCTGGTAGAGCGGGTTTTTTTCGGGCAAATAACCAATCAGAGGGCTCACTTCTTTAGGATTAGTCAAGGCATCTTTTCCCATGACCTGAACATTACCGCTTTCTGCGGCTAAATATCCAGTAATAATTTTCATGGTAGTGGATTTGCCAGCGCCATTTGGTCCAAGAAATCCAAGAATTCTCCCAGGCGAAGCAGAAAAAGTTACCTGATCCAAGGCCTTTTGAGAACCGTAATTCTTACATAAGTGAGAGACTTCTAAGGACATAGGCTATAAAAGAGACCAACCGGGAGTTCACCCGCATGGCATGGGCAAAAACCCGGTTGAGAAGGTCTAGGACAAAAATAGTTATTGCCTGTGGAAAGGCAAGTATTTCAGTACTCAGTTTTTGATAGCTGCCTTTAGTCAAGTCTTTTCAGACTTCTGATTTTAGATTTCAGACTTACTTTTTCCCCTTAGGTCTCAAAGGTCTACATTCCACATCCACTACAAAGTAATTTGGATGCGTTTCCAAAGTCTGAACAATGGTAGTCGCCACATCTATAGGGCGCATCATATTTTCGTGGGCTTGCATGCCTGGAATGTCATCAAAGAAATTGGTTTGAATGGAACCAGGGTAGATGGTTGATACTTTGATGCCAAAGTCACGTAACTCCATGTACAAGGAATGTGAAATTCCTCTTACGGCGTGTTTGGTGCCCACATATCCGGCAAATTGATTTACACCATTCAGTCCTGCAATAGAAGCTACATTCAGAATATGCCCTTCATCTGCCACTTTCATGCCAGGGATTACTCTCTTGGTAGTATAGAAAATACCGTGGACGTTGGTATCAAACATTGCTTTCCAATCTTCTGAAGAAAAAGACTCAGTTGCTCCAGCTATACCAAAGCCGGCATTGTTGACCAAAATGCGAATGTCAGTCCCTAATTTTTGAGTAGTAGCCTGAAAAGCCTTTTCAACACTTTCTTCCTGAGAAACGTCGCATGTGAAAAAGTGAAAGTTTGGATGCTCGAGTTTAGGCTGATTTCTACTCCAACCTGCTACAGTCACTCCTTTTTCCAATAATAATTTAACAAGTTCAAGACCGATGCCCTTGCTGACACCGGTGACAATGGCGGTTTTATTTTTTAATTCCATAGAAAAGCTTTTTAATAAAAAGCAGATTGGATGGAATTGGTTCGGTAGTAAGGTATTTTTTCCTGCTGTTTCTTTATAAAAATCAGAAATATCTAACTTGCTTTTCTTTTACAAACCCCAATCATATTATGAAAAAACTGATAATTCCCTTTGTTCTGCTAAGCGGGATGGCTTTTGGCCAAACAAAACTTCGGCCTGCTATAGATAAAAAAGCTGCCGAAATTGAGTCCAAGGTTATTGAATGGAGAAGAGATATTCACCAAAATCCCGAACTCGGGAATCAAGAGGTTAGAACTGCTAAAAAAATTGCTGATCATCTGAGGTCTTTAGGAATAGAAGTAACTGAAGGAGTGGCCGTGACTGGAGTAGTAGGATATTTGAAAGGAGGGAAGCCAGGACCTACTGTTGCACTTCGTGCTGATATGGATGCCTTACCGGTAACCGAGCGAGTTGACCTACCTTTTAAATCCACAAAAACGGCTATTTACAATGGTCAGGAAACTGGTGTGATGCATGCATGCGGGCATGATACCCACGTCGCTATTTTAATGGGCGTTGCAGAAATCCTGGCAGGTATGAAAGACCAATTACAGGGTAATGTAAAATTTATTTTCCAACCTGCTGAAGAGGGAATATATGAGCCAGGAGTGTCTACCTGGGGTGCAAAACAAATGGTAGAGCAAGGAGTGATGAAAGATGTGGATGCTGTTTTCGGTCTGCATATTTCAGCCCAAACTGAAGTGGGTAAAATAGGCTATAGATCAGGACCTGCACAAGCTGCGGTTGATAATTTGGAGATCATCGTTCACGGTACCCAAGCCCATGGTGCTTCTCCTTGGTCAGGAGTGGATCCTATTGTGACTTCCTCCCAGATTGTGACAGGTTTGCAGACCATTCTTTCCAGAAGCGTCAATATCACAGAAAATCCGGCTGTGGTAACAGTAGGCGCTATTCATGGAGGCATTCGACATAATATCATTCCTGAAAAAGTGGAGATGATTGGAACCATACGAACTTTTGGAGAAGAGCAGCAGGCGCTAGTTCATAAAAGAATTACTGAGATTGCTACCAATATTGCCGAAAGTGCCG
Source organism: Algoriphagus sp. UBA3586 (assembly GCF_002376385.1). NCBI lineage: Bacteria > Pseudomonadati > Bacteroidota > Cytophagia > Cytophagales > Cyclobacteriaceae > Algoriphagus > Algoriphagus sp. UBA3586. The sequence continues at coordinate 47,863 of NZ_DFMT01000032.1, read as the reverse complement.
GTGCCAGAGCAGAAGTAAATATTCAAAAACTATATCCATCCACTGTGAATGACCCTAATCTCACCAGCAAAATGGTGGCTACTTTAGAAGCTGCTGCAGGGAAAGAGAATGTGAGGGTTAATCCACCTGTAACCGGGGCTGAGGATTTCAGCTTTTACCAGAGGGAAAAACCAGGGCTATTTATCGGTTTGGGAGGAATGAAAAAAGGAGGAGATCCTACCAAAACACCTTCTCATCATACACCTGATTTTTACATAGACGAGAGCGGATTTATTTTAGGTTTGAGGGTGATGAGTTATTTCGTAGTGGACTATATGAATAAGTAGTGTGAATATTTTTTCTGATTTTCCGCAGTCTTCTCAGTTGCTATATTTTCTTTGCTTGACCGATTGGATACTTCGACTTCGCTCAGCACAGGAGACCGAAGACCGAAGCTTCGGATTCTGATCTTTTTTGCTGAGAATAAGCCGTATTTCCATCTTACTGGAAGAACCGGATATATATAACATTTAAAAGAACCCAGGTTTTAATAAGGCTTGGGTCTTTTATTTTTCCTTCAGGTGATACTGGATTTTGTATATTTAAAATCCATTGAAAATTAATTACACATGAAATGCCCATGAGAATAAATCTCATGCTGGAGGAATTATTATCCTGTGCATTTCATGTGACCTTTAAAATCAAACTATAGACACATGAAACGATTAATACTTCCCTTCTTATTGCTTTCCACTACCGCTTTTTCACAATCGAACTTGAAGCCTGCCATTGATAAAAAAGCGACTTCCATAGAGTCAAAAGTAATCGAGTGGAGAAGGGATTTTCATAAATATCCGGAATTGGGAAATCAGGAATTCCGAACAGCCAAAGTCATTGCCGAACATCTTCGATCTTTGGGAATGGAGGTCACAGAGAATGTGGCAGTAACTGGCGTGGTGGGTGTTCTTAAAGGAGGGAAGCCGGGTCCTATGGTAGCTTTAAGAGCAGATATGGATGCACTTCCAGTGACCGAGAGAAATGACTTGCTATTCAAATCGGTGAATACAGCTACTTACAATGGACAGGAAACAGGTGTAATGCATGCCTGTGGGCATGATTCCCATATGGCGATTTTGATGGGAGTAGCTGAAGTGATGGCAAGTATGAAAGATCAATTAAAAGGGTCTGTAAAGTTTATTTTTCAGCCTGCGGAAGAAGGAGTTTATGATGCGGATATTGCAGGTGCCGAACTCATGGTAAAAGAGGGAGTGATGGAAGATGTAGACGCCATTTTTGGATTGCATATTTGGGCTCAAATTGAGGCAGGTAAAATTGGATACCGATCCGGTCCATTTATGGCTGCTGTTGACAATTTGAATGTGACCATTACGGGGACCCAAGCGCATGGAGCATCACCTTGGTCTAGTGTTGACCCTATTGTAACTTCAGCACAGGCTATTATGGGTTTGCAAACCATTTTATCAAGAAATGTAAATATTACCGAAAATCCTGCTGTAGTTACAGTGGGCGCTATTCATGGTGGAATCCGTCATAATATCATCCCAGAAAAAGTGGAAATGATTGGTACGATCCGAACTTTCGGAGATGAACAACAAGCTTTGGTTCATCGAAGAATTACAGAAATCATCACCAATATTGCAGAAAGTGCAGGGGCTAAAGCCGATGTAAATATTGGTAAGCTTTATCCTTCAACCGTGAATCCACCTGAGTTGACTGCGAAAGTGCTGCCCTCAGTAGAATCAGCAGCAGGTAAAGGGAATGTGATTGCAATGCCTCCGGTAACAGGAGCTGAAGATTTCAGCTTTTTTCAAAGAGAGAAGCCTGGTTTCTTTTTCTTTTTGGGAGGTATGAAAAAAGGCGGAGATCCTTTGATTACGCCTTCTCATCATACACCGGACTTTTTTATAGATGAAAGCGGATTTCTTTTGGGAGTCAGAACGCTTAGCTATTTGACGGTGGATTATATGGAGATGAATAAGAAGTAATCTTGAATATCTGAAGTTTGGCTGTTCATTTGGTCAGAGTTCAAGAGTTCACCGTTCAGTTAGTCTTCGGTCAAAAGCTCCATTTTCCGAAATCATCATACTAAACGACCGTAAATCTGAACTCTCAAATCGTAAACAATTTAGCTTCCAACCAAAAAATAAAGCCCGGCTGCCAATGCTGCTCCGGCAATAGGACCTAAGATTGGAACCCAGGCATAGCTCCAATCAGAGCTGCCTTTTCCATGGATTGGTAATAGCTGATGTACTATTCTAGGACCTAAATCCCGGGCAGGGTTGATTGCATAGCCTGTTGTTCCTCCTAAAGACATGCCAATCACCCATACTAGAAATGCCACAGGGAGCGCTCCTACAGAACCTAATCCAATCGGAGTTTGATCAGCGTCTTCGATTTTTGCTCCTGTAATGTAGAGGATGACAAAAATTAGCACGAAGGTTCCTATAACTTCCGAAATAAAGTTGTTTTTCAAATTTCGAATAGCAGGGCTGGTTCCAAATGGGGCCGCAATTTCTCCCGGATCTTTGGTCACTTTGAAGTGGTCGACATGCATGAGCCATGAAAAGAATGCACCTAATCCTGCGCCTAATACCTGAGAGCCAATATATCCTGGAGCCATAGCCCAATCAAATTTTCCAGCTAAAGCTAGACCGACAGTGACCGCCGGATTGAGATGTGCTCCACTATATGGTCCCGCAACCACCACTCCCGTAAATACTGCCAGAGCCCAAGCCGTGGTAATGACCAGCCAGCCTGAGTTATGTCCTTTGGTTTGTGGTAAAACCACATTGGCAACTACTCCAGAGCCTAATAAAAGCAAGAGGCCTGTGCCTATAATTTCTGCAACGTATGGATTCATATGCTATTCTACCCAGTTTTTTGATCTTTCGACCGCTTTGTGCCAAAAATGTAGAAATTTTTCCCGTTTTTCTTTTTCCATATCGGGCTGAAAGCTTTTATCTGTTTTCCAAAGTTCCTGAATTTCTTTTCGGTCTTTCCAGAATCCGATCGCTAATCCGGCCAAAAATGCTGCTCCAATAGCTGTTGTTTCGATGATTTCCGGTCTTTTGATTTCGCACTCCAAAAGATCCGATTGAAACTGCATCAAAAAATTATTGGCAGTTGCTCCTCCGTCTACCCGGAGTTCTTTGGTCTTTTCTCCGGCATCCTTTTCCATTGCTTTCAGCACATCATATACCTGATAAGCGATGGCTTCCAAGGCAGCTCTGGTAAAATGCGCAATTGTTGTTCCCCGCGTAATCCCGAAGAAAGCTCCTCTGGCATTTTGATCCCAGTGAGGCGCTCCCAAACCGGCCAAAGCTGGTACAAAATAAACGCCGTCATTATCCTCTAAACTTAGGGCAAGCTTTTCAGTTTCTTTAGCGTTTCCAAAAAGCTCTATCCCATCTCTTAACCATTGAATTGCTGCACCTCCTATAAACACGGATCCTTCCAGTGCATAATTGATTTCATCTCCGATTTTCCACGCTACTGTGGTTAGCAATTTGTTTTTTGAGCTCACAGCCTCCTTACCAGTATTCATGACTAAGAAGCAGCCGGTGCCATAAGTGGTTTTCGCCATTCCCGGCTCTGTGCAAAGTTGCCCGAAAAGTGCGGCCTGCTGATCTCCTGCAATGCCCGCGATGGGGATTTTACTGCTCAAAACATCACCTGCTGTTTCGCAATACACCTCAGAGCAGGATTTTACCTCAGGAAGCATGGACTTGGGAATGTTAAATAGTTCCAGTAATTCATCATCCCAGTTTTGCTCATGGATATTATACAACATGGTCCGGCTGGCATTGGTGATGTCTGTAATATGACAATTCCCTTTGGTGAGTTTCCAAATAATCCAAGAATCTACGGTTCCGAAGGCTAGTTCTCCAGCTTCAGCTTTTTCTCTTGCTCCCTCTACATTCTCTAAAATCCAACGAATTTTGGTGGCTGAAAAATAAGAATCAATGATTAATCCTGTTTTGGAAACAATCATTTCAGAATGACCCTGATCTTTCAATTCATTGCAATAGGCGGAAGTTCTTCTGTCTTGCCAAACAATAGCATTGTAAAGCGCTTTTCCTGTTTTTCTATCCCAAACGATGGTGGTTTCACGCTGATTGGTAATGCCTATGGCTGCTACTTGGTCGATGCCAATGCTTTTGTTGACCACAGATTCAATCATCACAGAGGACTGTGATTTCCATATTTCTTCAGGATCATGTTCTACCCAGCCTTGTTTGGGGAAATGTTGTTTGAATTCCTTTTGTGCAACAGAAACGATTTGCCCTTTTTTGTCAAAAATGATCGCTCGGGAACTGGTGGTTCCCTGATCAAGGGCCATGATGTAGGGTTTGTTTTGGGTCATTGTCTGGATTTATGTTAAAAAGAAAAATTCTAAGCTTTAATTAAATACTTTTCGGCGACTTTCTTAAATGCAATTAACTCTTCCTGTATCCAATTTTCATCTTTTTGAAGCTCTTTGGCCATGAGTCGAGCTACTTTCTCAGCAGAGTCCAAGGCGGCCTGAGCATCCAAAATGAGCATTCGAATTCTTCTGGATAAAACATCTTCTACTCTGACTGCCATTTCATTTTTGACAGCCCAAAGAACCTCAGCCATCAGGTTTGGAAAATCAGTATGGATTTTTTCAGAAAGCGCGGGATCGCTTTTTGCCAGCCCTTTTATTTCTTTGGCATCTGAGCCATACACTGACCAGTGACCTTCCGGCACGCGTTCGGTATAGCCATGAAGTTTCATTTCAAAGGATTGGCTCGGCACTAATAATTCACCTGAGATTTCAGGAAAATGTTCGACTGTATCTTCTCCCATTTTCCGGTAGGTAGTCCATTTTCCACCCGTGAGTGTCACGAGCTTACTTTCTGAAACGATCACCTTATGGCTTCTTGATATTTCCTTGGTTTTGGTACTGCCTTCTTTAGGTCTTGCTAATGGTCGCAATCCTGCGAAAACAGCTTTTACGTCTTTTCTACTTGGGGCTTTAGTCAGATAGCCCGCTGCTGTTTCTAACACAAAGTCAATTTCCTTTTCCAAAGCTTCGGGTTCTAGTTTGGCTTTTTCACGAAGTGTATCTGTGGTGCCTACTACCAGTTTTCCATGCCATGGAACTGCAAAAAGTACTCTTCCATCTTTGGTTTTGGGGATCATCAGTGCGTCCTTTCCGCCCAGAAAATCCATATCCATAACCAAGTGAATGCCCTGACTAGGTTGGATCATTTTAGGGGATCCTGGCTGGTCCATTTGTAGAATTTTGTCAGCAAAAACTCCCGTGGCATTGACCACCATTTTAGCCTGAAGGGTGTAATTGGTACCGTCCAATTCATCCTTGACTTTCAAACCCGTAATTTTTCCATTTTCATTTTTGATCAGATCTTTGACGGATGCATAATTGAGAATGCAGGCTCCGGCATCATCTGCAGTTTGCGCTATGGCCAAGGCTAGTCTGGCATCATCAAACTGTCCATCGTGGTAAACCACTCCTCCTTTCAGTCCTTTTTGTTTGACTGCAGGTAGGCGTCTGATGGTTTCTTCCTTTGATATGAATTTACTCTTACCCAATCTTAGTGAACCTGCCATCCAGTCGTAGATCTTTAAACCCACGCTGTATTGAACTCTGTCAAACCAAGTGTAGATGGGAATAATAAAAGGCTGGTTTTCTGTCAGGTGAGGTGCGTTTTGCAAAAGTTTACCCCTTTCCTTCAGGGCTTCCAACACCAAGCCTATATCGCCTTGGGCTAAGTAGCGAACTCCTCCATGCACCAGTTTGGTGCTTCTACTAGAGGTTCCTTTTGCAAAATCAGCTTTTTCCAACAATACCACGGTCAAACCTCTGGATATGGCGTCTAATGCCACTCCCAAACCGGATGACCCTCCTCCAATCACAGCAATATCCCAAATTCTGGAAGTATCAGAAATTTGCTTAATGTTTTCTTCTCTATTCATTTGTCAGTAAAAATAACTCAAAAAGAAATAAAAAGAAACTAAAAGAAAGTAAAAAATAGATTTTTACTCCATTTTGCTTTCTTTTACTTAATTTAGTCAAAATTCATTGGATATGACACAGGCAGAGCGACATCGTTTTATTTTGGAGGAATTAGACAAGGCTGGATTTGTGACAGTGTCAGATCTAGCGAAGGCTATGGATGTCACTATGGTAACTGTCCGAAAGGATCTAAAAGTCTTGGAGGATAAGGGGCTATTGTATCGATCCCATGGCAGTGCAACTTCGGTTTCTCCTTATGTTTCTGACCGCTCTGTTCAGGTAAAAAAGTTGGAGCAGGTGGAGGAGAAGTCCAAGATTGCTGAGAAGGCCTTAGCCTACATTGAGGATCAGGAAGCAATCATCATTGGCTCTGGCACCACGGTGGTCGCTTTAGCCCAGGCTATTCCCAGAAATAAACCCTTGACTGTTCTTACTGCAGCGATGAATGTGACTTTAGCCCTGATGGACATGCAGGATGTAGAGTTAGTTCAGCTAGGTGGGGTTGTCAGAAAAAGTAGTAGCTCTGTAGTGGGACATTATGCAGAAGAAATGCTTCAGAGTTTTGCTTGCAGCAAACTTTTTTTGAGTGTGGATGGCATTAGTTTGGAACATGGCTTGACGACCTCCAATATGATGGAGGCTCATTTAAATGCTCAGATGATCCAGTCTGTTCAGAAAACAATAATTTTGGCAGACAGCCGGAAGTTTGGCAGAAAAGGCTTTGGAAAAATCTGCGAATTGGAGGATATAGATGTAATAATTACTGATTCCGGTATACCCGAAATCTACCGTGAAAAGCTGGAGGAAAAGGGGATTGAATTGGTGGTGGTTTAATAATCCTTGTAGAGCTTCCTTAATACCGCCGAACCATCTTTGCTAAGTTTGACTTCATAGATGAAATTATATTCATCTTCGGTAAGGTCATTGAATTTTTCTCCTTCACCGATAAAGTAATTGGCCAAACGACTGACGGTGTTACTATGTCCTACAACCAGTACATTTCCCTCCAATTCATGGAGTTTATCGACCAACTCATCATGGTTGGAAGGTTCATAGGATTGAATTTCTACACCGGCTTGTTCAGCAGTTGGCTGTGCAGTGAGTTGAGTTCTTTTATAATTAGTACTGAATATGTGTTTAATTTCCTGGTCTTTCAGGATTTGAGCAAGCTTTTTAGCCCGGATATACCCTACCTGAGCTAATTCCGGATCCGGATCCTGAACCAGTTGTTTTTCTGCGTGACGAACAATATAGATTGTCTTTTCTTTCTTCTCGGATTTACAAGAAATCATCAGAAAACAGATTAAAAGAAGTCCTATCAAAGCTTTCATAGTATTCAAGTTAGAAAAATATTTTCAAAAAGGTATTTTCCAAATAAGCCTTCGGCGAAATACCTCTCCCGCAAAGTAGCAAAGAGAGGAAGAGTATTTTATTCAACCTCAATCCCGTAGGGATTTAAGCTAGGTAGAAAAAGGTTTATCGCCTTTCTTTCATTCCGTAGGAATGATACTTTCCTCTTCTTTATCCCTTTGCAACTTTGCCACTTCGCGGGAGAAAAAAGGATATTTCAAGATATGCCTGCGGAAGATAGGGATCGAAATACAGTGGAAATACAATAGAAATACGCCTTCGGCGAAATAGCTCTCCCGCAAAGTAGCAAAGAGACGAAGAGTATTTTATTCAACCTCAATCCCGAAGGGATTTGAGCTCGGTAGTAAAAGGCTTATCTTCTTCTTTTCATTCCGTAGGAATGGAACTTTTTTTCTCTTTATCTCTTTACATCTTTTCCTCTTCTCGGGAGATAAAAAGATATTTCAAGATATGCCTGCGGCAAGATACGGGTCAAATCCCCCTTTGGAAACGTAAACCCATTTAAGGACTTAAACTTTAACAAAGGGGGCAAGGGGGATTTTATTGAAGATTTAATGGAAATACGCCTTCGGCGAAATAAATCTCCCGCAAAGTGGCCAAGAGTGGAAGAGTATTTTATTCAACCTCAATCCCGTAGGGATTTAAGCTGGGTAGAAAAAGGTTTATCGCCTTTTTTCCATTCAATAGGAATGGAATTTTCTTTCTCTCAATCCCTTTGCAACTTTGCCTCTTCGCGGGAGCTTAAAAAACATCATCGTTGCTAACCAATTAATCAACCAGAGAACGTATTGTCCAGATGCTGATCTTTAGCTTTAACTTCTTCAAACTCATAAAACTGCTCCCAGAATTCATTTTCCGGTAAAGCGGCTCTGAGGTATAGCTTCTCTTTTTTGATTGGGTGAACAAAGACTAAATTGAAAGCATGAAGGTTGATGCTGGCATCAGGGTTGGGCTTCGCAAATCCATACTTCAAATCTCCACGGATCGGGCAACCCAAAGAAGCTAATTGAACACGTATCTGATGAGGACGCCCTGAGATAGGCCTCACTTCTATCAGCCAGTGATCATTCAGTTTGCCTAAAGTTTTATAATTCAGTTCAGCTTTTTGGGACCCTGGAACTTCACGCTCATGCGCAGTGACCACATTTTTTTGCTCGTCCTTAGTAAGCCAATGGGTGAGCTTACCCATCTCTTCTCTTGGTCGCTTTTTGACGATTGCCCAATAGACTTTATGAATATCTCTTTTTCTAAAAAGCTCCATCATACGTTCCAAACCTTTGCTGGTTCGGGCAAAAGCCACCAATCCACTTACCGGTCTGTCCAAGCGATGGATGGGATGTAAAAAAACTGCTCCGGGCTTATTGTATTTTTCTGCAATATAATCCTTGCAGTAATCAGTCAGGGTTTTGTCACCTGTCTTATCTCCTTGCACTAAAACTCCCGCAGCTTTATTTACAATCAAAAGGTGGTTGTCCTCATAGACAACGTTGAATGGCTTCTTTTTCATAGATTCCACAAAGGTAGGCAATTTGTAATTAGTTCTGGTTTTCTATCAAGCATGTCTTGATTTTTAGTTGATTCTCTTTATACTAGCACTTTAATTTTAATTGTATAATGAAATCTCTACTGTTTATTCCAGTTCTTTTTTTGATTTTTTGCTGTTCACCAACAAGCAATAAAGAAAACCAAAGCATAAATGGGAAAGCTATTTCTTTGGTTGCAGAAGACTCTACTGTTGTCAAAGACATCTTAGCTAGCACCTTTATATTTCAGGATGGAGATCAGAAGCATTTGATCTTCCGTGATGCACCGGCGTCCACTATTTATGTTTTTGATCGGGAAAGTGGAAAGCTGGAATATAAGTGGACTAAAACAGGAGATGTACCGGGAGCCTTTTCGATGGCTACAAAGAATCTAAATCTTACAAATTCAGGTGAACTTGTTTTAATTGATATTAATCAGGGTTTAAGAGTTTTTACAAAAGATGGAGAATTGATCAATGGAGCAAGTCCAGTCGCCAATCAATGGAGTTTTGGAGGCCCGTTTAATCTTTTTCGAAACACCGATTTGGTCAATATCGAAGGAGAAAATTTCATTCTATATTCCTTAGATAAATTAGAAGCTGAGCGAGAATATAATCCAGCTTATCTTCAGAATCGAAATAATCTGGTCTTAACAAATCTAGAAACCGGAGCACATCGTTTTATTTTACAATTCCCAGAGAGTTCCAAATTTCTGAATGGGAAAATTTATCCTTTCGAAGATTTTAGACCAAACTTCGTTGTAGATGAATCTGCAAATAAGCTTTTTGTAATTTTTCAAAATGAACCTATTCTTTATACCTATTTATGGAATGATGGAAATCCGAAATTTCAATCCGCTAAACGAATTGAGCTGCCAGGTTTCGAAGAAAATGAAGGCTGGGAGCCAGGTTCTATTCAAATGGCTCAGATCACCGATCAAGTGAACGAGCCATTTCCTGCCAGAATTCAGGCTTTGGAAAAGGTAGAAGGAGGGTTTTTGTTAAGCTACAGTACCAAGCCTACAGATAAAGACAATTATACCAGATATAAAAATAAGGAGATTACCAAGGATTCGTTCGCTCAAATCATCGAGGAGACAAGGCGAAAAACAGTGTTTATGGATATGAAAGGTCAAATATTTTCTGTTGATTTTCCAGAAATGCATTACGAAAGCTTTCAAATTATTGGGGATAAAATCCACTGGATGAAAAAACCAATTCCAGGAGAAGAATCAGAAAAGTTTACTGTATTCTGGGGCACTCTGAAAATTGAATAAATCAATTTAATTTTTTCGCGATATCTGCCATAATCGATTCAGCATGTACAATGGAATTTTCGATGAAAAACTCCCGTGTATTCAATCCGCCGCAGACTACTCCGGCCAAATATACGCCCGATACATTTGACTCTTGATTGGCTTGGTCATAGCAGGGTTGGCGCTTATCGTCCAGTGATAATTCCACTCCTAACTGATCCAAGAGGGCAAAATTAGGTTTATAGCCTGTCATCGCCAATACAAAGTCATTGGCAATCGTGACGTCTCCCTCAGGAGTTGAGATGGTGACTTCTTTTTCTTTGATCTCCTTCACCTTGGACCGGGTAAATGCACGAATACTTCCCTCTTTTATCCGGTTCATGATATCTGGGCGCACCCAATATTTCACATTGTCATCTACTTCATCACCAAGTAAAACCATACTTACTTCAGCACCTTTTCTCCAAGTTTCCAAAGCGGCATCGACTGCTGAGTTAGCTCCTCCAACCACCAGTATTTTCTGTCCTATGAAAGGCCATGGCTCCTTATAATAGTGCATCACTTTGGGCAATTCCTCACCGGGAACATTCATCAGATTTGGCAAATCATAAAAACCTGTGGCCAATACGATTTTCCGGGTTTGGTAAATTCCCTTGGAAGTAGTGATCTGGAAATGGTCTCCAGGTCTTTCCAATTTTTCTACCCCCTCATACAAATTGACATTGAGTTTGAAGTGAAAAAATATCCTCCTGTAATATTCCAAGGCTTCAGTTCGGGTAGGCTTATTTTCTACCGACATAAAAGGGATACCTGCCATTTCCAATCGGTCGGAAGTAGAAAAAAAGCGCATATTGATCGGATAATTATAAATGGAGTTCGTCAGAGCTCCTTTTTCCAAAATCAAATAGTCTAAGTCATGCTTCTGGGCTTCCACCCCACAGGCTAATCCAATGGGGCCTCCCCCAACTATAATTACATCAAAAATTTTATTCATATACTTTAATAGGTCTGAATTTGTGCTGAAGCATCCTTGAATTTACTCTCGTCCCAATCGAAAGTCCTTTCTTGAATGGAAATAAGGTTGTTTTTGTTCCATAAAACCGAACTTGCAGAGCGAGTTCCGTAATTGCCGTTAGCTCTGATAAGTTGTGCTGACAAAGCAATTTCTAAGTCTTTGGGAGCTCCTGTATCAGGTAATTTCTCCAAAGCATAAGTTTGCTTGGACTTTAGGATTTGAAGGAGCTTGCTGTTGCTTGGATCCTGTTCGAGGGTTTCCTTCAGTTGCTTTTTTGCCAACTCAGTTTTGGGCCAAGGGTCATTGAGCAAGCCATTACTCAATCCATGAATTCCGGGTTCGACTTCTTGGATTCCATTCCCAAAATTACTAAAGTAGAAAAGCTCTTTTCCGTCCGAAACCAAGAGATTGAATCCCTCATAACGATTTTTTTCCTTTTCGATTTCTTTCAAATAATCTTTGGGAGAAATGCTGTCTTCCAGGAAATCTTGTACCAGTTTTCCTCTTGAAATTTCCCCATAGCCCATTTTCCTGAAATCCCGATAATTCGTCAAAAAAGACCAACGGCCGTTTAAATGAAACCCCATCCACGTACCTCCACCTCTCAGATCTTTTCCAGCAATAAAGTCACTTTCCCAGAGTTGCAAAGGGGCTGTGGGTCTTTCAAAAAACTCATCCCGATTGGCTGAGATTACCAAGGGATATTCGCTATGATTTTGCCAGGAGAATGCTACCAAACACATATTTAAATATAAAGCGAAAGGCCGGATAAACCGGCCTCTCTAGGTGAATTAACCAACTTTTGACTCTTTCAAGCTTGGATAATCTGTGTAACCTTTCTCTCCGGGAGTGTAAAATGTGTCCTGATCCCAGTCCTGCAAAGGCGCACCTTCCGCAAATCTCTCAGGCAAGTCAGGATTAGAAATAAATGGTTTACCAAATGCCACAGCATCGGCTAATCCTTCCTCAATCACTTTATTTCCACTTTCTTGATCAAAATTATTATTGATCACCAAAGTACCCTTATATATCGGTCTGTATCGCTTTGCGATGTTTGACTCCAAATAAGAGATCTCTGATACATCGGTGAAAGGCTCTGATAGGTGTAGATACGATAAGTTGTAATCGTTTAGCCTATTGACTATGTAATCAAATGTTGGAATTGTCTCTTCATCTGCCTCCATTCCAAAAGCTCCATGCAAGGAAGGGTTCAGTCTTACACCAATTCTGTTTTCAGGCATCACTTCCTTAATGGCGTCAATGACCTCAAATAGAATTTTTGCCCTGTTTTCTATGCTTCCACCATACTCATCAGTTCGCTGGTTGGAAGAGTTGTTGAAAAATTGGTGAAGCAAATAGCCGTTGGAAGAGTGGATTTCTACTCCATCAAAGCCTGCCTCCATGGCATTCTTTGCTCCATTTTTAAAATCTTGGATAGTTTGTTTGATATCTTCCAAAGTCATTTCCTTTGGAGTGACAGTCTCCTTGAATCCCTCTGGAGTATAAGACTTGGAGTTAGGGTTGATCGCAGATGGGGCATGTGGTAATTCCCCATTATGAAAATCAGGGTGAGAAATTCTTCCTACGTGCCATAACTGGATGAAAATATGACCTCCTTTGGCATGAACTGCCTCGGTTACTTTTTTCCAACCTTCCACTTGCGCTTTGGAGTGAATACCCGGGGTATTAACATATCCCACCGCTTTTTTAGAGATTTGGGAACCTTCAGTGATAATTAATCCAGAGGAAGCTCTTTGTTCGTAGTATTTTACATGAATATCAAAAGGAGCATTCTCCTCATTGTTAGCTCTACTTCTGGTCATTGGAGCCATCCAAACTCTATTGGAAAGTTTCATGCCTCCAACCTCTACAGGTTGTAAAAGTGCTTGCTTAGTACTCATAAAGAATAATTGGTTTAGTTCTAAAATTGAATGTCTATACAACTAACTAGTCTTAATGAAAGTTCACGATTCAAAAAATTGATTATCTTAAAAGCCTGATCACCCCAACAATGAACCCTACCTTACTGATAATTACCGGTGCTGCAAGTGGTATCGGTTTGGAGCTGGCGAGTTATTTTGCCAAGCTTTCCACTAATCTGATTTTGATTGATACCGATGAAAAAACTTTGAAAGAGTCTTTTCAGGAAAATGAACAAATCAGTTTGATCGCAGCAGATATCACTCAAGAAGACACTTGGAACAAAGCTATTGATCTTGCGAAAGGACGATTCACTCCCATATCTCACCTTATTAATTGTGCAGGTGTAATCCAGCCTGGATTTTTGCTGAATTATAAAATCAGCGACATTGGCTATCACTTAGATATCAATACAAAAGGTAGCATCTTAGGCACTACTCTGATTGCGAGGGAAATGAAAAATCAGGAGTTTGGGCATATTATCAATATTTCCTCTCTGGCAGGAATAGCACCTGTTGCAGGGCTTTCATTATATACAGCTTCCAAATTTGCGATTCGAGGTTTTTCACTTGCTGTGGCGGCAGAATTGGAAGAGTATGGTGTCGAAGTTTCAGTTGTCTGTCCTGATTTAGTCCGAACCCCCATGCTGGAAACGCAACTAAATTATCCGAAAGAATCAGTTTTGAGCTTCAGCGGTCCGGAAAAAGTACTGACTCCTGTTGATGTTCGCGAGGCTATCGTCCAATTAATAAAAAAGCCAAAACGGATGATTTGTATTCCGGAACGAAGAGGATTGCTGGCCAAAATAGCCGGAACTTGGCCGGGATTGGGTGAATTTTTTCGGGCTGGTCTGGAGAGAAAAGGTGAAAAGGCCTTGTCTAGACTAAAATAATGTATTGAAGGTAAATTTTTTAACAGATTTTAATACGATTCTTATCGTACTTTTTTTGATAATACGACACTTTTCGTAAACTTTGTACGAAGACAATCGTATAGACTCACATGAATAAACCAACAGAAGCAGAATTGGAGATCTTATCTATCCTTTGGAAGATGGGAGAAGCAAGTGTACGACAGGTACATGAAAAGTTGGCGGAGACCAAAGATACTGGGTATACTACCACTTTAAAGATTATGCAGATCATGCATGCGAAAGGAATGCTTTCTCGAAATGAGCAAAGTAGAACTCATATCTATAGTCCTTTGACCAATCAAAAAGAAACGCAAAAATCACTTTTGAAAAATTTGATGAGCACCGCTTTTGGGGGCTCGAGCAAATCCTTGGTGATTCAGGCATTGGGAGAAGAAAACCCTTCCCAAGAAGAATTGAATGAGATCCGAAACTTTTTAGACCAACTTGAAAATAAAAAATCATGAATCTATTGAATGATTGGATTCCGGAAAATCTCCTGCAGGCCTTGGGCTGGACCTTGGTCCATTCCATCTGGCAGCTGATATTAATTAGCGCTTTTCTATGGATAGCCTTGAAGCTATTTTCCAAGAAATCCCCGGAATTCAAATACAAATTTGCAGTGGCTGCCTTAGGCATGAGTTTGATAGTTACATTCGCTACACTTTGGTACGAGTTTTCCGTTCTCCCAGCAATTGGAAGTAAGCTAACTACCAGCTCAGAACTGATCTTTTTTCAACTATCAGGAGGAATTGCAGAGTCTAATCTTTCTTGGATCGAGTCGTCTATTTTATGGATAGAGTCCCAAATTCCCTTATTCGTCAACTTTTGGTTTTTTGGTTCTATACTCTTCTTGATGAGACTTTTTACCAGTCTTTCGGAGATTAGGAGATTAAGAAAAACTAGTATTAACACTGAGGATTATACCCTGCTTGCTGCTGTTGAAAAAGTGAGAAAAAGATTGGGGATCAATAGAAATGTGAGTTTAAGGATCACCCAAAATAGCCTTTCTCCGTTGACCTTTGGGATTTTCAAGCCTATGATTCTGATACCTGCTGGATTAATATTTCATCTTAGTCCAAGCCAGTTGGAGGCAATTATTGCACACGAACTGGCCCATATCAAAAGGTATGATTACCTCACCAACTTGATGCAGTCTATGATGGAGGTATTCTTTTTTTACCATCCATGTTTCTGGTGGATGAATCAGACTGTTAAAGAACTGAGAGAAAATGCAGCCGATGATTTGGCAGTGTCGACGGGGGTGGAGCCCAAGGAACTCGCTTATAGTTTGGCCGAAGTATTAAATTTTAAACAACAAAACGCACCGGAATTGGCTATGACAGCCAGTAAAAGAAGGAATCCAACCCTTCATAGAATTAAAAGAATGATGGGATTTCCAGCCCAGATTTATCCACAAAACCCTATTATTTCACTACCCATGCTACTAACCCTATTATTAAGTGCGGGACTGATGGCAAGTGCCCAGCAGGATTCTCCGCTAAACACAGAAAGAGAAGAACCAAATGTGTATCTAGAAAACCCGGATTTGGGTGATTTCATCCCAAAAAGTGAGCTTAAGCCTACTTGGACAAAGGCAGATACCAGTAAAAAGGAGGAAACCAAAAAAGTAATAAAAGTCGAAGGTGAAGAGCCTATGATTTGGGAGTCAGAAGGTAATACTTTTATTCTGAAAGGCCAGGGATCTAATAGTTTCCGGTATCAAATTAAAGGGGATACTTTGATTTCAAATGGGGACACTATTATTATGAAAGGGAAGACATCCATGATATTCAAAAATGGACCTTCCTTAAGTCCAGCTCCTAAGCTTGACATGATGGTAGCCCCTGAATTCTCAGAAAACTTTATGGTAATGGCTGTTCCTGAATTTCCTAAAGAGATGATGCCTCCTATGGTATTCGACATGGAAATCATGGAGAGCATGCCGCCTATGCCCAACATGCCTTTGAAAGGGTTTAATATGCCTCCGATGCCTCCAATGCACTTGTCTGATACCTCAGAAATGTCCGGAGAAGAGAGAGAAAAGTGGGTAAAAGAATGGGAAGCAAAGGCTGAGCTTTGGGCTAAAAAAGCAGAGGAATCAATGAAGGAGTTTGAACCTAAGCTCAAAGAATGGCAAAAGAAAATGGAGGAATGGCAAAAGTCTCAGGAGCCAAGAATGAAGGAGTTTGAGCAACAAATGAAAGCTTGGGAAAAAGAAAATGAACCGAGGGTAAAAGCTTGGGAGGAAAAAATGAAAGCTTGGGAAAAGGAACAAGAGCCAAAGCTCAAGGAGTTTGAAGCCAAGATGAAAGAATGGGAGAAATCTCAACAACCCAAAATCGAGGAGTTTCAAAGAAAAATGGAAGAATGGCAGAAAGAAAATGCCAAGAAAATGGAGGAGTTTAGAAAGGCTATCGAAGCTGAATTCAAAAAAACTAAGGAAGATTCCAAAAAATAAAATTGTGTGTTGATAATCTAAAAAGGCCCGGTTGACTGACCGGGTTTTTTTGTGGAGTCTATTTTTTTTGCCTAAAGGAAAAATATATTTTTTCTTAAAGGAGTCTTTAAAAATCTGATTGGCATGAATTTTTATGGGAAAATGCCCCACTTTTTTTACTAAAACTGACAAGATCTTGGGTGTTGATTACTTATTCTGTTCAAAAATGTTCGATTTTGGCTCATTTTGAGGGTTTTTTGAACATCATGAAATCATCCTTAAAGCGCTGAATACCAGTAAAAAAATCTGATAAATTTTTTGATAAATATTGGCTTGGATCAAACTTTTGGCTACTTTTAAGTTAAAGTGGGAAAAAGTGGGAGAAAGTGGTAGAATGTGAAAAGCATTTTATTACTTTTGTCTTTACTACAAACTCGTCTTAAAGCGCTAAGAAGAAATGTTCAACAGTCAATATGAATGTAAGCTGGATCCGAAAGGTCGTCTGGTCTTGCCCTCCAAGATTAAAGGGGCGATTCCGGAGGCTAACGGTACTACGCTCATGCTTCGCATGGCTGAAGACAAATGTCTTGCACTTTATCCAATGGTCGAGTTCAAAAAATTGGAGAACCAGATCAAAGCATTATCCATCAACAATCCTGAGCAGCGTAAGCTTCAAAGGACATTTTTCATCACAAGTGTGGAAGTGGAACTGGATAGTGCCGGTAGACTTTTGATCCCCAAGCTTTACCAAACCTATGCTGGATTAGAGAAAGATGTGGTAGTCGTAGGGATGGGTAGCAGGATTGAAATCTGGAATCCACAAAATTATCTGAATAATATCATCGAAGATCCGGCGGACTTGTCCAGCCTGATGGAAAAGTATCTCTCCTGAAGCTATGACTGAGTCTGTGTACCATATTCCAGTGATGCTCGCCCAATGCACTGAAGGCTTGGCTATTGACCCCAACGGCATCTATGTAGATGTGACTTTTGGAGGCGGTGGTCATTCCAGAGAAATTCTCAAGCAATTGGACAAAGGTCATTTGTATGGTTTCGATCAAGATCAGGATGCTGAAGCGAATATTCCGGCTGACCCTAAGTTTACTTTCGTTCAGGCCAACTTCAGAGATATCAAAAAATACCTTCGCCTATATGGGGTGAAGAAAGTAGATGGAATCCTCGCTGACCTCGGAATCTCTTCTCATCAAATCGATGAACCTAGTCGTGGTTTTTCTACCCGATTCAAAGGTGACTTGGATATGAGGATGAATCAGTCAGCGCCACTGTCTGCCAAAGAAGTGCTGAATACTTATGAAGAAAGTAAGCTGCATAAGATTTTCGGAATCTACGGAGAGGTGAAAAATGCAAAAACGCTTGCTCAGGCAGTAGTAGCTGAAAGAGCACAGCAAGCATTTGAAACGACGGAAGGCTTCACGGCTTTTCTCAAAAAATATGCGCCTCGAGGAAAGGAATTCAAATATTTCGCTCAGGTATTTCAGGCTTTGAGAATTGAAGTGAATGATGAGATGGGGGCCTTGGAAGAGATGCTGATGAGCGCGGTTGAGCTATTGAAGCCGGAGGGTCGATTGGTGGTGATGAGTTACCACAGCCTGGAGGATAGGTTAGTTAAAAACCTGATCCAAAAGGGAAAATTTCAGGGTGAGTTGGAAAAGGACTTTTATGGAAATCCCATGAGGCCTTTGGAGCCTGTGAGTAGAGGAGCAGTAGTAGCTGATGAAAAGGAAATAGCAGCTAATCCAAGAGCTAGAAGTGCGAAGCTCAGGGTAGCTAAAAAGACAGGAAAATGAGTCAGAACACCTTTAGAAAGAAGTTGAAGTCTGGAAATAAGCCGAAGTCATCCGGCTCAGGAAAGACTATTTTCTCCTGGATAGAGGAAAAGCTGGATGTGACAAAAATTCTTGGAGAGGGAGTTCCGGTACAGCTGGTTCCTCCTGTAGGATTTATTGTGATGCTGGCACTTATATATATATGGAGTAATCACCGGGCTGAAAATATGGTCCGAAAAATAGAAAAAGCACAGCAGGAAGTAGAGGATCTGAGAGCAGATGTCACAACGCTTGAGGCGGAATACATGCTCAGTTCCATGCAATCAGAGCTGGCTAAAAAAGTAGAGTCTCAAGGTATAATTGAATTAGAACAACCTCCTATCAAAATAGAAGTCAAGAAGTGAATATCAAGCGATCCATAGTGCTAAGAGTGAGGGTGGTTTTCATCCTGATTGCGCTTGCGACAGCAGCGATACCGCTTCGTATTGCCAAAATTCAGTTTGAGGAAGGAGATAAATGGAGAGAAAAGGCAGAGACTATCAATTTTCAATACAGAGAAGTACCGGCAACAAGAGGTAATATCTACGCCGGCGATGGCAGTCTTTTGGCTACTAGCCTTCCTTTTTATAGAGTTGCTATGGATCCGACAATTGCCAAGTCAGACCGCTATAATGCGGGAATCGATTCTTTGGCCAAAATGCTTTCAGCTTTTTATAAAGACAGATCTGCAACTGCATATAAGCGCATGATCACGGATGCCCGTAGGGACAATAAAAGATATCTGGTCTTGAATCGAAAGCAGATAGGGTATCAGGATATGCAAAAAATGTCCAACTGGCCGATTTTCCGTGATGGGCGATTAGGCGGCGGCGTTTTGTTTGAAAAAGTAGAAAAGCGATACAGACCATTCAATGAGTTGGCCAGCAGAACTGTCGGCTTTTTGAATGAAAATGAATACGGGGCTGGAATCGAATATAGCTTCAATGAGTATTTGAAAGGCCAGGACGGAAAAGCATTGTTTCAGCGGTTAGCTGGTGGCAGTTGGAAGCCTGTTTTTGACGCAGAAGATATCAAGCCTGAAGATGGATATGATGTGATTACCACTTTGGATGTCAATATTCAGGATGTGGCCGAAACTGCTTTGCTAAAGCAACTTATAGAAAGGGAAGCAGCTTTTGGATCCGTGATTGTCATGGAAGTGAAAACCGGGCAAATCAAAGCAATTGCCAATCTTCAAAGAAACAAAAACGGCAAGGGCTACGGAGAAAACTACAACTTCGCCATAGGAGATCAAGGCAATACCGAGCCGGGATCTACTTTCAAGCTACTTTCCATGCTGGCACTTTTGGAAGAAAATAAAGTGAGCTTGAATCAATCTATAGAGACTGGAAATGGTGCTCATAGATTTTATGACCGAACCATGCGAGATGCAAAAAATGGAGGATTTGGCACTATCACTATTCGTGAGGCTTTTGAGAAATCTTCTAATGTGGCTATCTCCAAATTAGTGGATATGCACTTTGGATCCAGTCCTTCCAAATTTTTATCCTATGTGGAAAAGGTTGGAATCAATCAGCCTTTTGGTTTCCAGTTGGCTGGGGAAGGCAAGCCTTTTTTTAAAAAGCCTGGCAGCAAACAGTGGTACGGAACTTCTCTTCCTTGGATTTCTATCGGATATGAGATAAAGCTTAACCCTCTTCATACGCTTGCTTTATATAATGCGGTGGCGAATGGTGGCGAAATGGTCAAGCCTTATATCGTGCAGGCAGTGATCAAAGGAAATAGAATTGAAAAAGAATATCAGCCGGAAGTGCTTCGGAAAAGAATTGCATCTGAAAAAACCATCAAGCAACTGCAAGAGCTTTTGCAGGGAGTAGTGGAAAACGGAACAGCTAAGAATATTTCCAATGCCGATTACAAAATAGCAGGTAAGACGGGTACCGCTCAGAAATTAATCAACGGTCGCTATACCCAGAAATACTACACCAGCTTTGCAGGATATTTCCCGGCAGAAAAGCCAAAGTACTCCATGATTGTAGTAATCGATAGCCCAAATGGATTTGCAGCTTACGGGGGAGATGTTTCAGCACCGGTTTTTAAAGAAATAGCAGACAGGATTTATGCTTTGGATATAGAGTTGAATCCAACGGGACCTTCTCAAATATTACGTGCCGAAGCCTCCACTTCCACTTTGCCATTTGTAAAAGCAGGAAAAGCAGAGGAAGTGCATCAGATCTTGGAGCAATTGGGAGTAAAAGCCAATGCTGTTCAGGCTGATGATTGGGTAAAAGTAGTCGCTCAGGATAATAGAGTAGGCTGGAAAATTAATGATACCGAAAAGGCAATGGTCCCTGATGTTTCAGGTCTGTCCTTGAGGGATGCCCTTTTCATTTTGGAAAACAAGGGCTTGAAAGTGAATTACAGCGGAAAAGGCTTGGTACAAGAGCAATCTCTAGAACCAGGAACCAAGCTTCTACCGAATACAACCATAAATCTGGTGTTGGGATGAAGAAAGTGCTAAAAGACATATTATATAAAGTATCATTGATCGCCACTACCGGAGATATGGAAGTGAAGGTTAAGGATATTGTCTTTGATAGTAGAAAAGTAAGTTCAGGTTCGGCCTTTGTAGCTATTGCCGGAACTCAAGTAGATGGACATGAGTACATCAATGCTGCTCTTGAAAAAGGGGTAAAGGTCATTGTTTGTGAAAATCTTCCGGAAAATCTTTCAGAGGGAATTACCTGGGTTCAAGTTCAGAATTCTGCGAAAGCTCTGGGGATCATGGCCTCTAATTTTTATGACAATCCTTCTCACCAGATTAAGGTAGTTGCGATTACCGGAACTAATGGGAAAACCACCACGGCAACCCTTTTGCATCAGCTATTTATTTCAATGGGATATAGCACTGGCTTATTATCCACTGTTGAAAATAAGATCAACGAGGACGTTATTCCTGCTACACATACCACACCGGATGCGGTTAGTGTGCAGGCTTTGCTTCGCAAAATGGCTAATGCCGGTTGTACCCATTGCTTTATGGAAGCCAGCTCTCATGCTATTGTTCAGGAAAGAATTGCAGGGCTGAAGCTAATTGGTGCAGTATTTACCAATATCAGCCACGATCATTTGGATTACCATAAAACCTTTGACGAATACATCAAAGCCAAGAAAAAGCTTTTCGATGATTTGCCAAAGGATGCTTTTGCACTTGTCAACAGCGACGATAAAAGAGGTATGGTGATGCTTCAAAACTGCAAAGCAACGCATCAAACTTTTGCTTTGAAGTCTGATGCTGATTTCAAGGCAAAAATCATTTCCAACACGCTGGAAGGCCTGGAATTAGACATCAATGGGAAACAGGTTTGGTTCCGATTGATTGGGGCTTTCAATGCTTATAACCTTTTGGGTGTACTTGGAACAGCTGTATTACTAGGAGAGGATGAGGATGAAGTGATGACTTCATTGTCCGCCATTAAGGGAGCCAAAGGCAGGTTTGATCAGATTTCCATAGCGGGAATTACAGCGATTGTAGACTATGCGCATACTCCGGATGCTTTGGAAAATGTACTCAAAACCATCAATGGAGTGAGAGGCGGAGGTGAGCAGTTGATCACTGTGGTAGGCTGTGGAGGCAACCGTGACACAACCAAAAGACCTGTGATGGCAAAAATTGCTGTTCAGGAGAGTGATAAAGTGATTTTGACTTCGGATAATCCCCGATTTGAAGAGCCAGAGGCGATTCTGAAAGATATGCAAGCGGGAATTGGTCCCACTGATCTACGAAAAACTTTGACCATCACAGACAGAAGAGAAGCTATCCGGACGGCTTGTATGCTATCCAAGTCAGGCGATATTATTCTGATTGCTGGGAAAGGACATGAGGATTACCAGGAAATTCAAGGTGTGAAGCACCATTTTGATGATAAAGAGGTGGTAAGTGAAATCTTAAATGAACTGAAACAAAACTAAGATGCTATATCCCATTTTTGATTATTTAGATAAGGTTTTGGACATTCCTGGAGCAGGGGTGTTTCGCTATATCTCCTTCCGTGCTGGGATGGCGGCAGTTCTTTCATTGATTATTACCATCACCTTTGGGCATAAAATCATTGCCTGGATTAGAAATAAGCAGATCGGCGAAACCGTCAGGGATTTAGGTCTTGAGGGACAAACTCAAAAGAAAGGGACTCCAACAATGGGAGGGCTGATGATGATAGCAGCGATTTTAATCCCAACTCTATTATTTGGTGACTTAGACAATATTTACATCCTCCTTCTTCTTATCACAACTGTGTGGCTGGGAGGAATTGGCTTTTTGGATGATTACATCAAAGTATTTAGGAAAAACAAAGAAGGACTAGCCGGAAGATTTAAAATCATAGGTCAGATAGGGATAGGAATCATCGTTGGAGCTACGCTTTACTTCCATGAAGATGTGGTAATCAGGGAGTTTCAAAATCCTGTTTCTATTGAAGAAGGAATTGTAGAGACCCCTGCTTATCAGGATATTAAAATTGCAAAAACAACCATTCCGTTTGTCAAGAACAATGAATTAAACTATGAATCAATCTTAGGATTCTTGGGTGAGTCCATGACTCCGGTTTTATACATTTTAGTAGTGATATTCATTATCACTGCTGTGTCCAATGGCGCTAATATTACCGATGGAATAGATGGTCTGGCAGCAGGGACTTCGGCCATAATTGGTTTAACGATTGCAATTTTTGCCTATTTAAGTGGTAATGCGATTTTTTCCCAATACCTGAATATCATGTACATCCCTAACTCAGGGGAGTTGGTGATTTTCGCCTCAGCTTTTATAGGAGCTTGTGTTGGTTTCCTTTGGTACAATGCTTATCCAGCTCAGGTTTTTATGGGGGATACGGGTTCGCTGATGCTGGGTGGAGTGATTGCAGTTTTGGCATTGACACTCAGAAAGGAACTTCTGATTCCTATTATGTGCGGGATTTTTCTAGTGGAGAATCTGAGCGTAATGATTCAAGTCAGCTATTTCAAATACACAAAGAGAAAATATGGAGAAGGAAGACGCATTTTCTTAATGTCTCCTTTACATCATCATTATCAAAAGAAAAGTATTCCAGAAGCCAAAATTGTAACCCGTTTTTGGATTGTGGGAATCTTGTTGGCAGTCATCACTTTGGCAACTTTAAAATTAAGATAAGTTAATGAAACGCGTAGCCATCATAGGAGCAGGAGAAAGCGGTTTGGGAGCAGCGATGCTAGCCAAGCTGGTAGGCTATGCTGTTTTTGTAAGTGATGCAGGGCCTATTTCTGCGGAAAGAAAAGCTACACTAGAATCCCACGAGATAGAATTTGAGGAAAACACACATAGTGAAGAGAGAATTCTTCATTGTGATTTACTGATAAAAAGCCCGGGTATTTCTGAGAAAACGCCATTGATTCAAAAGGCTACTTCCGAAGGAATTGCAGTGATTGATGAATTGGAATTTGCGCATCATTTCACTCAAGGAAAAGTAATTGCCATCACTGGAACCAATGGGAAAACCACTACAACCTTGCTCACTTATCACTTGATGAGGTCTGCTGGATTGGATGTTGGTCTTGCGGGAAATGTTGGTAAAAGTTGGGCTGGACAATTGGTAGAAAGAGATCATGAATGGTGGGTACTGGAATGCAGTAGCTTTCAGATCGATGGAATGCTTAGCATCCGGCCTAAAGTAGCCATGTTGACCAATATCACTCCTGATCATTTGGACAGGTACGATTATGATGTGAATAAATACATCGCTTCTAAAATGCGGCTTTTCAAAAATATGAAAACGGAGGATTTTGCTGTTTTCTATCAAGAAGATAAGCTAAGTAAGCAAGGAGTAGCTTCCAAAAAAATCAAGGCTTTGCACATTCCAGTTTCTCTCGAGAGCGAGCCTGAAATGGGAGCTTTCTTGGCCAAAGAAAACTTGGAGCTTAAAGTGAAAGGCCGCTCATACACTATTCCCACAGAGATTCTTCCAATTAAAGGAAAGCATAATATTCTCAATGCACTTTTTGCATGCACTGCTGCCACCATAGCTGGAGTAAGTCAGGAGGATTTAATCAAAGGTTTGAAGACATTTCAGAATGCTCCTCATAGAATGGAGCCTGTTGGAAAGATTGAAGGAGTGCAGTTTATCAATGACAGCAAAGGGACCAATGTGGAAGCCACATATTATGCTTTAGGAAGCTTTCAAAATCCTTTGATCTGGATTGCTGGGGGAGTGGATAAAGGGAATGATTATTCAGTACTGCTTCCATTAGTGGAAGGAAAAGTAAAGACTTTGATCTGCTTGGGTAAGGACAATGAAAAGTTGAAAAAGGCTTTTCAAAATACTATTCCAAGTATTCGGGAGACTGAGGATATCAAAGAAGCTGTGAGCTGGGGTTTGGAATTAGGCGAAAGCGGGGATATAGTTCTCCTTTCTCCTGCCTGTGCCAGTTTTGACTTATTCAAAAATTACGAGGATCGCGGTAATCAATTCAGACAGGCGGTTCAGAAATTAAATGAAAAAGAAAGCGCATGAGTCAGTTTAAGACATGGATAGATGAGCATTTCAGAGGTGACCCAATAATCTGGGGCATCGTGATATTGCTTTCTCTTTTCAGTATCCTGGTAGTGTACTCTGCTACTGGTTCTCTTGCCTATAAATATGCTGGAGGCAATACTGAATTGTATCTTATCAGACACTCAACGCTTGTTTTTGTATCACTTTTAGTGATGTGGTTAGCCCATAAGGTTCCTTATAAGAACTATGCCTTGTATGCTCGTTTGGCCATGTATTTATCCATGCCATTATTGCTAATCACTTATTTATTTGGATCTAATATCAATGAAGCCAATAGATGGTTGACCATTCCGGTGATTAATCAGGCATTCCAACCTTCTGATTTGGCAAAATTGGCTCTGATTGCTGCTTTGGCGGCTATGCTTGCCAAGCGTCAGAATAACATCAAAGATTTCAAAAGCACCTTCCTTCCTATCATTATTGCTATAGGCCTAATCTGTTTGCTGATAGCCTTGGCTAATATGTCTACTGCAATTTTGCTTTTGGCAACCTGTCTGTTGATCATGTTTATCGGAAGAGTTCCAGTGAAGTACCTGCTCATAGTGATAATGGTGGGGATTTTGGGCTTGACTTCAGCAGTATTTCTAGGTCAAAGAGGTGATACTTTCGTGGCTAGGATTGAGGCTTTCATGGATGAAAGTGAAGTGCCTTTCCAAGCTGAGCAATCCTATATCGCTATTGCAACTGGCGGAGTAACAGGTAAAGGGCCAGGAAATTCTGAGCAGAGAAATTCTCTTCCACACCCATATTCAGATTTTATCTACGCCATCATTATCGAGGAATACGGATTGGTAGGAGGCGTTTCTGTATTGTTCCTCTATCTCGCTTTACTCTATCGAGGCATGAGAATCGTCTCGAACTCCAATAAGGCCTTTGGAGGTCTGCTATCTGCTGGTTTGAGCTTTGCTTTGGTGATTCAGGCTTTAGTCAATATGGCGGTCGCTGTAGGCTTGGGGCCGATTACGGGTTTACCCCTTCCTTTATTGAGCATGGGGGGTACTTCATTGGTATTTACAGGGATTTCCTTGGGTATTATTCTCAGCGTATCGAGAGGGGATCATCAGGATGAAATTCAGACAGGTTCTGCGATGAACCGACCAAAACTTAAAACTGCCTTATCATAGAAACTACAAAAACATATCGCATACTCATTAGTGGAGGAGGAACCGGAGGACATATCTATCCGGCCATCGCTATTGCTAATGCCTGGGTGGAAAGACATCCGGACAGTGAGGTGCTTTTTGTGGGTGCATTAGGTAAAATGGAAATGCAGAAAATTCCTGAAGCAGGCTATAGGATTGTAGGGCTTCCGGTGGCTGGACTTCAGAGAAGCTTGAGCTTATCCAATTTGAAGTTCCCTTTCAAATTACTGAAAAGCCTATCCAAAGCTTTTGGAATTGTCAAAGAATTTAAGCCACAAGTAGTGGTAGGTGTAGGAGGATATGCCAGCGGACCTGTGTTGTATGCAGCCCAAAGCAAAAAAATTCCAACTCTGGTTCAAGAGCAGAATTCATACGCTGGCCTTACCAATAAAATATTGGCGAAAAGAGCACAAAAAATCTGCGTGGCTTATCCTGATATGGGACAGTTTTTTCCGGAAGAAAAAATTGTCTATTCCGGCAATCCTGTTCGAAAGGATATTTTAAATCTAGCAGGCAAAAGGGAAAAAGCCTTGGCTCATTTTGGTTTGAAATCAGACTTGAAAACTGTCCTGGTACTAGGTGGGTCTCTTGGAGCGAGAACTTTAAATCTGGGAATGCTGGAGGACATGAAAGCCTTTGACCAAGATGGATATCAGGTCCTGTGGCAATCCGGCAAATTCTATTTCAAGGATATGTTGGCAGCAACAGAGAAGGCTCAACTGAAAAATATCCATTTGAGAGAATTCATTAGAGAAATGGACTTGGCCTATGCCGCTGCAGATCTAATCATCTCGAGAGCTGGAGCCTTGTCGGTATCCGAACTTTCATTGGTTGGAAAACCTGTGATTTTCATCCCTTCTCCTAATGTGGCTGAAGATCACCAAACGAAAAATGCCATGGCCTTTGTCATTAATAATGCAGCGGTGATGCTGAAAGACAGGGAGGCAGTCGGTCAATTGAAAAAGAAAACAGATGAAGTCTTAGGGAATCCTGAGATGGTCAAATCCTTAGGAGAAAATATAAAAAAGTTAGCCAAGCCCTTCGCAGCTGAAACTATTGTCAATGAAATGGAACAACTGATCGCATGAGTTTCAAGGGAAAAAATAGCGTCTACTTCCTCGGAATTGGCGGCATAGGCATGAGTGCCTTGGCCCGCTGGTTTCAGCATGAAGGCTATTTTGTAGCGGGTTATGATAAAACCCCCTCTCCTTTGACTGAGGAATTGGTCAAAGAGGGGATTGCTATATCCTTTGTGGACTCTGACCAGCATATTCCTGAAAATATATTAGCTGATAAATCCAAGGTTTTGGTGATCTGGACTCCGGCGATTCCTAAGAACTCTTCCTTATTGGAGTTTTTTACCTCTCAGGGTTATGAGATGAAAAAGAGATCCGAGGTATTGGGAGTATTGACTTCATCCCATAGAAGTATCGCAGTAGCCGGTACTCATGGTAAGACCACAACTTCCTCTTTGATTGCTCATATGTTGAAAACAGCAGGAAAACCAGTGGCAGCATTCTTAGGAGGGATTACTCAGAATTATCAAAGCAATCTGATTCTGAATGATCAAAAGGGTGAGCCAATCATGGTAGTTGAGGCCGATGAGTTTGATAGGTCATTTTTGAGATTGCACCCTAATGAGGCGGTAATTACCAGTGCTGATCCAGATCACTTGGATATTTACGGTGATGAGGCCACCATCCTGGATGGATTCCGACAGTTTGTAGGATTGCTGGATAAGAAAGGGAAGCTATACATACAAATCAATGCGGCTTATAGGTTGGGAGAAGACTCACTTCCTTTAGAAAAAACCAGATTTTATGGGCTGAGATCAGAAGGAATCCGAGCAGAAAATATCAAAGCAATGCCAGGCTCATTTGTCTTTGATTATGTCGACGGTGACAAAGAAATAAAAGGGCTGGAATTATTTATTCCTGGCTTTCATAATGTGGAAAATGCGTTGGCAGCCATTGCCGTATGTCTGGATCATCAGGTTACTGAAGAGCAGGTTCGAAAAGGAATCAGCTCATTCAAAGGCGTGAAGAGAAGATTTGAAATACATGTCAATGAAGGAGGCTTGGTATTTATAGATGATTATGCGCACCATCCGGAGGAAATCAGAGCTTGTTTGAGCTCGGTGATTGCCATGTTCCCGGGAAAAAAGGTGACCGTGGTTTTTCAACCTCATCTATACACAAGAACCCGAGATTTTGCTCCTGGATTTTCAGAAAGCCTATCACTCGCAGACGAAGTGATTTTACTGGATATCTATCCTGCCAGAGAGTTGCCAATTGAAGGAGTTAATTCTGAAATGCTTTTAGAAGGTATTCAGTCCCAGAAAAAGCAAGTTTTAGCGAAGACTGATTTGACAGCATATTTGAGATCAACCAATCCTGAAGTGCTGGTAACATTAGGTGCTGGAGATATAGATCGTTTAGTGCCTGAAATTGCGAATTGGACCCGTTCACGCTTAAATAGTTCTGAATCATGAAAAATACAGGACTGAGGAAATCATTGGTATTTATTCTACTCAGCTTAGTGCTGGTAGGATTCATAGGTTTTGTGGAAAAGCAAAGTCTATACAAGACCTTCCAAGGAAGTGAAGTCAAAATAGGGGGAGTCAGTGGATTGTATTTCGTGGAAGAATCTGAAATACGACAAATTATCAGTGAGTCTTTTCCGGAGCTGAAGGTGGGCATGATGATAGAAGAGGTTCCATTGAAGGAAATTGAAAAAAGGATAGAAGGACATCCATTTGTGAAATCTGTGCAAGCTACGATTGGACAAAAGGGAATTTTAAATCTGGAAATTCAGCAACATCAGCCCATTGCAAGAATAGCAAGACCTACGGCAGCAGATGGCTACATCACGGTGGAAGGCCTGATTATTCCAACTTCTCCAACTTACACCAGTAGAGTGTTGATTTTGGAGGGCAAGCATGCTGAAAAATTGATGAATAAAGGAGATGTCAATTCTGAAATGCCTGAGTTGATGGATCTAATCTGGTATATAGCGGCAGACAAATTCTGGTCCGCACAAATCACTGAGTTGGAAGTCAATTCTCCAACAGATATCAGAATGTATCAACAAGTAGGAAGTCAGATCATTGAATTTGGAGATGCTTTCAATCTTCAGGATAAGTTTGACAGAATTAAGATTTTCTACAAAGAAATATTACCCAGAAAAGGCTGGGATACCTATAGCAGGGTGAGTGTAAAATTTAAGGATCAAATTGTTTGTGAATAATAGCTTGGATATGGAAAACGAAAAACTAATCGTCGGACTCGACATAGGTACAACGAAAATTTGTGCCATTGTGGGTCGCAAGAATGAATATGGAAAACTCGAAGTCCTAGGCATGGGCAAGGCTGTGTCAGATGGGGTAGATCGGGGTGTCGTCACCAATATTGACAAGACTGTTCATGCGATCCAAAAAGCTGTAGAAGAAGCTTCTGAAATGGCTGATGTTGAAATCGGCGAGGTAATCGTGGGAATTGCCGGACAACATATTCAGAGCAAAATTCAAAGTGGAAGCATCATGCGTCCGCCTACAGAGGATGAAATTACCATAGAAGATGTGCGCAGGCTTTCTTCAGAAATGGAGAATATTCTGGTTCCTCCGGGAAATAGAATTATTCACGTCATGCCTCAGGATTATACGGTAGATTATGAAGGTGGAATAAAGGATCCGGTGGGTATGTCCGGAACAAGACTGGAAGCAGATTTTCACATCATCACTGCCCAGACTACAGCTATCAATAATATCAACCGATGTGTAAGGAGAGCGGATTTAACTTCCAAGCAGTTAATTCTTGAGCCATTGGCGAGCTCACTTTCAGTCTTGAGTGATGAAGAGAAAGAGGCTGGTGTTTGCTTAGTGGACATCGGTGGTGGAACTACAGATATTGCCATTTTCTACGAAAATATTATCCGTCATACAGCGGTGATTCCTTTAGGTGGAAACATTATTACTAAGGATATCAAAGAGGGCTGTATGGTGATGCACAATCAGGCAGAACTATTAAAAACACGATTTGGAAAAGCGATCGCAGAAGAGGCGAATCCAAATGAAATTGTGTCTATCCCAGGCTTGAGAAATAGACCTCCAAAAGAAATTTCTATCCGTAATCTGGCCTCTATTATTCAGGCTCGAATGGAAGAGATCATCGAGATCGTCCAAAATGAAATTATGCAGAGCGGCCATTATAAGAAATTGGCTGGAGGAATTGTGATCACTGGTGGTGGTTCTCAATTGCAGTTTATCTCTCAGCTTTTCGAATACATGACTGGATTGGATACCAGAATTGGATATCCAAATGAGCACTTGGGCAAGTCAGTAATTGAAGAAGTGAAGAGTCCTATGTTTGCCACTTCAGTAGGACTTGTATTAGCAGGTTTTAAGGCTTTGGATGATCGTGAGGAGAATTATAACAAGCGCTTGGCTAATGCGGGTGTTCAGCCTAAAGCAATTAAAAAAGACTTTAATCCAAAAGATATTTTCCGAAACATCGGGGATAAGCTCAAGAGCATTATTCACGATGATATAGGAGACGACGGTAATTACTAGGGCTTATGATTGGGGGGAGATAAGCGGTCCTGCTGCTTATTTCCCTATTTCCTAACCCTATCAAATTGAAAATAACTAATTCACCAATTAAATAATATGTCAGATAACATGAAAGATTACAGATTTGATCTTCCAAAGAATCAAAAGTCAATTATCAAGGTAATTGGCGTGGGTGGTGGTGGCTCCAATGCCGTAAACCACATGTACAGTCAGGGAATTAAGGATGTAGAGTTTGTGGTAGTCAATACCGATGCGCAGGCTCTAAAGTCAAGTCCTGTTCCTTTAAGATTGCAATTAGGTGCAAACCTAACTGAAGGCCTTGGTGCAGGAGCGAATCCTGAGCAAGGAAAAAATGCAGCGATTGAGTCTCAGGACGAAATCCGTGAGCTATTGGCAGACAATACCAAAATGGTATTTATTACCGCAGGTATGGGAGGTGGAACCGGAACAGGAGCAGCTCCTATCATTGCCAAAATCGCAAAAGAACTGAACATCCTTACAGTAGGTATCGTGACTGCTCCTTTCATGTTTGAAGGGAAAAAGAAAATGACGGTAGCTCAGGAAGGGATTGAGTCCTTGCGTGAAACTTGCGATACTGTCCTGGTAATTTTGAATGACAAGCTTCGTGAGATTTACGGAAACTTGGCAATCAGAACCGCATTCGGTAAAGCAGATGACATCCTGACAACAGCAGCAAAATCTATCGCTGAAATCATTACGATTCATCAAGATGTAAACGTGGATTTTGAAGATGTTAAGACTGTAATGAAAGATGCCGGAGCAGCCGTGATGGGATCTTCAACTGAGGAAGGTGAAGGCAGAGCTATCAGAGCAGCTGGTGCGGCTATTTCTTCTCCACTATTGAATAATGTAGATATCAAAGGAGCTCAGAAAATCCTTTTGTCAATTATGTCAGGGGAAGAAGAAGAGCTTTCTATGGACGAATTGAGTGAGATCACTGAATACATCCAAGAAAAAGCAGGAGATAATGCTGAAGTGATTTTTGGTCAGGGTATTGATCAGGAATTGGGTAAGGCGATCAGGGTTACTGTCATCGCAACTGGTTTCGAAATGGATAAACTGAAAGGTGCCAGAAGAACTCCGGAGAAAAGTGTGGCTCCTACCCCAGCTCCGATCCCAGCTCCTATTGTCGAAAAGCCTACTGCTGAAGTTGAGGAATCAGAAGAAGTAAAGACGGTGATCAACTTGGATTCCGGAAAATCTGAAAAGGTGAAAGAGGAGCCGATCAGTAATGGAAGCACCTTCGTTTTTACTACTCCAAAGGCACCGATAGCTCCAAAAGAGCCAACACCTATGCCTGAAAAGGAAAAGCAGGAGTCAACCTTTACATTTGATTTTACAAAGAGAGAGGAAAGTAAGCCTACTGAATCCAAGCCATCTCAGCCTGAAAAGATCGTTCATGATCTTTATGAAGAAGAGCCTGAAGAGGAGAAAAAGGAGCAGGAGTTACCTTCTAATCAAGAGCCTTCCAAGCCGGTTTATGCAAATGATTACTATGAGCAAATGAAGCAAAAAGCTATTCAAAGAGCGCATGAGCGATTTGAGAAGCTAAAAGGAAACCGTTCGTTTAACCCGACTCCTGAAGAATTGAAAGAAAAAATGGAGGTTCCTGCTTATTTGAGAAAAAATGTGACATTGAATGAGCCTGAGCATAGTTCAGAGAATACTATCAGCAAATTCAATGTCAACGATGATAACGAAATCCTGGGAAACAACAGGTTTCTGCATGATAATGTGGACTAAGTCCTAAAAATCAAGCAGCATCTCTGCCTGGGATTGCAGCAGTTCTACATACAGCCTGTTGGTGAGCAGGTTATCTGACATATTTTGCTCAATTTTAGCGAGCTTCGGCTTGAGAGCAAGAACATGCATTCCTAGGTAATGGAATATATCGGTGAGGTGGCTCAATGCGATGCCACCTCCCCCGATTCCAGAAGAAAGGCCGACTAGTGCGGCTTTTTTATTTCTAAAGGTATTGGGATAGGTCATCCCGTCAATGAATGATTTTAAAATCCCTGGAAATGACCCATTGTATTCAGGGACGATGAAGACAAACTTTTTCCCATCTGCTACCCTTTGATGGAATGAATTATATTCCTCATTTTTTCCATTATTCTCATAAAGAGCTGTCTCGATAAAATCCGAAGGCAAATCTTCCAATTCCAGAATTTCAGATTCAACTCCTTTTTGACTCAATAGGCCTTGATAGTATAGGGCGATTTGTTTGGAAACAGAGTTTTTGCGGTTTGTTCCGACTATGATCTTAATCATTTTTTTCAAATTATGCTGAAAGCTATACAAGCTAAAGGGGGTAAAAGTTCGTAGCTAGGGCAATATTAATATCTTTGCGATAAACCTAAACTTCTATGACTTATCCATCTCAAATTGCAGAAGCGAGCAACTTTTTGAAAAATCTTTATCCTGAGCCTATAGAGAATATGATTATTCTCGGCACTGGATTGGGTAAACTGGGTGACCAGATCGATCCTGACTTGGAAGTCGATTATGCGGATATTCCTCATTTCCCGGTTTCCACCGTTGAAAGTCATTCAGGCAAACTTATTTTTGGAATTCTCGGCGGCAAAAAAGTCGTGGCCATGAAGGGAAGATTCCATTACTATGAAGGGTACTCTATGAAGCAGGTGACATTTCCTGTAAGAGTTTTGAAGACGCTGGGTGTAAAAAGACTTTTCGTTTCCAATGCTTCCGGAGGGCTAAATCCCAATCAAGAGGTAGGAGAAGTCATGATAATCAGCGATCACATAGATCTATTTCCTGAAAACCCTTTAAGAGGTCACAATCCGGATGAGTTTGGGCCAAGATTTCCGGACATGAGTGATGCTTACTCAAAAAGACTGATTGAAAAGGCAGAAAAGATCGGAAAAGATTTAGGCTTCAAATTACACAAAGGAGTGTATGCAGGCGTATCAGGCCCAAATTTGGAAACTCCTGCAGAATATAAATATTTGAGGATTATTGGAGCTGATGCAGTAGGCATGAGTACAGTTCCGGAGGTTTTGGTGGCCAGACAATCAGGAATTGAGGTTTTTGGAATTTCCGCCATAACTGATCTAGGTGTAGAAGGGAAAATAAAGAAAATTACCCTTCAGGAAGTCTTGGAGGCAGCTGCCAAAGCTGAACCTATCATGGCGAGAGTTATGAAGGAATTGATTCAGGCTCTTTAATCAATCCTGTGGCAACTGATCTATAAATTCAGTCAATTCTTCCAAATAAGGCCTGATCACTTCAGGCCAGGTAGTTTCATCTGCATCTATTTGCCAATATAGAGTCCCTTCACGATTGTCAAAAGCCAAATAAATACCACCTTGGTCCGCGCAATCCGGGCATCCAATTACAGAGAAGGGATTTTCCAACAATGATTGGGGAAAGCTATCTCTTAGTGATTTTGCCTTCGCTACGTACTGATTACTTAAAGGTGTAGGCTTATAAGTAATGGTGGCGGCTTCCCTAAATGAGTTTAAGTTGTCTACGTACAACTTATCATTTTCCAGCTTGTAAATCTGAATACAGTTGCCCGTACAAAAGGCTGACCATCTCCCAAATACAAAAGCATCCTGAAGCGGTTCTTCTGATTCTTTACAGGCACCGAACACAAGAATTGTCAGCAAAAGAAGCATTAGCTTTTTCATGATTCGAATTTTATGGTCTTCTAATGTGTAAATTTAATAGTAATAGCTAAAGCATTTTAATGCCTTTATCATCCTTTAAATACGCTTTGTCAAGTTTTTCTAAAGCTTTGACATTTTTGAAGTGTAATTTATCGGATTGATAATTACATTTATCATATACGAATTTCATATTTTTTTGATACTCGAATCAAGTATGCTTAAAGCAAAACTGATATTTTCTTTCCTGCTGTTTTTTTGGGCAATAAACTCCTACGCTCAAACCGACTCTTTGAGTTTTCAATTTGGAAAAAAGGAAGGAAACCATCCTATTAATTATATTCTCACAGGTAAAATTACCGACAAGAAAAGTGGCGAGGGGATTGATGGGGTAGGAGTTCATGTAGATGGATTTTATTCGGGAATCAGTACCGATAGATTTGGAACATATTTTATTCAGCTTGCTCCAGGAGAGCACAAGGTCACCTTCAGGCATACTTCAAAAATTCCGGTTTTTACTCAAGTGTCACTTTTTGACAATGGAATTATTTCTATTTCTATGGAGGAGAAAAGTTATGAGTTAGAAGGGGTAGTAGTACTTTCTGATGAGCCTGATAGAAATGTGCGAAATCCAATAACTGGAATAGAAAAATTGACCACGCGCGAACTCAAGGCAATTCCTGCGTTTTTGGGAGAAGCTGATATTTTTAAAGGGTTACAACTTTTGCCAGGTGTCAGCTCAGTCGGTGAGGGTACTTCAGGAATCAATGTAAGGGGAGCAAAAACCGATCAAAATCTCCTGTTGATGGACGAAGTTTTAGTTTTGAGTTCCAATCATGCATTAGGATTTTTGTCGGCATTTAATACCGATGTGACGGAATCATTTACTCTTTACAAAGGAAATTTACCCTCGAATTTAGGGGGTAGAGCAGGGTCAGCATTAAATATTGCAATGCGCTCTGGTTCTAAAGAGAATTGGTCTGGGCTAGCGGGTATTGGTACTTCCAATGCGAAACTGATGCTAGAAGGCCCTATTCAGAAGGAAAAGGCAAGTTTAATTATTGGCGGGCGAGTGTCCAACGCCAATTGGTTATTGCAGCAAGCTAGAGACTTAGATATCAAAAACTCCGAACTAAATTTCCATGATGCCTACATAGGGTTGAATTGGAACTTGGCTCAAGGGCATGATTTGGAAGTAAACACTTTGATGACGGGCGATTATTTTAAATTTTCTGATGAATTCGGCTATGATTGGTCAAATCGAGTGAGTTCCATCAAGTATAAAGGAATCTTGGGAGAGCAGCTATCATTGAAAGCTTTATTAGCCAATGGGGAATTTTCCAATACTTTTTTCGACCCTGAGGGAATCGATGCTGCGCAAGTAGAAAATGGGATGGATTATCAGCAGGCAAAGGTCACTTTGGTATGGGCCTCTGATCGCTTTTCCATTTCCAATGGAGCCGAACTTGTCTATTATTCAGGGAAATCCGAGCAGTTAAGTCCCTTTTTTGAAGGATCAAATGTAGCTACTGAGCAGGTTGGAAAAGAACAAGGTCTGGAAAGCGCTTTATTTTCAAGTCTAGAATGGGATATTAGTCAAAATACCGCTATTGTGGCGGGTTTACGATACTCATTTTATAGCCAAAAAGGACCTGATACCGTTTTTGTCTACAGGGAAAATGCTCCAATCACTAGGGAAGAAACTATTGGACAGGAGTTTTTTGAAGGAGGATCTATAGCCAACTATAATGGGTTTGAGCCCAGGATTTCCTTACGTCAGAATTTTGGTCAAAACCTTTCAGCCAAATTGAGCTATTCCAGGCTTAATCAATACATACAATCAGTAAGCAATACTTTCGGGCCCACTCCAATTGATCTTTGGCAATTGAGCACAAGATATATTCCCCCTCAGCGATCTGATAATTTTTCATTTGGCATTTTCAGAAATAGTAAAGGGAATGAGTGGGAGTTTTCTGTGGATGGATTTTATCGAAAAATTCAGAACCAAGTAGAATACAAAGATTTTGCTCAGATCTTTTTAAATCCTCAGATGGAAACCGAATTAGTTTTTGGGGAAGGAAGAGCCTATGGTGCTGAATTCATGATTAAAAAGAATCTAGGGGTTCTCACAGGTTGGCTCGCTTATACCTATTCCAGGTCCTTTTTCAGAAGTCTGGGGGAGTTTGAAGAAAAGCAAATCAATCAGGGAGAATGGTATCCCAGCAATTATGATAAGCCACATGAGATAAATTTTATTCTTAGCAGAAAAATGTACCCAAGAGGATTGTTTAACTTTTCTGTCAATTATGCCAGTGGCAGACCAGTCAGCGCTGTCAATTCAAGTTACATTTTAAATGGATTGGTTATTCCGGAGTATTCTGAGAGAAATCAGTATAGAATACCGGATTACTTTCGGGTTGACATTTCGTACACTTTCGAAAAAGTATTTTCAAAGAAGGGCGATAGTCTCAACTTTAGCATTTATAACCTCTTAGGGAGGCGAAATGCATATTCAGTTTTTTGGCAAAAAGATGGGGATAGTAGGCAATTGAGGCCTTACAGACTGGCAGTTTTAGGAGCTATCTTCCCCTCAATTACGTATAGCATTCAGATAGGAGGAGAAAATGAATAAACATCTTACAACTTTTTGCTTAGCCTTGATTTTTTTGATGTTTGCCTCATGCATAGATCAGATTACTTTTCCTTTGGATAAAGGAACAGAAAAGCTCATTGTTTCTGGACAGATAAGTAACCTCGATGAAGATAAATTTGTATTCCTGTCAGAAACCACTTCGGCCAACAGGGAGCCATTATACTCAGGGCAATATTTGGTTTTAAATGATTTGCCCAGACCTGTAAGGGGTGCTCAAGTAGTTGTTATAGGGAGTGATAATTCCCAGAGTAGATTCAATGAAATCGGACCTGGAAAATACATGCTCGGCAGAGAAGTGAAATTCAAATCAGGGGTAGAATATCACCTTGAGATAATCATTCAGGGAAAGCGATACCTGTCTATTCCGGAAAGGATGCCTGATATTGTTGGAGAAGATGAATTGAGCTATGAGTTTGTACGTGGTAATTTTAAAGGGGCCCCCGAAACTGCCTTCATTTCTATACAAACTGAAGTTAGCCTTCCTGAAACTAATGAGCCCTACTATTTACGATGGGATGTGGACGAGGCTTACTATTGGAATTTGACATTTTTTCCTAACCCTTTCAACAAAGCACCCCCAGATTGCTACGTTTTTGACTTTCCTGATCCAGAAAGAATTGCGTTGTTTAATGGACAAGCCTCCGGTTTTTCTACAAATCAAAATAGGCAGATAGTAGCCCAACGCGTGGTGGATGAGTCCTTCTTGAGTAGACATTATTTCAATGTCAGACAAGTGAGTATTTCCAGGGAGTCTTTTGATTATTGGCAAAAGGTAAAAGTTTTGGTCAATAATACTGGCTCAGTGTTCGATACTCCACCAGCTCAGATTAGAGGTAATTTGTATAATGACATAGATCCTGAAGAACTTGTTTTGGGATATTTCGAAGTGGCAAAAGTGAGTCAAAAAAGAATTTACACCACAAGAGCAGACGTGCCTTTTTTCCTTCCAGAGATCTGTACTTACGAACGAAATAGACCGCTGGATAAATATCCAAAAACATGCCTCCGATGCAGTGAATTTCCAAATAGTACAAACGATACCCCTCATTGGTGGTTTGATCAATAGGAGATTATCTGGTGGGGTCCTATGGAATAGCTTTGTAATTTCTTACTGAGATCGATTTAGATGATAAGCATTAAATGAGCTCTTGATTAGCCGATAATAAAAAAAATACTTATTGACTTCTAGGTTTTTGTATTTTGTGTTTGATAACAACTCAAACCCCAAAAAACCTATGAAACTTAAATTCCTTTTACTTACAGTTTGTCTCCTAACTGCCGGTTTGATGCAGTCCCAAGCTCAACAATTCCGAGCTTTGGTTTTTAGTAAAACTGCTGGCTTCAGACATCAGTCCATCCCAGACGGTGTGGTTGCCTTGAAAAAATTGGGTCAGACCCATGTGTTTTCTGTCCATACGACAGAGGACGCCAACTACTTCAAAGATGAGAATTTGGAGAAATTCGATGTCATTATCCTGATGAGTACTACAGGGACTATTTTCAATGAGGAGCAAAAGGCGGCTTTTCAAAAATTTGTAAGAAGTGGTAAAGGTGTAGTTGGGATTCACTCAGCCACAGATACAGAATACGATTGGCCATGGTACAATCAATTGATTGGAGCATACTTTTTAGCTCATCCCAAGCAGCAAACTCTGAGATTAGAAGTAGTAGATTCCAATCATCCGGCCACTTGGCATTTACCAAAAAATTGGCTTTGGACGGATGAGTTATATGAATTCAGAAATATCAATCCCAATATTAAAGTGCTTCTCAATGCAGATGAATCAACCTATCAAGTAGCTAAAGGTAATGGGGCAAATCATCCTATGGCTTGGTATCATGAGTTTGACGGCGGACGGGTATTTTATACAGCTTTAGGCCATGTGGAGTCCGCTTATGAGGATCCGGATTTTTTAAAGCATTTATATGGGGGGATTTGGTACGCAGCAACCGGAGAGCCTATGAAATAATTCCGAATGGAAACTTACCTTTGCAGGAACTATTCGCCTTGATCAGGGTTTATTTCAACAAAAAACTGATAAACTGATGCTAAAAGCACAAGCAAGACCGGTTCACCTCTACATGGAGGCTAACCCAAATCCGAATTCCTTGAAGTTTGTTGCCAATTTTATGTTGGTGGAAGACGGTTTGAGCTTTGATTTTCCCAATGCAGAAAGTGCCGAAAATAGCCCATTGGCTCAAGAATTGTTTAACTTCTCTGCAGTGGAACGCGTTTTCATAGCTTCTAATTTTGTCACAGTTACCAAATCGGAGGAAGTAGAGTGGCCTGAAATTCAGACCATCATCAGAGATCATATCAAACAATATTTGGAAGCAGGGAAAATGCCTGTTCAAGCTAGTTTTGATAAGGATCCTTTATTTGATGAAAATGACTCCGAAATTGTCAAAAAGATCAAAGGAATCCTCGATGAATATATCCGTCCAGCAGTAGAGCAGGATGGTGGAGCCATCGTATTTCATTCCTTCAAAGACGGTGTGGTGAAGGTTCTTTTACAGGGAGCCTGTTCAGGATGTCCTTCCAGTACAGTTACCCTCAAAGCAGGTATCCAAAACTTGCTTACCCGCATGCTTCCCGAAGTGAAGGAAGTAGAGGCTGAAGGCATCTGATATTATAAATAATGGGAAAGAGAGATTGGTCGTGGACAATCCTTGGCCTGATGGCTCTGGGTTTAAGATGGTTGGCAATTCGCTATCCAGAAGCGACTGATGATATTTATTCCAGAACATTCTTTCCGGGAATTAGAAATGTGATTGATTTAACGCTGGGGCATTTGCCATTCCCCAGCGTTTATCTTTTTATCCTCTCCATTGTAATTTTAATAGGGATCTTTATCCGCAATTTTTACAAAACTAAAGGCTGGAAAAATCGAAGCATACTCAGTATTAGGTCCTTGCTCAATAGTCTGGGAGCCATAGTTTTTTTCTTTTTGGTTCTTTGGGGATTTAATTATCAGCGAACACCCATATTCAAACAGCTTTCTTTGACACCTAAGTCTCTGAATTTGGAGCAAATCAAATCTGAAGTTCAGATCACCCAACGCTTGGTGACTCAATACAGAGGGCAAATTTCCACTGATACCGCGGCTATAGGAGAAATAATAGCCTATCCTGAATTGGAAAAATTGGTAAGAGGAAATATGAGTGAAAATCTGGATTTGCTGGGTTTGAATTTCACAGGAAGACCACGAACCAAATTATTTCCACCACCCGGATTCATGCGTAAAATGGGGATATTGGGGATTTATTTCCCTTTTACCGGTGAAAGTTACATAGACCCCACGCTTCATCCTTTGGAAAGACCATTTACCGTTGCTCATGAAATGGCGCACAGCTATGGAGTGACAGACGAAGGAGAAGCAAACTTTATAGCTTGGGTAATTTGTACCAATTCCAATGATCCTCTTTTGAGGTACTCAGGTCAACTGAGACTCTTGCTTTACCAAATCCGAGATTATTATCGAATGGCCCCTGACCAGTATAAAGAATGGCTCAAGACCTTGGATGTAAGTGTACGTAATGATATTAGGTCCATTCAGGCTGAAAATGCTAAGTATCAACCCATATCATTGGAGATAAGTAGGAAAACGAATGATATTTTCCTAAAGTCTCAAGGCGTCAAGGCAGGAATAAACAGTTATC
This sequence comes from Algoriphagus sp. UBA3586, assembly GCF_002376385.1. Taxonomy (NCBI): domain Bacteria; kingdom Pseudomonadati; phylum Bacteroidota; class Cytophagia; order Cytophagales; family Cyclobacteriaceae; genus Algoriphagus; species Algoriphagus sp. UBA3586. Next base: position 7,391 of record NZ_DFMT01000032.1, on the reverse strand, counting down.
AACAACTCCCCATGTTAGCCTATGCATGGAGAGAGCGAATGAAAGAATTTTGAATTAAAAATTGTGCAATTAGTTTATTGGCTATATTTTTAGATTCAAACCATATATTTTCATGAGAACCCTTTTTGCTTCCTTTTTCCTCTTCATATTTTCATCTTCTTTTGCCCAGATAACAGTTGAATCAGAAAGAGATTCCGATGGAAATGTTCAAATCTATGCTACAAACAGTAGTCTAATTCCCTATACGATCCAATTTGAGTTTTCCAACCTTCAAAATCTTAGTCCTACAGGCGGGACTTATGCCCTGGGAGTAGCCAACCCCGGTAAGTCCAAGGTGGCGACTCTTAAAAAGGTGAATGCTAATCAGGGAACTAATTTTTCATTTAAATACACCTATCTGAAAGGAAATATCTATGCTAAATCTAAAACAGAACCAGTTTATTTAATCCCTGTTGAGGAAGGCGTGAAAGTTCTTGGGGGCAAAATGACCCATATTGAAAACAGGATTCGTTCAGAAGCCAATAATGACACCTATGTCGGAGTCTCTTTTAGATTTGATGATGAAGTGGAAATTGTAGCTCCTAGAAAGGGAGTAATAGTAGATATGAATATGGACTTGATCGAAGGCAAAGAAAATCTAGCTTTTACAAGGGAAGAGAACTATATAGAAATATACCATGAGGATGGTACGTGGACCAAATTGATGGTATTGAAAGGAGGTTCTCAAAAAGTAAAGCTAGGTCAAGAGGTCTTTCCCGGAGATGTTTTGGCTATATCTGGAGGTGAAAATTATGAGAATGGACGTCATATTAGAATGACCGTTACTAAAATCGAAAAGGATAATCTGGGGAAGCTAAAATATATGGTAGAGCCTGTTAAATTTTGGATAGCAGGCAAGGAAACCGCAGTTGAGTCATCGAGCTCATTCGGAGTGGAGCATCCCAAAGAGCTAATTACAGCCGAAATGAGTAAAAGGGAATTGAAGGCCTATGAGGGTAAATAAAAATTTTTTCATGTTAATCAGAATTTCTTCCATTAAGTAAAAAAATCACCTTAGTGGAGCCCAAAGGATCAGAATCTGGATGCTTCGGTCTCTCTGATGATAGAAATCAAAGTGTCTAACCCATTTAAGTAAAGACTAGATGGCTACTGGCAAGATTCCAGATAATCATGCTATTTTTTTATTCTTTTTTCTATTCCCGATCCATACTCCCAAGATCACCGCCGCTATTCCAACATAATGCCCAAATAGCAAAACTTCTCCGTCCCAAACTCCCCACATAATAGCTACAATTGGAATCAGGTAGGTAACAGAACTTGCAAAAACCGGGCTTGCTGTTTTCACCATCATATTGAAAATGATGAGTGCTAGGGCTGTTCCCAAGACTCCTAAAAGTGTAACGTATCCCAATGCAGTCCAAGCGCCTTCCACCGAAACCAGCTTGTAGGAAAACTGAGTTCCTGCCATTAAATAGATCAGTGCTGCAGGCAAAACCATGAGCAAAGAGATGGCTGTGATCTCTACCGGCTTAAGTTCCACAAATCGAAACTTGATCAGGTTGAGGTTGAAGCCATAGCAAGTACAGGCCAAAATGACAAAGAAAGCATAGGCATTGATGTCCGAAAAAGCTCCAAATCCACTCCCTTCCTTGACGGTTACCAGAACTACCACTCCTAAAAAGGCTATGAATAGTCCTATGGCATTTCGTCTGGTGATTTTTGAATTAAAGAATATAGCACCTACCAAAACAACGAATAATGGGGTAAGAGCATTCAGAACCCCAGTTAGGGAGCTGCTTAGCTGGGTTTGTGCTTTTGCAAATAGAAATGCAGGAATGAAACTTCCCACGAGGCCCACCAAAATAAGGTTTTGTATTTGATGGCTCTTTAGGTTTTTTACTTTAGGAATCGAAAGCGGAAGCAGAAAGGTAGCCGCAGCAACTATCCTGTAGGCGCCAAGCTCTCCGGGGGAAAACACATTCAGCCCCCTCTTTATCAAAATAAAAGAGCTTCCCCAAACTAAAGCTAAAACGATTAAGAAGCCCCAGTTTTTTAAAGTGTTTTCAGATTCTCCAGTTGACATTCGCTTGGGTGGGTGAGTAATGCACGGCAAAAAAAGCGAATTCAACTCAGAATTGTTTAAAAAAGTTGATCAAGCCCAAATATTCAAAGTTGAGATGAAAATGACTGTGATGTCTTTTGATTTTTTTGCCAAAAACAGAATAGAAGTCAAAAAAAAGCCCCAACAATTGTCGGGGCTCAAGTTAGAATTAAGAAAATTCATAATCAGCATAAGCGTGAGCTACCTGTTGGAGAATTTCGCAAACATGTTCATAGGACTCTGCTGTTACCATTTCGGTTCTATATTGTTTGAAATTGGGCATTCCTCTAAAATAATTGGTGTAATGCCTTCTCATTTCAAGTATTCCTAATTTTTCACCTTTCCATTCTACTGAAAAATCCAGATGTTTTTTTGCTACGGCAATTCTTTCATCCAAATCTGGGGCTGGAAGTTTCTCTCCGTTCTGAAGGTATTGTTTTATTTCGTTGAAAATCCAGGGATAACCTATAGAGGCTCTTCCTATCATCATCCCATCCACATTGTATTTTGCCTTGTATTCTGCAGCTTTCTCAGGAGAATCTATATCTCCATTTCCAAAGACTGGTATGTGCAATCGGGGATTTTCCTTTACCAAATTGAGATACGACCAGTCCGCTTCACCCTTATACATCTGCTGTCTGGTTCTTGCATGTATACTAATAGCCTGAATTCCTACGTCCTGTAGTCTTTCTGCAACTTCTACAATGCGAATGGTTTCGTGATTCCAGCCTAGTCTGGTTTTCACTGTAACTGGGATATTGACAGCTTTGACAATTTCAGCAGTCATGGATACCATTTTGTCTATATCCAAAAGAATACCTGCTCCCGCACCTTTGCAGGCTACTTTATGAACAGGACAACCATAATTAATATCCAAAATGTCAGGCCCGGCTTCTTCGGCGATAGCAGCAGCTTCCCTCATAGATTCAATTTCATTTCCGAAAATCTGAATCCCGATAGGACGCTCATAATCGAAAATATCGAGTTTTTGGACGCTTTTGGCTGCGTCTCGGATCAGCCCCTCAGAACTGATAAACTCAGTATACATCAAGTCTGCGCCGTTTTGTTTGCACACAGCACGAAATGGAGGATCACTCACATCTTCCATGGGTGCCAACAATAATGGGAATTCTCCCAACTCCAACTTTCCTATCTTTACCACTGCTAATTCTAAATTTGGCGTAAATTTACACTCAAATATGGAGATATACGAAACTCAAGCAGAAATAGGTAAGCGCAAGAGCTGGCTTTTGTCCTTGGTAGTCATAGTTTTAGTAGGTTTTGGAGTCCTGATTTTACTCCAATCTCTTGCCCTCGCCCTCGCAGTTCCCCTTTTTGATTTATCAATTTCTCAGATCATGTCCCTCATGTCAGGGGATAGCAGTATTCCCAATGGTCGCATGGCGATGTTATTTATTCAGGGTATTGGCTCAGGGATAGGCTTTTGGTTTGCTGCTTGGATCATAATTAAATGGATTGATAAAGCAGAGTTAAACTGGGACTTACAGATTTCAAGGTTTGGTCTCAAGAAATTCTGGGTCATGGTAGCAATTACCCTTGGGGCTATGTTTTTCAATGGACTTTTGGTGTATTGGAATTCTCAATTGGTTTTGCCTGAATCTCTTTCGGCCTTGGAAAGTTGGATGAAAGCCATGGAGGACCAATTGATGCAGTTAACTCAGTTTTTAACTGATTTTCAATCTGTTCCAGAGCTATTGACAGGCTTGTTGGTGATTGGGGTACTTGCAGGTATTGGTGAAGAGATGTTTTTCAGGGGTGTATTGCAGCCTAAGTTACACTTATATACAGGCTCAGTTCACTGGGGCATCTGGTTGACTGCCATTATTTTCTCAGCAATTCATATTCAATTTTATGGCTTTGTGCCTAGGGTATTTTTGGGAGCTATCTTTGGATATTTATATGTGTATTCAGGTAGTTTGGTGTATCCGATTATTGCCCATATTCTCAATAATTCCTTGACCGTATTATTGGTCTATGCCTCCAACCAAGGATTGGTAGATTTTGATTTGGAGTCCACAGATAATGTCTCATATCCCCTAGCTTTGGGTGGATTATTGGTACTTTTGGCAGGAATCCATTACTTTAAGAAATATAAGCCCCAATCAAATGGAGAACTGGATCAAGGTGTTTGAAAGTCCACAGCAGATTAGAGCTGAAATAGTCAAAGGAGTTTTGGAAGAAAACGATATTCCAGCGGTAGTGCTAAGCAAAAAAGAAACAGCTTATCAGTTTCTAGGGGTATATGAAGTCCATGTCAGCAAGGAAAATCTCATGAAGGCCACCAATTTTATTCAAAATGAGATCTCGTTTTAATATTAATAATTACAGTAATTTGGGGCAAAGAGCTATCACAGCCTTAGTCGGTGCAGTGGTGGTAATTTCTTCTATCATTTATTCAGATTGGACCTATTTCATAGTTTTTGCAGCAATTTTGGGCTTTGCCCAAATGGAATTCTATAAGCTTTGTGGTTTGGATGGGATGTTGCCTTTGAAGAGCTTTGGGACTTTCCTTGGACTCATGATTTTTACGCTGACGTTTATGATAGAAAAGGAGCGTTTGCCACAAGAATATCTTTATCTGATATTCCCGATCATTTCCTTGACCTTTTTTATCAAGCTGTATAAGAAAACAGATAAAAAACCATTTACAGGGGTTGCATTCACCTATTTGGGGATTTTTTATGTAGCAGTTCCTTTCTCTTTGTTAAACCTTGCGGTATTTTCGGTAGATCAGGTCTACCATTTTGAAATAATTCTAGGGAGCCTTTTGATTCTTTGGGCCTCGGATACAGGAGCCTATTTCGCAGGAACCAAGTTTGGGAAAACAAAGTTATTTGAGAGGGTTTCACCTAAAAAATCTTGGGAAGGGTTTTTGGGCGGAGCTTTTTCGGCCATAGCAGTCGCCTTTTTGGTGGCACGATATTTTCACTCTATCCAAGATTGGAAATGGTTGGTGATCTCCGGGATCATCATCATAGCAGGTACGTATGGAGACTTGATAGAGTCTCTTTTCAAAAGATCCATTGAAATAAAAGATTCAGGAAAAGGATTACCGGGACATGGGGGATTTATGGACAGATTTGACGGATTGTTATTATCCGCCCCTTTTATCACCGCTTTTTTGAAAATCTTCTAATTCTGGCTTAGGGAATCTGAAAAACTACTTAATATTGTATCGCATTTCACTACTCAAATAAAACCCAATATGGCTTACATTGAACCGGCTCCGATTAAGGATAAAGAGAATCCTTTGGAGTCAATGATGGAACGATTCAACATTGCAGCTGAAAAGCTGGGACTTTCTGATGAGGTTTACAATGTGTTGAAAAATCCGGCCCGTCAAGTAATTGTTTCCTTACCCATCACCATGGATAATGGAAAAATTCAAGTTTTCGAAGGAATCCGTGTGGTCCATTCCAATATTCTTGGACCAGCAAAAGGTGGGATTCGATTTGCACCTGATGTACATATAGATGAAGTAAGAGCACTGGCTGCTTGGATGACTTGGAAGTGTGCTGTTGTAGATATTCCATACGGTGGAGGTAAAGGAGGCGTTAGATGTAACCCTCGTGAAATGTCCAAAGGAGAAATCGAAAGATTAATGAGAGCCTATACCATGGCTATGATTGATGTTTTCGGACCTGATAAGGATATTCCTGCTCCAGATATGGGTACAGGACCAAGAGAAATGGCTTGGTTGATGGATGAATACTCCAAAGCTCATGGAATGACTGTGAACTCAGTAGTTACCGGTAAACCTCTGGTACTTGGTGGTTCATTAGGAAGAACCGAAGCAACTGGTCGTGGGGTAATGGTTTCAGCTTTGGCTGCGATGCAAAAACTGAAAATCAATCCTTTCCAAGCTACATGCGCTGTTCAGGGATTTGGAAACGTAGGTTCTTGGGCTGCTCAGCTTTTGGAAGAAAGAGGATTGAAAATAGTTGCTATCTCTGATCATACAGGAGCTTTCTACAATGAGAAAGGGATCAACATACAGGAAGCAATTCAGTTCAGAGATTCCAATGGAGGGCACCTAGAAGGATTCACCGGAGGTGATAGAATGGATGATCCTATGGATTTACTGACATTGGAAGTAGATGTATTGGTTCCTGCTGCTGTGGAAGATGTAATCACTGCGAAAAACGTTGATAACATCAAGGCGAAGCTGATTGTAGAAGGTGCTAATGGACCTACCTCGGCAAAGGCTGATGCCATAATTAATGAAAAAGGAATTATGGCTGTTCCGGATATTCTGGCAAATGCCGGCGGAGTTACTGTATCCTATTTCGAATGGGTTCAAAACAGATTAGGTTATAAATGGACAGCAGACCGTGTTAACAGACGTTCTGACCGGATCATGAAAGATGCATTTGAGCATGTATATGAGGCTTCTAAGAAGTATGATGTGCCAATGAGAATTGCTGCTTATATCGTTGCAATTGATAAAGTTGCGAAAACTTATACTTATCGTGGTGGCTTCTAAAAAGCATCAATTGTAAGAATCACTTATCTTTGAGGCGTGGAAGTAATTTCACGCCTCTTATCATTTATATTATGACCATACACAGAGAAGGACGAGTTTTATTATTTTGGTTGTTGATCATTTTAGTGGCAGCCAACTATCTATTATATTACTTCTATCCAGATGCGAGATTTTGGCTCAATGTCAGCATTTTGGGTAGTATTGTGATTTATTTGCTGGTGTTGCAATTTTTTAGAAATCCAATCTTTCAGATTCCAAAGGAAGAAGGAGTGATTTTGGCTCCGGCTGATGGCAAGGTAGTCGTTATTGAAGAAGCCTTTGAAGACGAGTATCTTAAAGAAAAAAGAAAGCAGATATCTATATTCATGTCACCTGTCAATGTGCATGTTAATAGATCTCCAATCCGTGGTGTAGTTGAGTTTTTTAAATATCATCCGGGAAAATACTTGGTAGCTTGGCATCCTAAATCCAGTACGGAAAATGAAAGAACTACCATGGTTTTGAAGCTGGATGACGGAATGAAAATTTTGGTGAGGCAAATAGCCGGTGCAGTGGCCAGAAGAATCAAATGGTATGTGAAGGAAGGTTCCCAGTTAGATCAGGGTGCAGAATTCGGGTTTATCAAATTCGGATCAAGAGTAGATGTTTTCGTTCCTCTTGACGCAGAGATTCTGGTTTCCCTAGATCAAGTGACGAAAGGTGGTAGAACACCATTAGCCAGATTGAAAAAATAATTAGTTTTTGATGTATCAAAATTTCGAGGCCCAGATTCAAGTAATAATTGCA
>NZ_DFMT01000041.1:0-70091 GCF_002376385.1 Algoriphagus sp. UBA3586 | reverse complement strand
ATTGATGCGGATACACATAAAAAGTAATATCGAATGCTGAATGTCGAACACCGAATAATGAAGTGAATCATCGGACATCCACCATCGGACATCAAACAAAAACCAAACACCCTGCCGAAACAGGGCTCAAGTTATGGAAGAGAACAAAAACAAAGACTATAGCATCCTGCTATACTACTGCTACGCCAAAATCGAAGATGCCGAGCAGTACAGAGAAGAACATCACTTATTTTGTGTTGAGAACAATATCCGTGGTCGTATCATCATTTCTGATGAGGGGCTGAACGGAACAGTTTCAGGTTTGAAAGAAGACTGTGAAAAGTACATGGCCTACATTCATGCAGATCCACGCTTTGCGAAGACCGAATTTAAAATCGATCATCATGATAAGCATGCATTTACCAAAATTCATGTCCGTTACAAGCCTGAGATCGTCCACTCTTCATTGCGTCATTTAGATCCAAATGTGAAAACTGGCAAACATCTCGAGCCTGAGGAGTTTAAGAAATTAAAAGATCAGGAAGATGTGGTGATTTTGGACGTTCGCTCCAATTATGAGCATGAATTGGGTCGTTTTAAAAATGCCCTAACCTTGGATATTGATAATTTCAGGGATTTTCCTCAGAAAGTGAAAGAGTTGGAGCATTTGAAAAACAAAAAAGTACTGACCTATTGTACTGGAGGAATCAAATGTGAAAAGGCCTCAGCTTTTCTTTTGGAACAGGGGTTTGAAGACGTGTATCAGCTTCACGGTGGTATCATCAAGTATGGTATGGAAGCTGGAGGAGAGGATTTCGAGGGCAAATGTTATGTCTTTGACAACAGAATCGCAGTTGACGTGAATAATGTCAATCCAACTATAGTCTCTGAATGTCATATTTGTGGGACCAAATCTGATCGTATGGTCAATTGTGCCAATCCAACCTGCAATATTCATGTGCCGATCTGTGAAAACTGTGGATGGGAATATGAAGGAGCATGCTCAAGCGAGTGTAAAGAAAATCCGGAAAAAAGGCCATATGACGGAACCGGATACTATCAGAAAAACACCAACGGTTACAATCCTTACAAAGGCTTACACAGAAAGCCAGACAAGGAAAAAATTCAAAAATTGCATGGAGAAGCATCGCATTCCTGAGTCGGAATTAATTATCAATTCTGATGGAAGTATTTATCATTTGCATCTGAAGCCAGAAGATCTGGCTTCAGTTATTTTTACAGTAGGGGATCCTGAGCGTGTTCCTTTGGTTTCCAGAAATTTTGATAGCATAGACTTCCAAACTCAAAAAAGAGAATTTGTTACGCACACTGGAACGCTAAATGGTCAGCGGGTAAGCGTGATGAGTACCGGAATGGGTACCGATAATATAGAAATCCTCATGACAGAGCTGGATGCTTTGGTGAATGTGGATTTTGAAACCCGTACGGTGAAAGAAGAAAAAACTAGCCTTCAAATAATTAGATTGGGGACTTCAGGTGCCATGCAGGCTGATCTTGCTGTAGGTACTCTTTTGGCGAGTGAAATTGCCATCGGAATGGATAGTTTAATGAGCTACTATCCACCCTTGTCTGGAAATCAAGAAATAGCTCAGGCTATTCAGGGCGAATTGAACTTACCTTTCCGCCCCTATCAGGCAAGAGCAGCATTCAAGTTGGTGAATAGACTGGACGATAGGTTTGAAAAGGGAGTAACGCTTACTTGCCCTGGTTTCTACGCTCCCCAAGGAAGAGAAGTGAGATTAAAGCCTAGATTTGATCAATTTATTGAAAGATTGGCTGGACTGGAAGTGAATGGAAGACGGCTGACCAACTTTGAAATGGAGACAGCAGGCTACTATGCGATGGGGGAACTTTTAGGCCATCAAATGCTCAGCTTGAATGCCATTGTTGCTAATCGGCCAAATAGAGAGTTTGATAAAAAAGCTGAAAAAACCGTGGATCGTATGATTCACGCAGCTTTGGAACTATTAGCTGTTAAAAAATGATCACCCTTACGCTAGATATCTTTTTTCAGTCAAGTTTTTTTCAATTCTGAAATCCTCGCTATCCTGATTGTCAATTTGTTGCAATATTTTAGTTAAAAAATCAGCACACTCTTGTTTGCACAAATAGAGGCCAAATAGGTTTTCAGCTCTATTAACCAAGAAAGTTCGGCTACTGTCAAAGAGTCTCACCAAATCATTCCAAGATCCCAAAACCAACAGTTCATCTCTGTTTTTCACGGTTTGTAGAATTTTAAATTCGCCAACTGCACTTGAAATTTTCATAGAAAAAATTGTTTACTGAATACATTTCAAACTTAAGCCTAAAGCGGGCCTACGGCAATACGTAGAAATACGTATTTTTTGTAAAAAATACCTTTAACCCGAAATATGCAGTAGACTTCTTATTACGAGTCCAAACCGCTTCAAAATCAATCGCTTTGCTGTATTTAGCTCAATCACCGTAGCGGTGCTATGCTTCATTCGCTAAATACTTGATTTTATTGCGGTTTGACCTCTCACTACAGATTCTAATGCATAATCCGGGTTTAACCTATCAGCTCCTTATTTTTTTGAGCCCAGATTAATAAGGAATTATGTTTTTTCTCCAAGTTCAACTTGCTTATCATATTTGACCTATGCTTATCAACAGTTCTTTCCGAAATAAAAAGTTTATCCGCAATTTCCTTGGTAGCCAGTCCTTCAGCGATTAAGCGTAAGATTTTTTTCTCTGAAGGGGTAAGAGAATGATTGTTTTGATCTTTTTGATGCTTTTCTAATTCTTCGAATATCTTTTCACTGAAAAAGCTTTCTCCATTCAATACTTGATCAATAGCTTTCGAAAGATCCGTCAGGGCAAAATCCTTAAGAATATATCCGGAAAGATTCAATTCCTTGGCTTGATGATATAAGTAAAGCTCTTTATGGAGGGTGAGGAGGATTATCTTGGTATTTAAATCTTCGGCCTTACATGTTGCTGCGACTTCCAGTCCGGTCATTCCTGGCATATCCAAATCCAAAATTGCCAATGGAGGCTGGAGTTGGCGGATTTTTTCCAAAGCTGAAATTCCGTCTTGAGAAGCTCCTACTACTTCTAATCCCAAATCATTCAAAAAATCCTGAAGACCTTTGAGTAGAATAGGATGATCGTCTGCTATGATTACCTGAGTAGGTTTAGTTTGCATATACTAAAAAACTGAGTTTGGTACCCTTTCCTTTTTCACTGTTCACCTTCATTGTACCTGAAATTGCAGCAGTCCTTTCTTTCAATGTTTTCAATCCTAAGCTATGAAAATCATTGAATTTCTCCGAAAAATCAAAGCCTTTTCCATTATCCTCAATGATCAATTCCACATGGCTATTATGTTTAAGGAGCTCAAGCTTCATCCCTTCTGCTTGGCTATGTTTTAAAATATTATTAATTCCTTCTTGTGCTATCCTATATAATTGAAGCTCTTTTTCCTTAGGCAAGAAACCCTTTACTTCTTCAATCTCAGAAGATACAAAGAGCTGAGTTTCCCTATCAATCTGCTCCAGCATTTGCTCCAAAGCTTTAGAAAGTCCCAATTTTTCCAATTGCATTGGATGAAGGGATCTTGCGATTGATCTCAATTCATTGATGGCTGTATCTAGCATATCACCGGCATTTTCCGATTGATTTAAGGCCACCTTATTTTTAATCAATAATAAGCTTTGCCCCAACCCATCATGCAGGTCTTTCGATATTCTTTTCCTTTCCTCTTCCTGAGTTTTGAGCAACTCTCGTGAAAAGTTCTCCTGCGAGGCTTTTTCTTTTTTGCTGGTTTTTAATTGAAAGGCCAGAAAACCAAATCCAGATCCACCCAAAAGTAGGAGTAGAGTCCCCCCGAAAATCAGATTTCTTCTTCTGGAGCTTTCTTTCAAATTTTCCACTTCTAGTGATTTGGAAAGCTGTTCATTCTCTTTCCGCTCAGTCTCATACAATGTTTGGTAGTAGGCAAAGGAATTTGCTTGATTGACTTCGAAAATTGAATCCTGATAGCTCTTGAATGCAGTCAGATAATCCAGAGCTTTGGCAGGTTGACCGGATTTTCTGTAGGCTTCTTCTAAGAGCTGGTATGCTATAGACAAATGATCCATATTAGATGCTTCCTTGGAAATCCTCAATAGCTTTTCTCCTGATTGAATCGCTGATGAAATTTTCCCTTCACTCAAAAGAAGCCTTGTCTGAGCCATGAGATAAGATCCTGAATTTTGATCCAGTTCCGGAACTTGACTCATTGCTTTTTCACCTTCGTTGAAATACTCTTTAGCCTTGGTCAAATCTCCCATTTCCCCATAATAGATGGAAAGGTTGAACTTCAGAACAGTTTTAAAGTATGGGTTGCTGTTGGAAATATTTTCTAAGGAGTCTGCTTTAAGCAAGGCTTTTATTCGTTTTTCAGACTTCTTTTGCTTTCTATAATCTTCCGATTGATTGAAAAATTGAATTCCTGCATCGCTGAAATTTTCGGATTTAATGGATTTTTGGATCAACTCATTCCGGATTTCCTCAGCTTCCTGATAGATACCATATTTGCTGAATAAAATGGCAAGCCCTCCATTCACGAAATCCACATATTCGAAGTCTTCCAAATTTTGATAAATGATTCTAGCAGTTTGGTAGTCTTTCATGGCTTGAAGCATATTGCCATAATAGTCTTCAGCCTGACCTCGAAAAAAGTAACCATCTGCTATATAAAGTGAATCCTTTGAAGAAAATCTATCGATAGCTTTGGTATATTCCACTATGGCAGAGTCGAATTTTTGTTCATTGAAATAAGATGCAGCTAATTTTAAATGTAGGTTGCCTTTAATTAATGAATCCTGAATTTCTGACTCATACCGAACAGCCTCCTTTAGGATTTCTTTCTTTTGAATGTCCGCATCCGGATCTGTTGCCGGGGTTTGAAATAGCTGGATGCTGCTTTTCGCCAACTTTTCATATGCTTTTTCATTATTATAAATCTGAATAGCTTGAAGTAGGAGCTGATATCTTTCAGGGTCCTTTAAATCCTCTTTTTCCAGGGATTTTTCAATTTCAATAATGCTATTAAGAGACTTTTCTTGCGAAAGAGCGGGGTTTTCTAGTAAAATCGAAGAAAAGCCAATGCTGATGAGAAATACCAAAAACTTTTTAAAAATTTCCATCTCCATGACCAAAGATATATAAATCAGTTAGTTTTCAATGGGTTAATATTTTTGTTTCAGAAATTGAGGAAAAATCAATTATTTACAGTTATGAGTGAGCTGACGGAACAAATTACCCTGGCCTTAAATGAAAAAGCCATTCCTGAAAAAGCGGCCTTTTTCCCAAAATTTTTCAAGGCTTTCCCGGGAGGATATGGGGAAGGTGATCTGTTTTTGGGTGTGAAGGTGCCTGATCAGCGAAAGATAGCTAAGCAGTTTTATAAGGAGATCAGCCTAAATGAGTTATCTGAATTGGTGAGAAATCCTTATCACGAAGTGAGGTTGACAGGGCTTTTGGCTTTGGTCTATCGCTATGAAAAATGCAAAACAGAGGATTTAAGAAAGGAGTTGGTTGATTTTTATTTAGCTCATTTGGACTTTGTAAACAATTGGGACCTCGTGGATACGAGCTGTCATTTTATTTTAGGGGAGTATTATTGGAAAAAGGAGAAGGACTTATTTTATGAGCTAGCAGATTCAGGCCATCTCTGGAGACAGCGGATTGCGATGATCAGTAGCTATTTTTGGATCAAAAAAGGAGATTTTACCGATGTCTTGGCCTTGGCCGAAAAACTCAAAAACCATTCCCATGACCTGATGCACAAGGCCGTCGGCTGGATGTTGCGAGAAATTGGTAACCGGGATTTCGAAACAGAATTTGAATTTCTAAAAAAGCATTATCACACGATGCCAAGAACGGCATTGCGGTATGCGATTGAGAAGTTTCCGGAAGAATTGAGGCAGGAATTTTTGAAGGGAAGAATTTGAAATCAGAAGTATAAAATTAAAAAGCTGAACATGTGAAATACACGGAAAATTGTACCATCATTGGTATGAGATGTCAGCCTGTCTCACTAAACCTATATCTTAAGAATTATATCTGTTCTTATTAAAATTAAGCTTGTTTCGAAAATAGAACCTGTATACAAAAAGCAAGTTTTGACTTATTTGAGGTTGACCGGAATGAAACTAGGATTATTAGTCAAATTCAATGAAGCTTTAATTCAAGACGGAATTTCCCGAATCCTAAATAACCTTTAGTCTTCTTTATTGATTTCTCGCAAAGTCGGGAAACGTAAAGGTTTATTACCTTTTTCCCCGCTAGAACTACCAAAACCAAGTTAAATTGAAGATTTAGAGTATCTGTTAACTCTAATTTTGGCTTTGTAGAATATTAGGTTTCATATTTAATGGAAGACTCAAAGGTCTTCCATCTTTGCGCCGTCGCGCCTTTGCGAGAGCATAATAAATTAATCCTCTATCCCCTCCAATTCACTCAATTCCAACCAAGTCATTTCCAATTCTTCCAGTTCGGAGTCGATTTCAGCAATCCGATTGGAGAGCTTTAAAAGATCTTCATGATCTTCGATGCCGGCTGCGATTTGCGCAGTGATTTTTTCCTTCTCGCCCTCTAGCTTTGCAATCTGCTCATTCGTCTTTTTGAACTCCTGCTTCTGTTTGTAGCTTGCCTTGATTTTTGACACAGACTTCTCAGTCTCCTCAACTTTAGTGTCTTTTCTCGTTTCTAGTCTCTCGCTTCTAGCTTCTGTCGTCTTGATACTTGGTACTTGAGACTTTGTACTCTCTTCCTTTTCCCACTCCCTAAAATCTGTATAATTCCCAGGAAAGTCCCGAATTACTCCCTCTCCCTCAAACACAAAAAGATGCTCTACCAAGCGATCCATAAAGTAACGATCGTGTGATACGATGATCAGACAGCCGGGAAAAGTATCCAGAAACTCCTCCAAAATATTCAAGGTCATCAGATCCAAATCATTGGTTGGCTCATCCAAAATCAAAAAATTCGGGTTCTTGATCAAGACCAATAAAAGCTGAAGCCTTCTTCTTTCCCCACCACTCATTTTACCAATTGGAGTAAACTGCTGCTTGGGTGGAAAACCAAACTGGGTCAAAAACTGACTCACGGTGATTGTCTGGCCTTTATTGAGGGTAACGACTTCAGCCACCTCTTTCACGACATCAATCAGCCTTTTTTCCTCATCAAATCGATCCTCTTCCTGTCGGTAGTAGCCAAAAAGGGTGGTTTGACCTGCTGTGATTTTTCCCTGGTCAGGTTCAATGAGTCCTGTTATTAATTTCAGAAAGGTGGTTTTTCCTGCTCCGTTTGGACCTACGATTCCGATTCTGTCCTTTTTCTTGAAGATATAGGAGAAGTCCTCGATCAGTTTTTTCTCTCCATAAGACTTACTGATTTTTTCTATTTCGAGGATTTTATTACCCAGTCGCTGTGTAGATACTGACAATTCGATATCCCGCTCTTCCCTTTTGGTGAAGGCCTTTTCCTTGGTTTCTTCAAAAGCATCTACTCTATATTTGGCCTTAGTTCCCCTTGCTTTGGGTTGGCGACGGATCCAGTCCAGTTCCTTTTTATATAGACTTTTCGCTTTTTCAATTTCGATATCTTCGATCTGCATACGCTCCGCTTTCTTGTCCAGAAAGTAGCCATAATTGCCCTGGTATCTATGGATTTTGCCTTGATCGAGTTCGAGGATTTCATTGGTGACTTTTTCCAAAAAATACCGGTCGTGAGTTACCATAAAAATGGAAAGATTGGCTTTTGCCAAGTACTCTTCCAACCATTCTATGGTTTCCAGATCCAGATGGTTGGTGGGTTCATCCAGCAAAAGTAAATCCGGCTTTTCTAAGATTGCTTTAGCCAGTGCAACCCGCTTACGCTGTCCTCCTGAGAGGTTTCCCACGGGCAAATCCGTGTCGTGGAGGCCTAATTTCCCGAGCACCTCTTTGACTTGGTATTCAAAATCCCAAGCCTGTAGCGCATCCATCTGCTCGAAGATTTTGGCCATTTTATCGGAATTGTCTATCCCGCGCTCTGAGTCCAACATGGCTTTGTGGTATTCCTCAATAACCCGAAGAACTTCCGAATTACTTTGATCAAAAATCGTTTGATAAATGCTCAGATTCGAATCGAAAACAGGGTTTTGATGGACATAGGCAATTTTCACGGCATTATTGAGCGCCACTTGTCCGGTATCTGGGATTTCCAATCCCATGATAATTTTCATTAAGGTGGATTTGCCTGCACCGTTGATGCCGACTAGGGCGATTTTTTGCCCCTGGGATATGCCGAATGATATATTGGAAAAAAGCTTGCGTTCGCCGAAAGCCTTACTGAGATTCTCAACTGAAAGGTAATTCATGCCGCAAAAGTACGGGAAATAACCTTAGAAATATGGTTGAAATAGGATAGAAATAGGTCCTGACAAGTCAGGATGAAATATAGTGGAAATATACCCTCCTTCGTCGGGTGAAATACAGTTTGAATACAAATAGGTTTTCCTAGGTAGGGAGAAATAAAGTGGAAATACAATAGAAATACACCCTCCTGAGTCGGGTGAAATAATCTGGAAATACTGGGATTCAGTTCAAAAAGTTTACAAATACAGCTCATTCTTAAAGCAAATTGAGCCGTATTTTGATAAATTATTTGAAAGTATGAGCCGGAAAAAATTACTGGCGACGAGATGTGTCAAAAATAGGTGTTGACGGCAAACTCAGCTTGGTTTATAAATAGCCCTTTCATGGGATGAAGGTTGGTTCTTTCGTAAAATACCAACATTGCTTTTTTATAATCTAATGGATCTACAGTTCTAAAACTTAGTGGGCAATACCCGTATGCAATTAGAATGGCATTTGACAAAATTCGTGCGGTCCGCTTATTCCCGTCCAAAAATGGTTGGATATAAGAAATTAAGACAAGGGTCAAAAAGCATTTTTGATATATTCCAGATGTTTGATTGACAAGTTGACACGTATTTTCAAGTGCCTCTCTTATCTGAAATTCATTGTCCAATGGATTATAATTTGTTCCGGTAATACCAACTTTCCTTCTCCTTATATTTCTATTTATTCCAAGGTCTTTGGTTAAAATGCTGTGAAGTTCTTCTATAATTTTCACTGAAAGTTGAGATGCGTAATCACTATTTGCGACAACAAAATCAATTGCCTCTTTGTGATTCAGAAGCATAGTTGCCTCATCTTTTGTTTTTCCCTTAGCTGTTTTCTTCTCCTTTAAAAGTAACTCAGTCTCTAATAGTGAATAGGTATTTCCTTCAATTTGTGAAGATTTCCAACTCAAATCAATTGCAAGCCTTTCCATCTCGATTTGATATTCTTCTTGTCTAAAGTCATTTATTCGCAGAAGAAATTTATCGTGGATTCCTTTAAGCTTTCTTTCTTCATCACGAGAAAATATCGGTAATCCCTTAAGTTTGCTGAATATTTCCAAATCAAACTGATTTCGAATTTTTCGCTCATCTTGTTCTAATAGAAAATAGGAATTTAGATCTATGGGATAAGTCAGTTCTAAATGAGGTGTTGTTTTGTAAACAGTGGCTTTACCCTTTCCCTCAGACTGAATTAATCCATCATTTTGCAACTCTGAGAGATATCTTTTTAGTGTAGCTGGGCTGATGACTAGGTCGGATTTATCAGAGATTTCTTGACGACTTACCGCGCCGTTTTTTAAAAAGAAATCAAGTAGATGTCGGAGGTTTTTTTTCATTCGGCTCAAAATATACAAAAATACGGCTCATTTTTATTCAAAAATGAGCCGTATTTTATAAAAAATCAGAGGTAATGAGCCGAATCCTATGATTTCAATCTTTTAATTCAATCAACTCAAACCGAAATGCATCCTCCTCTGCCTCGGGGTTTTCAGGGTTGTTTGCAGAGAGATATAGGCCTTTTTCGGTGATAAAATGATTGTTGGGGAAATAAATTCCGCCTTCAAAATAGCTTTCGGTAATCAATTTGAGGTCTACATCAAATACCTGAATCACAAAAGGTCCTGGATTTTCCCGCAAAGCGAGTAATTCTTCTTCATTTTCAATGGCCAAAGTGGGATAGGCAAATCGATAATACACCTTCCGAAATTCATCGTAAACTAGTGTCTCATAGCGGGAGGAAGCGGTGAGGTATTTTTGGGTTTCAAAGCGCTCCCCATCTATCGGAAAATAGGGGAGAGATTCATCTAAGTATTGGCTTTTGCCATCGAAGGTTTCCAAAATTCCATTTTTACTTTTCTTGAAAATTCTATGGTCTCCAGATAATGAATAAACAGTAAAATCTGGTTGAAACACCAAGCTAGGTTCATAAAACTTAAGCCCTCCAGCTAAATAATCTTCAGGATAAGAAATTCCTTGCAAACTAGTACTTCCATCTTCAAGGTTGATTTGGTATCCCATCACTGATTTTTGCATTAAATCAGCTGTTATTTTGGAATATTGAATAGGAATGTGTGTTTTCACCCAAAGTTGATTGCCTTTCAATCGGGGAGCACTTCCAAAATAGGCATTGTGTACAAAGGCATTGGTTTGCCCTTCAGGGATTGTGTATTCGATCTTGTTTTTTATTTGACCTGTCGTGTCTGCAAGCGTGATGACAGATCCTGATTGATTAAAGAGAAAAATACTATCTAGACTTTGGATATGAAAACCTAAGATGAATTCAATTCCATTCGGACCATCCTGATCGAAAGTTATCTCCCTGCTGAGTTTTTCAGCACTTAGGTCATAAAACTGCAAAGAATTTGAGTTCCAGTTGACATTGACCAAATAGTCTTCGTATCGAACCAATCCGGTACTGATATTGGCTGTCAGACTGTCGATGGGGATACGGAGGATTTCTCCGCTCGCTTGAAGTTTTATTACGGGGGTTTCGCTTGGATTTTTGGAGCAGCCAAGCAAGCAGAAGCAAAGTAGAATGAGGAAAATTCTCATGAAATAAAAGTTGAAATGATAGATAAACTGAAATTATCGCTGAAAATGATTGATAATTAAGGTTTTGGATCTTTTTAATGTCAATATAATTATCGCCTAAAAATTGTTGATACGAACTTTCAGCAAGTAAGGATTGTCGTAGGAATCAAAATTTTTAAGGATGTGATTAATTAAGGGGTTTTCGTTCAAGAATTCGGGAAAGGTTGGGTTTTCTTTTAGTTTATCTATTTCCGATTTAATTGCATAAGGGTCAATTGAGAAATATATGAATTGATCATCACTTCCAACCGGGGTATAGACTAAATAGGAACTCAAATTTGAAAAATCACCTCCAAAGTCGCTGGACCAACCTTCTGTTACCCTTATTTCATTGGTACTTCTTTTTAATATTGCAGTAAATAATTTAGAGCCTTGAATTACGAAAAGGAATATATGAGTGTTGGTGGGTTGGATTGAAAAAACAGAAGCATAATCATTTTCTGCTGCTTTATTTCTGAAGTCCATGATGTTTTCAAAGTCACGATCAAAGAATTCCTCAGGGGTTTGAAATTTTCCAAAATCAAAAAAATACTTTGCCCTAGCTCCTGATTCACCTAAAGTAAAAAGCGTATCGCTATCGGAATAAAAGAACTCGATTTCGTCTCCTTTATTATAAAATGTATCATTATTGAGTACGCTGAGATAATTTCTTTCTTTGCCAATTTGGCTAAATCCTATTATTTTTTCACCAGTCTTTCCCGAGACTAATACTGCACGATCTCCATCTCCATTGAAAAAAACTCCACCATAAATATAATAATCATCACCTTGGGGAATAAACGAAGTTGCTAAATAGAGATAAGGGTTTTTCCATTCATTTTGAAACACGCCTTCAGTAGTAAACCTTAGCAATTTGCCGCTGTTTTTATCTAGAACCTCCAAGAGATTGGAGTTTTCATTCCACCGGATATCATCAATTGACTGATATTCTCCTGGGCCCTGACCTTGGCTCGAGAGCTGATTTAAAATTTTACCATTTGAATCCAAGTGCAAGATTCTTTCTGAGGTAAGGATCCAATAATTATTTTCTCGTGATAGGATTCTTTTGATTTTGGTTATTGGAGTACCTTCTGAGTTTTTTAGAGAGATCAACTCCTCTATTGTAAAAATGGAATCAAATTTGGCTGATTCGGCATCTTGAAGATGGATTTCTATTGATTCTAATTCATTTGTGATTTCTTCATTTGGCGGTGAACAATTAACCAATAAAAAAGAGCTATAAAGTGTTAAGAAAAGAGCAAGACTTTTTTTCATAAAGTGAATAATTTAAAGGAGGGAATTATCCTCCTTTATGGTTTACTGTTTATTTCTAAGAACAGGGAATCCCTGAACAGGTGTCTATCGGATTCGTACTTTCTACGCAACAATAAGTATTGGGGCCTACCTGTGCCATCTTATAATATTTCGGTTTCTCCTCACAGTTCTCCTCACACATGGTTTGTGCTGTTGTTCCATTAGAAATCAAGAGTCCGAAGCTAAAAACAAAAAGCCCAACTCCTAAAATTAACTTTTTCATGATAAAATAAATTTAGAAAAACAGATCCTCCCCGAAAGGAACGGTTAGCCAATCGATTAACTACTTCGAACATATTATTATTATTATTATTATTATGCAAGAAATCAGATTTGAATCTAAAGCGAAATTAGTTTATTTTTTGATAAAAGGAATGATTAATATTTAGGTGGCTAGTTATAGGTTGACTAATAGTATAATGTGAATTGTAAATAAGAATTTTTTAGGTTTTTGAATCTAAATCATAAAACTTCAAAGTATTGGTATTCCAATTGACATTGACCAAAAAGTCTTTGTATCGAACTAAGCCGGTACTGATATTGGCGGTCAGACTATCTATGGGGATGCGGAGGAATTCTCCGCTCGCTTGAAGTTTGACGATTTCGCTAGACTTTGGTGATTTCGAGCAAGCAAATGCGATCAACAGAACGAACACTAGTGGAAAAAGATAAGAATTTCTTAAATTACGCATACTCAAAACTAAGAGGTTGTCAGCAAAAAAAAGCTTAATTGGAAGATTTGATATTTTCTTTTAATTCCAGAGAAACTAAAACTGTCTGATCATCTTTGAGTTTTTCTTGATTTTTCTGAAAAAATTCATGAACATTTCCGGGTTTGATTTCTACGTTTTGTCCTGAGAATTTTTGGATATACTGGTTATAAAATGTAGTGGAATTTACGATAATATAAACTTTGTCATCATGATAGGTCCATGGCACCCCACCGAGAGTCATTCCATCCAGATCATTTTTTGGATCTATGCATTGATAAAGTAGATTCATTCCTCTATCAAATACTAAAAAATGGTGAGTGGGTTTCCCATTTGGGTCATGTTGATATAAATACATGAAAAAATGATTTCTCATAGGGAAGAAAGAATGAATATCATTGATCATTCTATTTTCTGCCAAATGCCTATTTAACTCACGGTTTTCTGCCAATCTGAATCGTTTATCATGCGGCAATCCTTTTGAGCCCAGATCAAATTCAAAGCTTTGATAAATGTCGCCTTTTCTATCAAATTCCACGATTTCATAGCTATAGGGGATATTAAAATATACATTATCACTGGATGGATCTGCCATAAAACCATCTTTGGTGCCTACGCTCATCCAATAATAGTCATTGGGGAATCGGTAGAGCAAAGTTGTGTCATCAGAAGAATTTTTTTTTTGGTTAATAAATACTTTACCTTGCTTTAGGTCTTTTATGCCATTGAATAGAAGCCTATTTTCTTTAAGATGATAAAATGCGTCAAAAAAAAAGGGTTCTTTTTTTTCTTCAAGGAAATTTCCTTCAAGGTCAAAAACTACTGTTTTGGAAAGAGGAATGTCATAAATCAAGACCTTGTCATCCATAAGCTGGAGATATTCACTTTGCTTGATGGTGCCAGGACCTCCGGAATAGTCCGATTTGATAGAGGAAAGCCGTTTGCCTGCCAAGTCAAAAATGTGGATGTTGGAAAGGTCCCGGTCTTCTACGATTATCCTATCCGCTCCAAAAAGTATATGATAGGGTCTAGCCAAAATCTCAGAATCACCCATATCCAAAAGAAGATAGTTGATTTCAGAAAATATATCTGAAAATTTTTCCTTTTCAGATGTGTCTAATTTTAAGGGAATTTGCTTTGTGTGAGAATATTTGTTTTGGCACGAAATTGCGAAAATTAATAATAGAACTATTGTAGTATACTTATTCATAGCAGAGCAGGAGGGAAAAAAAACCACCAAAATTAGTGAGGGACTAAAGGATAAGTTTAATTACCTATTAAAGGGGTTTCACCGCAGAAAGTTTGTTCCATTATGGGACAAAATTCACCTGGAAATTCTCGGCAAGCGCTATACATTCCTCCATTTTCACATGCTTCTGTTTTCATTACATAGTGTTGGATGGGGAAAGCCTAGAAGCTTAATGACAATGCAGTTACACCTAGAATTAACTTTTTCATAATAAAATAAATTTAGAAAAACAGATCCTCCCCGAAAGGAGCGGCTAGCCAATCGACTAACTACTTCGAACATATTATTATTATTATTATTATTATTCAAAATTAAGGTAAACTAATTTAATGAATTTAGTTTAAAAATATTTTAGCGGTAGAAATTCAGGGATAAATGGTTGTCTGATAAAAACATCTTGATAATTTTTAAGTTTGTGATTATTCTTCAACCTCCCTGCGATATCTTTCTGTTATGAAAACCATCCATGACATTCTCAAACTGGGCGATCCCCGATTGTATCAGACATGTGAACCGGTACTCCGCTCGGAACTACCACAAGTTGCTGAATGGACTGAGCAGCTTCATGACGCGATGGAGGATATCCGCCGGGTATATGGCTTTGGAAGAGGAATAGCGGCTCCCCAATTGGGGATCATGAAGCGACTGTTTTACCTCAATCTCGACCGGTCTTATGTGGTTATCAATCCAGTTCTTAAAAATTTGAGTGATGAGAAATTCGAACTCTGGGATGATTGCATGTCTTTCCCTAATCTATTTGTGAAAGTAGAGCGGCATCAAAGCTTGACCCTGGAATATTTGGATGAAAACTGGGAAGCTCAATCCTGGACTGTGGGCGGTGCTATTTCAGAATTGATTCAGCATGAATACGATCATCTCGACGGAGTACTTTGCACGATGCGGGCGATTGATGAGAAAAGTTTTAAGTGGAGGTAAAATCTGAAAGATAGCCTTGCAGATAGGGCTCCCTTTGGTCGCCAAGATATGCTTTGCAAGATATGGGAAGGTTTAACTCTTCAGATTTATCTGAGTAGCCTTTGCTACCCTATCTTCATTTTATCTGCGTAGCTATCTTAATTTCTTATATGGCCTCATTTTTGACCTAATTCACAAAACTCATAATATATTCCGCTTTTCTGCCCATAGAGGGAAAATACGGCTAATTATTAGCTCAATGGATCAGAATCCGGAAGCTTCGGTCTTCGGTCATCGGTCTTCCAATCGGTCAAGCAAAGAAAATATGTTAACTGGCATGATTGCGGACAATTAGAAAATTTCAATTATGTCCAAATCCTGGGATAATTCCATCAAGCAGTTTCATCATTACCTCAAAATCGAGCGTTCCCTCAGTGAGAACTCGATCGAAGCGTATTGTAGGGATGCCAAAAAGCTGGGAGATTTTATGGAGTCTTACTATCCGGGAGTTGGGCCTCAAGCTGCGTCTAAAGTTCAGCTCCGAGAGTTTGTGGGCACCTTGGGAAAACTGGAAATATCCGACTTTACCCTGGCAAGAGTCATTTCAGGAATCAAAGCTTTTTATAAGTTTTTGATGTATGAAGGTCTGATTCAGGAAGATCCTGCTCAATTATTAGAAGCTCCGCGATTGGGTAGAAAATTGCCTGATACTTTGAGTTTTGAAGAGATCAGTGAAATCTTGGAAGGTATTCCGATGGGAGAGCCACAAGGTCATAGAAACCGAGCGATGTTGGAGCTGCTGTATAGCAGCGGTCTGCGTGTTTCGGAGTTAATTGGCCTGAAGAAAAGTCAAGTTTTTGAAGATATTGGTTTCCTGCGGGTAGTGGGAAAAGGGAATAAGGAACGATTGGTTCCCGTGGGAAAGGCAGCTTTAAAGTATATCCGTATTTATCAGGAAGAAGTTCGGAATCATCAGGAAATAGCTAGAGGTCACGAAGAATATATATTTCTTAATCGTCGTGGTAAAAAGCTAAGTAGAGTGATGGTTTTTATGATCATCAAGGAAGCGGTGGAACGTGTGGGCATCCAAAAAAATGTTAGCCCTCATACTTTTCGGCATTCCTTCGCTACACATCTAATCGAGGGAGGCGCTGACCTACGTGCAGTGCAGGAAATGTTGGGCCATGAAAGTATCACCACCACCGAAATTTACACCCACTTAGACAGAGATTACCTAAGACAGGTACTGACGGATTTTCATCCGAGAAAGTAGGAAAATGCATAATTGGTGATCGTAATCACTTATTATACGTATATTTGGTGAATATATTCACTAAATATGCATGTCGATCGAAAAATTTTTGAAAAACTCTTCTCCAAATTTGGCTCGGGTAAAGCGACAATTCTGTTGGGTCCAAGGCAGGTGGGAAAAACAACTTTGGTCAAAAAGTTAGCCGATACGCAAGGAGATTTTTTATATCTCAATGCGGACGAACCTACTGTGATTTCTTCATTATCTAGACCATCTTTACCTTTTTTGAAGGCATACCTTTCAAATTCAAAAACAGTGGTGATCGATGAGGCTCAGCGGATTCCTGATATTGGAATCACACTCAAATTAATTATTGATAATTTTCAAGACCTGAACTTAATTGTAACAGGCTCTTCGTCTCTTGAATTAGCTAATCAAATCCATGAACCTTTGACTGGTCGAAAGTGGGAGTTTCAGCTTTTCCCTTTCAGTTGGGCGGAGCTTATCCAAGCTTTTGGATTTCCTCATATGATTTCGGCCCTGGAAAAGCACCTTGTTTTTGGGGCCTATCCTGAGGTAGTCACGAATTCTGGAAATGAAGTAGAAATTTTAAAGAATTTAGCTTCAAGCTTTCTCTATAAAGACTTATTAAATTTTCATGGGATTCGAAAGCCGGAATTACTCCATAAAATTCTTCAGGCCCTAGCATGGCAAATGGGCTCTGAAGTAAGTATGAATGAGCTAGGGAGGACCGTACAGGCAGATAAAAATACAGTTTCAAATTATCTTGACTTATTGGAAAAGGCTTTCATCGTCTTTCGGCTACAGCCATTTTCCAGAAACTTAAGATCTGAAATTAGTAGTAGTCGGAAAGTCTATTTTATTGATAATGGAATTCGAAATTCTGTGATTGGGAATTTTTCAGCCTTAGGGAATCGTCAGGATATAGGCCCTATTTGGGAAAACTTCCTAATCAGTGAGAGGGTGAAGCTGCTCAGCTATAATGGCTTTTATGGGAAGAACTATTTTTGGAGATTAGCTCGAGGAGGAGAAATAGACTACATAGAAGAGATTGACGGTCAATTATATCCATTTGAATTCAAGTGGAACCCGAAGGCCAAAGTGCGAACCCCTAAAGCTTTTATAGAGAATTATAAAACCGCACCGGTCCAAGTGATTCACCGAGAAAACTTTATGGATTGGCTTACAGAATATCGGTATTAAAAAAACCTTCCCAAAGTTTCAAACTTTGGGAAGGCTAGAAAGTCAATTTACTTCTTCAACACCTCTCTCGAAATCACCAATTTCTGGATTTCTGATGTTCCTTCACCGATGGTGCAAAGCTTGGAGTCTCGGTAATATTTTTCTACCGGATAATCCTTGGTAAATCCATAGCCTCCGAAAATCTGAACCGCCTCATTGGATACGGATACGGCCACCTCAGAAGCATAATATTTAGCCTGAGCTCCGGCTAATGTCACTTTTTCACCCCTGTTTTTTAAATCAGCAGCTTTGAAAGTCAATAAGCTGGCGGCTTCTACCTGCGTAGCCATATCAGCCAATTTGAATGATATGCCCTGGAATCTACTGATTGGTTGATTGAATTGCTGTCTTTCTTGGGAGTATTGGATAGAAGCCTCAAGCGCTCCCTGAGCTATGCCTAAGGATAAAGCTGCGATGGAAATTCTACCACCATCTAGAATCTTCATGGATTGGATAAAACCATCACCCACTTCACCTAAAACCTGACTTTCGTGAACTTTACAATCTTCAAAAATCATTTCGGCAGTTTCGGAAGCTCTCATCCCGAGCTTATCCTCTTTTCTACCTCCACGGAATCCTGGAGTGCCTTTTTCTACCACAAAAGCAGTCATTCCATGTGAATCTCCAACTTCACCTGTTCTGGCAATGACAACGGCCACATCTCCCGAAACACCATGGGTAATGAAGTTTTTCGCTCCATTGATGATGTAATATTCCCCTTCTTTTTTGGCGACAGTACGCATGTTTCCGGCATCTGAACCGGTATTGGGCTCAGTTAAACCCCAAGCGCCTAACCACTCGCAGGTAGCCAATTTTGGGAGGTATTTCTTTTTCTGTTCTTCATTCCCAAACTGCATGATATGTCCTGTGCAAAGGGAGTTGTGAGCTGCCATGGATAATCCGACAGAGGGATCTAATTTAGAAAGCTCTGCAATGGCTGTTACATATTCAAAATAAGTAAATCCGGATCCGCCGTATTCAGTAGGAACTAATACGCCCATTAATCCCAATTCCCCCAGTTTTTTAAAAAGTTCTAAAGGGAAATGTTGATTGTCATCCCACTCTTTACGGAAGGGTGTGATTTCTTTTGCTCCGAAATCACGGATCATATCAGCGATCATGCGCTGATTTTCATTCATTGTGAAATTTAACATGGAAAATTTTGGGTTTATCTCTGTAATTCTAACCCTAAGATTCAGAATTAGTTTGGTTCTAGCAAATCACGTAAATCAGTAGAAGATAAGGGGTTTGCATGTTTTTTCCTCCTTTTTTTGTGATTTCTGTTCAGCTATTCCAAATATTTTTTTTAGATTTTAGACATTGCATCCAGTAAATTTTTCAAAAGGCTAGGATAATAAATTTTAAAAGGCGCGATTATGGGTAAATATGCTTTTTTGATTGGTTTTTTATTCTCTTCTCTGGTCAGTTCTGTATGGGCTCAGAATCCCAGACAGATAATTGACAGTCTCAAATTGAAAACAAAATCCATTTCTGATAAGGAGGAATTGGCAAATGCTTACGGTGAATTGGCTTGGCAGTATGCTGCTGTCAATCTAGACTCATCTATTTTCTATGGAAAACGCTCGGTTGAACTTGCCGAAAGCAGTGGTAATCCCGCGGTTATCGCTCAAGCCTACACGGATTTGGGGAGTGGGCTACTTCAAAAAGGAGACTTGAACTCAGCTAGGGACTGGTACCAAAAGGCATTGGCTATTCGTCAAGAGATCAGTGATTCACTGGGTCTGGCAAAAGTTTATAATGCCCTCGGATTTATTTATCAACGAAAATACGAGTCTGATTCAGCAATCCTCAATTTTTTGAAAGCACTTCCCATTTTTGAGAAATTCAATTCTCCACTTCATGTAGCCACCATCAAAAATAATTTGGGAGTCATTTATCAAGGCCTGCCGGATTATGAAAAAGCGCTCAAAGCATACCTTGAGGCCGCGGCCATTCGCGAAGAATTAGGCGATAAAAGGGGCTTGATCGGGAGCTACATTAATCTGGGCACGGTTTATAAATACTTGAAAAAGTTCGATGAAGCAGAACCTTACTTTCAAAACGCTATTAAGATTGGTGAAGAGACGGGTGATTTATTGAATTTGGCCATGACCTATAGAAGCTACTCGGTCTTTCTTCAGGAAAAAGGGGATATGCAATTATTGGAACAAATCTCCCGGGAAGGTATTGAGATTGCGAAAGAAGTAAATGCTCAATACGAAGAGGCGGTACTAGAAATGAGCTTAGGAGTGGCACTAAAGGAGCAAGGGAGATATTCGGAGGCGAAAAAATGGTTACTATCCTCTGCCAATAAATTTGTTTCCCAAGGAGCTGATGAGGACGTATTGGTTCCTTATTTGGAGCTGGTTCCACTCTATGCTTCTTTAGGATTGCCGGATAGCTCTCGGTATTATTCCAATTTGTATCAAGAAACTCTTCGGAACAAATTCGAAAAAGAATCCAGAGAGACTACTGCTGAACTTGAAACAAAATATCAGACCGCCCTCAAGGATAGTCAAATTGCAGAGCAGGAATTGGAAATCAATAAAAAGAATTTACTCCTTTTTGGCTCGCTTGCCCTAGCATTGGTCTTGGTGGTAGTGGGATATTTGTTATATAAGCAACAGCGTTTAAAAAATCAGCAATTACAGCAAGAGTCCAAATTACAAGCCGCTTTGGCCAAAATTGAAACCCAAAATAAATTGCAAGAACAAAGGGAGTTAATTTCCAGAGATCTGCACGATAACATAGGTGCACAATTGACTTTTATCATTTCGGCAATAGAGAATCTGAAATTTTACCAACCAATTCAGGAACAATTAACCCATAGATTCGATCAGATTTCAAATTTTACCCGTCAAACCATAACTGAATTAAGAGACACGATTTGGGCGATGAACTCGGGTGAAATAAGCTGGCAGGAGTTGTGTAATCGGGTTCATGCTTATACTCAAAAAGCTGAGGAGTCTTCAGGAATAAGCATGGAGTTCGACATTGGCCAGAGTTTCCCATTGGAAAAGACCATGCCTTCTTCTCAAAGCATTCAAATTCTCAGAATCATTCAGGAGTCCATCCAAAATTCAATCAAACACTCCGAAGCCAGTGAGGTGAAAATACTGTTGGAAAAGAATAAGGAGGGAATTTCTCTTCAAGTCTCAGATAATGGGAAGGGTTTTGATCTTGAAAAAGTCATAGCTGGGAATGGTTTATATAATCTCCGAAAAAGAGCAGAGGAATTGGGAGCAGTTCTAAAGATCAATTCTACTCTCGGGTCAGGTACAAAAATAAAGCTGACCGAAGTTTCATGAGTACACTTTAAATAGGCGATTTGTCGTATTTCAGACCTAAAACGATACTAGTACTTTTAGCCAATCCAAAACCTTTTATCGTTTCGCAAAATGTTTTTATCCAAGCCGCTTGATCCTTTATATATTCTTTTTCTGGGTGTTTTTTTAGGCTTGATTCTCCTTCATTATTTATTATTCCGCGAATATCTTCAGCAAGAAAAATTACAGGAAAAACGACTCAAAGATTTAGAATATCTAGTATACAAAGAAATTGAGCGTTCCTTGGAATTAGGCCTTGGAAATATCGCTTTGAAAGAACTAAGACAAAAAACTTTGGAAAAGTTGACCCTCATCCGCCTCCAGCTGGAAGCTTTAAAGAAAAGTGAGGGAAAAAATAGGGGATTGTAATCTTATTGAAAAAATGAGGCTGTCTCAAAAATAGCTTGAATATCAGATTGAGTAGATTCAAAGGCCGGTTTTATCAATCTGGCGCACATTTCGATCCCGTTCAATAGGCGGGACTCTCAATGTGACAAACTTCACTTTTGAGACAGCCTGTTTTAAATTTTACTTGAGGGATTCAAATTGACTCTTTACTAGTTGGAACTGTTTTTTCAATTCCTCTAACCTATCATAAGCATCCTTTCCGGGTTTCTGGTCAGCGCTTCCCAGCATGGAATAAAGATAAGAGGCTTGATCTCTCAGCATTGGCTGCATGTAGGTGCCATCTTCAGTGACAACTTGATTGTAAAGTTCCTGAAGCTTTGATTTTTGAATCTCGATCTGCCGATTGCCTTTTTCTTGAGAGATTTGAGTTTCCAGCTGCTTTTTTTTCTGGTCCATGGCATAAATCAATTTGGCAATTTCATCTCTGAAAGCCTGAATTTCCAAAGTGAGTTGTTCCTGTTCTGCCACATCCTCTTCAGAAACTAGGGTGGTTCTAGGGTCCAGTATTACCTCAAATTCTTGCTCAATAACCTCGTCTCCCGCTTTTAATCTCGCTATGTAAGTTCCTGTAGCCACCAAAGGCCCATTGCCGGTATAAGCTCTGTTAGGATCTTTATCCCAGCCGCCAGAATGCCTCATATTCCACTTGAAGTGATTCATACCCGCTTGATTGGGTAGGGTAGGTGAAGCTGGAGGATTGGAGAATTCGGTACTCATATTTCTTTCTGTATTGACAGAATCTTTTTTCATATTGGGCTCAAAAGCGCGAACCAGTTTTTTGTTTTTATCCAAAATTTCCAATCTCAGACCCTGGATTTTGTCAGCTAGGAAAAAATCCAATTCGGCACCCGAGCTTGGGTACTCTGGACCATTGGTTTCCCTTCTACCTGAAAGTTGATTTCTGACAGCAGGACGAGTTTCAAATAATACAACTTTCCTACTGCCGATTTCCGGTACGTTTCGAAGGCTGATCAAATTATCCAATATCCAGAAACCTCTACCCATAGTCGACATCACCAAATCACCTTGATGAACCTTTATGTCAGTTATAGGCGTGACAGGCAAATTGCTTTCGAAGGCATGCCATTTTTTTCCATCATCAAATGAGATAAATAGCCCAAATTCAGTTCCGGCGTACAAGACTCCTTTTTTATCCGGATCTTCCCGAACTACCCGTGTAGGGTAATCTGCTGGAATACCATTTTTTCCATCAGAAATTAAAGTCCAGGTTTGTCCATAATCCTCTGTTTTGTAAATGTATGGAGCATAGTCGTCCAGCTGATATCTCAGCACTGCTACATAAGCTTTGGCTGGGTTATGTGGAGATGGCTCTACTGCATCCACTCTGCCACCTGGAGGCATATTTGGAGTGACATTTTTCCAAGTTTTTCCTCCATCTCTTGTGACATGTACAGGTCCGTCATTGGCTCCCACCCAAATCAGGCCTTCCTGGATTGGTGACTCACGAATCGCATAGATGGTGCTGTAATATTCTTCACCTGTGACATCACGGGTGATAGGAGAGCCCGGTACCACCTGCTTGTCGGATTCAAATGCGGTCAAGTCAGGAGAAATGATTTCCCAAGTTTTGCCGTCATCAGTAGTCTTGTGTACATATTGAGAAGTGTGATAAACTACATCTGGATTATGAGGAGAGACATGTATAGGAGCCACTCGCTGAAAGCGAAACTTAAGATCTTTCGGGTTGTGGCCATAAATATTGCTTGCCCCTACATAGTATTGTAACTCCTGGCCAGTTCTCTTATCAAATACGCCAAACCTCCCCTTACAATTAGAATAAACAATGTTGTGATTTCCAGGCTTGGGTACGGCTGGACCAGTTTCACACCCACCTGTATTGATGATGTAAGAATTACTTCCTGCTTGAACACTTAATGGTGGTCTGCTTGGAACAGCGATCGTGCTGTAATTATCCTGTTGTCCCGCATATAACCAATAAGGGTACTGATCATCCACTTCCACCTGATAGAGTTCTGCGGTTGGCTGATTGAACTGGGTTGACCAACTCTTGCCACCATTTTGGGTGATATTTGCACCTCCATCATTGGCCTGAATCCAAATGGTAGTATCGTTAGGATTGATCCAGATATCGTGATTGTCACCATGAGGAGTTGAAAGAGATTTCCAGGTTTTACCTCCGTCAAAAGAGCTCAAAAATCTTAGGGAGTTATTGTAAACCGTATTGGCATCCTTTGGATTGGCGTAAATATTCGTGTAATAAAAGGGTCTGTTAGTCAGATTTGGATTATCTGAAACAAAAGTCCAGCTCTCGCCTCTATTTTCTGATCGATACAGTCCTCCTTGATTATCTGAAGCTTCAATGTTGGCATAAACCACATTTGGATCAGCTGGGGAAACAGCGAAGTCAATTTTCCCAGTCAATCCAGTAGGAAGTCCGTTTTTTAGTTTGTTCCAAGTTTTTCCTCCGTCGGTAGATTTGTAAACGCCACCTTCTGAGGAGCCTGATGTGATAGTCCAGGGTTTTCTTTCCCCTCTCCAAGCTCCAGCATAGATGGTGTTTGGATCATCTGGAGCAAGTTCCAAATCTGATACGCCCACACTGTCTGAATGGTAAAATACCTTTTCCCAGTTCTTTCCTCCATCTAGCGTTTTGAATACTCCTCGTTCGGGATTCTTTCCAAAGGGCTGGCCGATTGCAGCTACATAAACAATATCCGGATTTTGTGGATGAATCTCCACTGCTCCGATTTGTCCTGCATTTTTGAGCCCAATGAATGACCAGGTTTTTCCTTCATCTGTAGATTTATAAACCCCTTTTCCTACAATCACATTGGATCTAAGTCCATCCGAGCCAGTTCCCACATAAATGATTTCTGGTTTTGCCTGATAGACCGCAATCGCTCCAATAGAAGGAGTAGGGAAATAACCGTCAGAGATGTTTTCCCAGTTAATTCCATAATCATCTGTTCTCCAAACCCCGCCACCAGTAGCGCCCATGTAAAATACCGAAGGCTTTGAAGCCACTCCTGCTACAGCTGTGACTCTTCCTCCCCGAAGAGGGCCTACATTTCTAAATTGGTAAGAATTCAATATTTGTTGGATATCCTGAGCCACTGTCCACATGGAAAGTGAAAAAAGGAATATGCTTAGAATTGATTTTTTTAGCATAGTTGTCAAGTTTCAATCTCTCAAGGTATAGGGAAATTGGCTGAAATAACAAGAATTTTATGGGAACGGGTCTGGATGAAACCCCTTTTTTCCAGAATTTATACTTTCCTGCAGAAAACCTGTATCTTAAGCCTTGGCCTTGATTAGTTTGAACCTAAATTTTTGTATCTCGTTCGATAATCAAATTCACTAAAACTATTCTTTCATATGAAATGCCCATGAGGAAAAATCTCACACAACTTGTCCCGTCCGCCGCGGCGGATAGGGAGGGGGATGCCCCGATAAATCGGGGTAGGGCATGCCATATGACCTTTGAAAGATAAATTATAAACAGATGAAAAATATAGCCGAACTCCCCAACTTACATAAGACTTCTTTTCAATTTATCAGTGAACCTTCAGACATCAACTATGGAGGGAAGGTGCATGGTGGAGTGGTGATGAAATGGATCGATCAAGCTGCTTATACCTGTGCGAGAACCTGGGCTGAAAGTTATTGTGTGACTGTATATGTGGGTGGTATTCGTTTTTATAAGCCTATTAATATTGGTGAAGTGATTAAAGTAGATGCTGCGGTGATTTATACCGGGAAAACCAGCATCCATATCATGGTGGAGGTGTATTCAAGAGATTTTTCTGATAAGGTATTTGAAAAGAAAACGCACTGCATCATCATTTTTGTAGCAGTTGATGAAAACGGAAATCCCAAGCCGGTGAAGTCTTGGATTCCTCAGTCCGAGCAAGAAGTTAAATTGGCTGAGTATGCATTGCGACTCAAAGAACTTCGTGAAAACATTCACAATGAGATGAAGCCTTTTTTCAACGAATAGGCTCAGTCAGGTAAAGCGAAAGCCACATAGGCATCGCCACTCTTAGTCCCTTTTCCTCCTCCACAGGCTATGACTAGAAATTGCTTTCCGTTTTTTTCATAAATAGCTGGAGTTGCATGACCTGATGCAGGAAGTTTTGCCTCCCAAAGGATTTGGCCATTTTCCTTATCAAAAGCCCTGATTTTCTCATCTTTAGTCGCTGCAATAAAAAGCAGTCCTCCGGCAGTCACTACTGGGCCACCATAATTTTCGGTGCCGGTAGGAGCAAATCCCAGAGCGCTCAATGAGTCGATTTCTCCCAAAGTGACCTGCCATTTGTGCTGCCCACTATTCATGTCAATTGCTGTAAGTAATCCCCAAGGAGGATTAGAACCATAAAGTCCTTCCTTTGTAAGCAACTTTTTATAGCCTTTCATATAATACTGAGGTTCTAAGTTGGCTTTTTGAGACTCTAGCTCTTTTTTATCACTTTGGGTTTCTTGACCTAAAAGGAAGTCTACCAGTATTTTTCTGTTTTCGGAAGAAATATGTTGAAATGCAGGCATTGCTCCCCGGCCTTTCTCCAGAAGTTTTGACAAAGAGTCCGCACTATATTTGTTTTTCAGATCTACCAATCCAGGACTGCTTGGAAGGTTTCCCTTTAAGTCCAGTCCATGGCAATTCCCGCAATAAGTGGTATAAAGGTTTTTACCGACGTTTTCGAAACCGGAGTTGGGAGTCATCTCAATAATCCAAGGAATTTGATTCGCATTGACATAAAGAATTTGTGTCTCTGGGTCGAAAGCCGCACCTCCCCATTCAGCTCCTCCATCCATTCCGGGAAAGAGCACAATTGGTTTTTCAGGGTGAGGTGGTAGCCAAGTGTCACCATACAATGTATTGCTTAATTGTGCTCGAATATCTTGCTCCCATTCCGGGCGGAGACTTAATATATCCTGCTCTTCAAAAACCATTTTCATAAATGGTTTGGGTAATTGCGGAATGGGCTGAGTCGGAGAGGAGAAGTCACCAGGGAGAATAGATTGGGTGACGGGCAGCTCTGAAATTGGCCAAACAGGCTTCCCATTATCTCTTTCAAAAACGTAGGTATAGCCCTGCTTGGAAATTTGAGCTACTGCATCAATCCATTTTCCATCTTTTTGGATGCGAATTAGGTTGGGATTGGCGGGGAAATCTCTATCCCAAATGTCATGATGAACTCCCTGAAAGTGCCAGAGTCTTTTTCCCGTAGATGCATCGAGGGCGATTAGGGAGTTGGAGAATAGGTTGTCTCCTTTTCTAAATCCACCCCAAAAATCATAAGTGGCAGAACCTGTTGGTACAAATACAATTCCCCGATGGTAATCCACCGTCATCCCTGCCCAATTATTTGCGCCCCCAATTTGGGAGATGTAATCAGGATCCCAGGTTTCATATCCATATTCACCCTGATGTGGGATGGTGTGAAAAATCCATTCTTGCTTACCTGTCTGAACGTTGTATGCCCTGATATGACCCGGTGCAGCATCAAGTCCTTCTGAAAGGCGCATTCCTAAAATGATCAAATCCCCATAAATTACCCCCGGAGCATTGGCCACGATCAAAAAATCCTCCCGCTCTGTGTCTAGTCCTTTTCTGAGGTCAACTTTGCCTCCATCTCCAAAGTCTAGCTTAGGTGTGCCAGTCAAGGCATCCACCGCCATCAACCAATTTCCTGCGCCAAAAAGAATTCTTTTATCGTTTCCTTTTTCCCAATAGGATACACCACGGTTGGTGCCTGCCCAGGAGTTTTCTCCTCCCAAAACTGTGAATGGATCGAATCTCCAGATCTCTTGGCCTGTAGCTGCATCCAAGGCGAAGACATTTAATTTGGGAGTGGTTCCGTATAAAATCCCATTGATGACAATGGGCTGACACTGGATCTGGGATCTTTCACCTGCATCCTCAGTATGATAAACCCAGGCCACCTCAAGTTGGGAGACATTTTCCTTAGTTATCTGGGCTAAAGAAGAATAGCGGGAAGCATCAGCAGGGCCTCCGTAATGGGCCCAGTTTGTATAGTCGGTTTGTTCCTCAGCAGTTTGGCAAGAAAAGCACCAAGTAAGTAGAAAGATTGCAGCTAGTTTGTGTCTCATAAGAGTAAATAACAAGCTAGAATATCGGGGTTTTCTCGAATGATTCAAACCCTTTTCTGAGGCTGGGCTTTCAATCGATGTGACCCGGTGACTTGCTCATATTTTTGCTCATAATCTTTTCTCAACGTTCCAAAAAGTCTATCCCAAATCAGGGTATAAAGGCCATAATTCCCATGGAAATGTTCATGATGTTGATTGTGAGCAGTGCCTGTATTGATCCATTTCCCAATCAGGGATTTTTGGAAATTTTTAGGAAAAAGCTCAAAACCCAAATGGCCATAAACATTGTAGCAAAACTGAAACAAAAGAAATAAACCTAAGGCGGAAGGGTGTACGGGAAGTGTAAATGCAATCAGAGGAATAATACCTGCTTCTAGAAAAGCCTCCAAAGGATGAAAAGCATAGGAAGTCCAAGGTGATGGATTCGTAGAGAAATGATGAACACGATGAACTAATCGAAACAATTTGGGGTGATGCATCAGTCTATGGATAGCGTAAAAATATGCATCATGAACCAATAGCATGAGAGGAAATGTCAGAAAGTAATAAGCCTTTCCATACAAATCATAGGGTTGAAAAAAATTAGTATAAGGCCTGAGAACCACAAAGACCAAAGCTGCCATTGTGGCGAAGATCAATATGGTTACGAGTGAGAAACTAATGTCTCTGAAATAATCTTTCCTATGAGGAAATTTCGATTGCATCCTTCTTGAGAAAAGGGTGTTTTTGAGCAAAAAATAAAAAATCAAAAAGGATCCTCCTGCTATGATAAAGTAGCGGGAAGTAGTCAGTTCAGCTACCCGTATCCAACGCTGTCCAAATTCTGCCCAATCCATAAAGAAAGATACTTACTTTTTGAGATTATAGCTGAAGTCTAAGGGGTTAGCATAGGTAAAAGAATACCCCGTTTGAATTATTTTTTCGGATGAAATTAATCGGTTCTCTCCTTCTGCGGAGCTTTGAAAACTTTTGGGAGGAGCTAAACCGGTGTCTAGAGCACTCTTTTCAATGACTTCCTTTTTCAAGGGGTGAATTGGTGCAACCCCATTGAAGGTTTCATTCCATAGATTTTTTTCAATGATCCAAGTAATAATTCCAACGGCATCATCTTGATGGATATAGTTTACTCTGCTATGTCCTTCTACATTTTCTTTTCCGGCAAAATATTTACCTGGAACTCGCTCTTCGCCCATCAAGCCACCAAAACGGACAATGGTCAATTCGTAGCTTTTATCCTGATTCATCAGCTGCTCTGCCTTCCACAAAGTTTTATTTCCTGTGATGGAGAGATCCATTTCAAATTCTTCGGTATATTTTTCGGCCTGATTTTTCTCTGGATATATTCCTGTGCTGCTCACAAATACAAGTTTTTTGACAGAAGTATTTTGTAGCATGCTTTTTAAAAATTTGAGTTCTTCTAGATACCGTTCCCCGGATTGAGTTCGTGAGCGTGGAGGTATGGTAATAACTAGAATTTCGGCCTCAAAAAGTTTCTGAAAGCCCAGGCCTTTGGGATAAGGTTCCAAAGAAAACTGAACTGATGTGATTCCCTCTGCCTCAAGTTTTTTCACTTTTTCTCCGGTGGTAGTACTACCGATTACTTCATATCCTTTTTCCTGAAGGTTTTTTGCCAAAGGAAGTCCCAGCCATCCGAGTCCTATAATTGAAATTTTATTCATGAACTGATATTAAAAAAACCTCCCGAAATCAGGAGGTTTGAGTTTAGTCTTTTTTCGGCATGGTTCCCAGCAAGATATCCCATAGTGGTGTACTCACTCCAAAAGCTGAATCCGGATCCTTATAATGATGGATAGCATGATTCACCCACAAGATCTTCAAGAAGTTTTTGGGAGGATTGAAAGCATGCACTATGTAGTGTACACCCAAATAACTGGCATAGCCCAAAAGGAAACCAGGAAGAAAGTAGTAGGCAAAATCACCCATAATTAATTTAAATACCAGATAAAAGATGGCAGCATATGCAGCGCTCACAAAAGGAGGCATCGCCAATCTGTCCTTGTCTTTCGGGTAATCATGATGTACTCCATGGACTGAATACTGCAATTTATCCTTCATTGGAGTGTCTGGTTCCATATGAAAGAAATGCTTATGCATCATGTACTCCACGAATGTAAAGACAATGTATCCAATCAGCATCACCAATAGGCCTGTCCCCACATAAATGGATGTTTCCAGCGCATAGTAAAAAGATACAGCAGAAAACACCACAAACATGGTAATTGGGATCATAATGTGAGTACGAGAGATCCTCTCCAAAATCGGGTTTTCGAACATACGAGCCGAACCGAAATTGTCGGGTCTGTCCAGTCTTCCAATCTTTTTCATTTCTTTACTTGTTATATTCTTAATAGTTGGCTGCAATCTTGGTGCAAAAGTAACCCAGAACTTCCTTAATATACATTGATTTTCGTCATAATCAGGAGAAAAATTAGACTTTTGCTAAGGAGGCCTCTATGGTTTTTTGATAATATTTTACGTAAAGTGGAAGAATTTGGGATATGTCAAACTCCTTTGCCCTGGCTAAAGCATTAGCTTTAAACTGAGGTAAATTCTTTTCATCCAGAATTTGCAAGGCTTTTTTCTTCATATCCTGTATATCTCCAACATTTGAAACAAACCCCGTAACGCCGTCAATGTTTAGCTCCGGGATACCGCCAGCATTGGATGTCAAGATAGGCACCTCACAAGCCATGGCCTCTAAGGCTGCCAAACCAAATGACTCTTTTTCTGAAGGCATTAAAAATAAATCTGCTACAGAAAGTACTTCTTCTACAGCCTCTAGTTTGCCTAAGAAGCGAATATCATCACAAGTCCCTAATTCCCTGCAGAGTCTTTCCATTTTATCCCGTTCAGGACCATCTCCTACCAAAAGAAGCTTTGCCGGAATTTCCTTGCGTACTTCATAGAATACCCGAATTACGTCTTCTACTCGTTTCACCTTTCTAAAATTGGAGGTATGTACCAGTAGCTTTTCACCTTGCGGGCATATAGCTAGTTTGAAATGCTCTTTCTTCTGTTTTTTGAATCGATCTAGGTCAATAAAATTTGGAATGACCTCAATTTCTCGATTGACAGCAAAATGGCTGTAAGTTTCTTTTTTCAAATCCTCAGAAACTGCTGTAACTCCATCGGATTGATTGATGGAAAAAGTAACCACTGGTTCATAGCTTGGATCTTTTCCAACCAAGGTAATATCTGTTCCATGTAAGGTTGTGACTACTGGAATTCTGATTCCCTCTTCCTTCAAGATCTGCTTGGCCATGTAGGCTGCAGACGCATGTGGAATTGCATAATGCACATGCAATAGATCTAAGTTTTCATATTTGACCACCGAAACCATTTTACTAGCCAAAGCAAGTTCATATGGAGCATGCTCAAAAAGCGGATAGCTTTTGATATCTACTTCGTGATAGAATAGATTTTCGCTAAAAAAATCCAGGCGGGTTGGTTGACGATAGGTGATAAAGTGAATCTCATGCCCAGCTTTTGCCAGCCCTTTTCCCAATTCTGTGGCTACTACACCACTACCCCCAAAGGTAGGGTAACATACAATGCCAATTTTCATATTTTTTTCTAGGTGCCTTTTTGGCTAATCTGCCTTTAAACACGCTTAAGGATTACTTTTGTTCAAATTAAAAAGAAATAATCCAAAAGCCGACGAATTCTTAATTTTATCAGGAGCATTGAATACTTGGTTTTCAGTTTTTTAGGATCAAAAATCACTTTTATCAGCATAAAAAGAATTGAAACTTTCATTTAAAAGCCCCAATTTCCAAACCAATTCTTTGAATCAAAATTTTCAACAATCAATCCATATGAAATACCCATGAGGAAAAATCTCAAACAGGGGGATGATTATCTTGGGCATTCCATCTGACCTTTAAAAAACAAATTATAAAAAGATGAATTATAAGAGTTATTTATTTATTCTTTTCGCGGTAGGTTTTTTATTTGCCTGCTCTACCCCGCCGCAACAAACAGAAACGGTTAAACCTGACTGGTCTGATAATCCTTGGCCGGAAATCAGAAAAAAGAGAATCAGTCAATTACTTCCTGAGGCTATGAAAGCAGCTGGTGTGGACTGCTGGATTACTATTGGTAGAGAAAATCACAATGATCCCATTGCAGTACATGTCGGAGCGGAAAACGCTGGAGGCACCGCAGTTTTTATGTTTTATTTGGATGATTCAGGATTTCATTCATTGGCCTTTTCGCCTGATGGGGAGGCTACTTCCCTGGATGAATTGGATATTCACGATGAAGTAATCCGAGTAGATAGGGGAGCCTCAGCGGTTCAGGTTGCTGCAGATTTTATCAAAGAAAAGGGTTTTAAAACCATAGCAGTTAATTCTTCTTCCAGTAATACCATGGCGGATGGACTTTCCTACACGCAAAGAAGAAATTTGGAAGAGGCTTTGGGAGATTATTCTTCAAGATTGGTGTCTTCCACAGATTTAGTCTACGAATGGTTGTCTATCAAGCTTCCTGAAGAAGTTGAAATTCTGAAAAAAGCAGCTCAAATGGCTTCTGATTTTCAATATGAGGCCTACGCGATGATCGTACCTGGCAAAACTACAGATGCTGAGGTTGCTAAATTTTTGAAAGCAAAAATGGCTGAATATGGAGTGACAGATGCTTGGCATCCTGATCAAAACCCCAATGTCAACTCAGGTCCTGATCGAGGACATTCGCATGCAACGGATAAAGTGATCATGCCTGGAGATGTGATTCAAACAGATTTTGGGGTGAAACTTTACGGAATTTGGGTAAGTGACATTCAACGATTTGCCTATGTGTTAAAGGACGGGGAAACTGAGGCTCCTGCTGATATTCAAAAATATTGGGAGAATGGGAAAGCTGGGTCAAGAATTGCTCTGGCAGCCATGAAACCAGGAGTAAAAGGAGAGGATGTAGACAGAGCGCAGCGCGATTTGATGGATGCTAATGGATCTCTTTATGTTCCTTGGAGCACTGGGCATCCGGTTGGCTATGTGGCTCATGATGTTGGACCAAATTTAGGAGGAGCGAGACTGGAAACTCCCAGACCAGCTGCGCAAAAATTATTGAAAAAGGGAATGGTATTCGCCTTTGATGGTTTTCATACCTGGAAGAGGGAAGATGGAACTGAAAAGACCATTTCTGTGGAAGAGATGGCTGTGGTAACAGAGAATGGGGCAGAGTATTTGATTCAGCCTCAGGAGGATTTGATCCTTATTAAATAATCATCAATAAAAATGGTCCCGCTGATAACGGGACCATTTTTATTTAATTTTTAGCCATTGCCTTATAAATAATATCGTGAATATCTGTCCTGATATTCGCACTGAGCAGCTTTTTGTTTTCAGCATCCGGATACACCCTATTACTCAAAAAGACATAAATCAGATCATTTTTTGGATCTGCCCATACGCAGGTTCCAGTGAAGCCAGTATGCCCGAATGTGGATTTTGGAGCCAAATCCCCAGCACTTCCTCCCCGTCCAGCTTCTGGTTCAGGTTTGTCCCATCCCCATCCTCTTCTACTTTGATTGGATTGCCTCTTCGTGAATTGGGAAACTGTTCCAGGTTTAAGTAAGCTGACATCTCCATAATAGCCTTCATTGAGCATCATCTGCATCATTACTGCCAAATCATTTGCTCTTCCGAAAAGCCCAGCGTGTCCGGCAACTCCTCCATACATGGCTGCTCCCGGATCGTGGACATAGCCTCTCACCTGTCTTTTTCTAAAGGCTACATCATCTTCTGTCGGAGCGATGTTGTCCAAAGACATTTTATTGAATGGATTAAAAGTCATGGTATAAAGTCCAAGAGGAGCATAGAAATTTTGCTCTAAAAATTGATCTAAGGGTTGATTGACGATTTTTTCAACGACTGCCTGCATGAAATACATGGTCAAATCTGAATAAACATATCTATTTCTTCCTCCAGATTTTGGTAGTAAATCAGATGCTACTGTCCAGCTCCAAATACTGTCCCGAAGTCCATCTACCGCGTACATATCATTAGATACAGGTCTTGAAAATCCGGGAGCCGCTGAGGCCTGATAATACTCCGGTCTCCATTGTCCAGATTGTACTGTTTTTACATAATGAGGGATGAAAGCCTTCAATCCTGCTTCATGGGCCATTACATCTTTCAGAACCAGATCTTCTTTATTAGTGCCTTTCAGCTCCGGGAGATAATCACCCAAAGTTTTGTCCATATCCAATTCTCCTCGGCTATGTAAAAACATCACGGCTTGAGTAGTCGCCAGCACTTTAGTAATAGAGGCTAAGTCATAAAGAGTTTCACTATTGACTTTCGGGCTATTCTTGTATTCCAATTGTCCATAAGACCTTTCGAAAACAACTTTACCGTCTTTGACAACCAACACATTCGCGCCTGGAGTGGCTTGCATTTTAATCGCTTTCTCTACTACCTCATCGATCTCATCCAGGGTTTGGCTGTTCATACCCACACTTTCAGGAGTTCCATAAGCGAGCCTTCTCAGTCCTTCCATATATCCTCCCAACCCATGTGAAAAAGTAGGGCTAACTGATACCGGTAAAATTCCCATTCCCGGTCTAGCGCCAAACAGAACCTGAGGACTGAGCTTTTGAGTCATGTCATTATTCTCATAAGCAAAAACCACATTGCCCAATCCTTCAATAAATCGGGAAGCATAAGCATTTCCAAAAAGAACCGTGACTACTTTTTGTCTTTGTTCCAGTTTTCTGAGAAGGGCTACATCTCCAGGAGCGATTCCAAAGGCTCTTTTAGGACTGTTGGTCACGCCCATCAAGCCAACCACGACCACATCATAATCCTCCAATTGCTTCATTAAATTATAATGAGCGGATTCACTCGCTGCTTTTTCGATTTCAAAATGATCGAATTTGCTATACTTGCTGAGGCTTTGCTGGAAGTTTTTTCCCTCTCCTCCTATAGTAAGACTGGCAAACTTTTTCAAATCCAGCTGCTTGAAAGGGAGTAATTCTCCCTTATTGGAAGCAACTGTGATGGCTTCGGAATACAACTTTTCCCGAATCTCCTCGGTTTTTGGAGTGTTTAGTCTTTCTACCAAACCATGAGTTTTGATGGGTTTGTAATCATGAAGCCCAACCTTATACTTGGCTCGGAGGATTTTTCTTATTCTCCTATCTACTTCCTCTTGGGATATTTTACCGCTTTCTACAGCCTGCTTGATCAAAGCCTTCGCTTTAGGTACATCCTGAGAATACAATAGAATATCGTTACCGGCCAGAAGAGCTTCTACATCCACTTCACCCGGTTTGTGAGATTGGGTTACTCCCCGCATGTTCAAGGCATCCGTAAAGATCAAACCCTGAAAGTTCATTCGCTTTTGTAGCAGATCTGTCACAACTTTTTTGCTGAGACTGGTGGGGGTTTGTCCATTATTGTCCAAACTTGGGATATTGAGATGGGCAACCATCACCGACATCAAATTTTCTCTGAATAGCTCCTGATAAGGATATAGGTCTATGTCCCAAATTCTCTTTTCAGCATGTTTGATCAATGGAAGGGAATAATGGCTGTCTGATTCTGTATCACCATGTCCGGGAAAATGCTTGGCATTGGCAATTACACCATTATCCTGAAGGCCTTTCATATAGGCCACTGCTCTTTGAGCTACTGCTTTTTTGTTTTCTCCAAATGCCCTAAAGCCAATGACTGGATTTTCAGGGTTAGAGTTGACATCCACTACTGGAGCGAAATTAATGTGCATGCCCAATTCTTTGAATTGTCTGGCCATTTCGGCTCCCATATCATAAATCAAATCTGAATTCTGAATAGCGCCCAAAGTCATGGCTCTAGGAAAATCAGGAACTGAGTCCAGTCTCATGCTAATCCCCCATTCTGCATCCATTGCGATGAAAAGGGGTGTTTTAGCCAAGGCTTGATAGTAATTGGTCAAACGAGCTTGTCTGTCAGGTCCTCCCTGAAAAAATATCAATCCTCCAAGATTCTCGTCTTTTACAAGCTGACTGATTTCATCAATGTGCTTTTGATCTTTATTGGAATAAGCGGCAACCATAAAAAGTTGCCCCAAGCGCTCCTCTGAACTTAGACTTTGAAATACCGAGTCTACCCAATTTCTCTGTGCAAATCTATCGGGAGCATTTAATGGGTCATCCACTACCACAGCTACATCCATTTTACCGGATGTAAATGATAATGCAACAAAGCAAAGAAGAAAGATGCCTGCCAGCTTATGCCTCATACCTGAGTTAATTTTTAATCTTTAAATTTGTGGAAGTTCCTACGCCAGGATCTAAAGTATTCAACGTAGTGTCTCACATTTTAGCCTGAAATTGCAGAAGATTAGATTTACTAATCGATTGAAGATAGTAAAGAAAGGTCAACATTAGACCTGTTTTTGGGTTAAAAATGGTATAAATTTGATTGTCGGTGGACAGTCTCCTAACTTGTTCCTTGATGAACGTTCAAGCATCCACATTCAAAAATTGATTAAATGAAATCCAGCACGACAAGAACGACACACACTGGGATGCCCCGATATATCGGGGAAACTGTGCGACCTGCCTGCCGCAGGCAGGGATTCCGTCTGACTTCTAAAAAACAAATTATTAACAGATGAAATTTCCTTCCATATTTCGAACAGCCAGCCCCAGTCGATTCGATATCAAGCCCCGTTATTATGATCCGGTCAAAGAGGAATTGGATCAGCGGGAGTCTCGTATCAAAAAGCAGCTAGAAGCTGAAGGGAAATTAGGAGATATTAAGGAGGAAGATAGATTGAGAAATTACGAATCTGGTCTAAGAGGGGCTTTTTCCAATTATCAAGGAATCAAACCTCGAGATAAAAGTGTCTTTGCTTCTACAGCGATGATCAGATCTCTGATCTTTTTGATTTTAGTCGGCGGATTGGGTGGATATATTTACTTCGGGCCGGTAATTTTTGAATATCTCCTGTATTTAGTGGCTTTCATTGCAGCAATTTATTATTTCTCAAAGCTCAAATCTAAAGCCCGGAAATGAGCGATTTAATCCAATTATTACCTGATGCAATAGCCAATCAGATTGCAGCTGGAGAAGTGGTTCAAAG
Organism: Algoriphagus sp. UBA3586; assembly: GCF_002376385.1. NCBI lineage: Bacteria > Pseudomonadati > Bacteroidota > Cytophagia > Cytophagales > Cyclobacteriaceae > Algoriphagus > Algoriphagus sp. UBA3586. Next base: position 33,508 of record NZ_DFMT01000041.1, on the reverse strand, counting down.
ACCATCCTCCGCACTGAAGGAATTGCTTGAAAATGCAATTGATGCAGGTGCTACTAAAGTTCAGGTAATTGTAAAAGAAGCAGGTAAGCAATTAATCCAAGTCATTGATAATGGTAAGGGTATGTCGGCTACCGATGCCAGGATGAGTTTCGAAAGGCATGCCACTTCTAAAATTCGCACCAGTCAGGATTTATTTTCAATCCGTACATTTGGTTTTCGTGGAGAAGCTCTGGCCTCTATTGCGGCGGTTGCACAGGTTGAGTTAAAAACCAGAAGAAATGCGGATGAGCTGGGAACGCTAATTCATATTGAAGGATCAGAAGTTAAAAAACAGGAACCTGTTGCCACCACTCCCGGAACTTCTGTTTCCATGAAAAATCTCTTTTTCAATGTGCCAGCAAGGAGAAATTTCCTGAAATCCAATCCTGTAGAAATGCGGCATATTGTGGAGGAATTTCAGAGAGTAGCCCTGGCTTATTCTGAAATTGGATTTTCCTTGATGCAAAATGACATGGAGATCTATAATCTGCTCCCAGGCAAACTCAGTCAGAGAATCGTGGGGATTTTTGGGAAAAACTACCAAAGTCAGCTGGTTCCCTGCGAGGAATTGACACCCCATGTCAATGTAAAAGGATATATAGGCAAACCTGAATCTGCCAAAAAAACGAGAGGGGAGCAGTTCTTCTTTGTAAACAACAGATACATCAAGAGTAGCTATCTGAACCATGCGGTTAGCAATGCTTTTGAAAACCTCATACAGCCAGATCAGCATCCTTTTTATGTTTTGTTTTTGGAAATAGATCCATCCCATATAGATATCAACGTACACCCGACCAAAACCGAAATCAAATTCGATGATGAGAGAACGGTTTATGCGGTAATTCGGGCAGCTGTCAAACAGGCTTTGGGAGCACATCACGTGGTTCCGGCATTGGATTTTAGCGTGGATGTGAATTTCGAAGATAATTGGAATACTGACGCGCAGAAGAAGGCGGATGTGGATCGGGAATATAGTTATAAGACTTTCAATACTCCTGAATTCAAAAAATCTAGTGTTAGTGGTTGGGAAAGGCTGTTTGAAGGAAATCAGACTTTTATCCAAGAGCAAAAAAGACCTGTTTCTGAGGAAAGTGATGATTCTGAAGTCTTGACTTTTTCCAGCAAGGCAAATCCGGAAGAAGAGAGCAGTTCTTTTCCCAAACCAGCAGAGGGCGAGGGTACTGGGACAACTTTTCAGGTGGAGTTAAGCTATATCGTAGCTCAAATGTCCACTGGCTTATTGATTTTGGATCAGCAAGCAGCACATGAGAGGATATTATACGAACGCTATCTAAGACAATTGAAGTTGGCGCAAGGTCCATCGCAACAATGTCTTTTTCCTCCCGTAGTTCAATTAAATCCTTCAGATTATGAGTTGGTGGTAGGATTAATGGGAGAGCTGCACAGCCTTGGCTTTATGATTTCTGAATTTGGCAATAATGCCGTATTGGTTCAGGGAGTACCAGCTGATATTCAGGTAAAAAATGAAAAAGAATTATTTGAAGGATTGATCGAGCAATTCAAGAATTTCAAAAATGAGCTTTCATTGGATAATCGAGAAAATCTTGCCCGCTCTTTAGCCCGTAAGTCTTCCTTAAAAAAGGGTCAAAAACTCAATTCTCAGGAAATGGAAACTTTGGTTGGGCAGCTTTTTGCCTGCCAAAACCCAAATTATGGACTGGGAGGGAACAAAACCTTCGTAAAATTGGATTTATCCAGCATACATTCATTCTTCGGAAAATCGCATGTTTAGAAATATCACACCTGTAGTACAAAATTTACTGCTGATAAATATTATACTTTTTATCGTCAGCTCTTTCATTTTTCCTGTTCTCAATGAGTGGTTTGCTTTGTATTACATTGGAAGCCAGTATTTCAAGCCCTTTCAGTTTCTGACATACATGTTTATGCATGCCGACTTTTGGCATCTATTCAGTAACATGTTTGGTCTATTGATCTTTGGCCCTTTGTTGGAGCAGTTCCTCGGACCAAAGAAGCTTTTGATTCTTTGGATGGTTTGCGGAGTAGGATCGGGAGTTCTCTATTCAGGATATAATATTTACCGGATGAATAATCTGGAAGCCAAAGTAGAGCGATTTCAGGCAAATCCAGACCCAGAGTACTTCAACAAGATTGTATTAGAAAATAGAAATTTCTTCGACAGGAGAGTATTTGAGTTTGTGGATGATTTCAGTAGAGATCCTCAGGATCAAGTGAAAATTGATCGCGCAAATCAAACTTTAGAGGCCATTTCCGATATTCAGGGAAATATCCCTATGGTAGGGGCATCGGGAGCTTTATTTGGAATATTGATTGCATTTGCGATGCTTTTTCCAAACACCCAGCTCTTTTTGCTGTTTCCTCCTATGCCTGTCAAAGCGAAATATTTGGTCCTTTTTTATGGACTTTATACGATTTACAACGTATTGATAAACAATCCGCTGGATAATGTGGCCCATTTTGCCCATTTGAGTGGGCTGATTATAGGTGGCGCATTGGTTTACAAGTGGAAAAAAGATAGAAACAGTTTTTATTAATTATGTACGGCAATTTTTGGGAAAATCTTAGGAACGCTTTCAAGCACGGTGATAATAGCCTTTATAAACTAATCGCTATCAATATCCTTGTTTGGTTGGTATTCATGATTTCCAGAGTCATTATGACTATTGGAGGCTTTGGAGAATTATACTCTTCCCTGATCTCCTATTTTATGATGCCGGCATCGCTTCCCAAATTGGCCACTCAACCTTGGAGCCTGTTCACCTATATGTTTTTACATGAGGGGATTTTTCACATCCTCTTCAACATGCTTTTTCTCTACTGGTTTGGCTTGTTGATCCACCAATACTTAGGTAGTCGAAAATTGGCTAATTTATATATTCTTGGAGGCTTAGCAGGGGGATTGTTTTATTTGTTGATCTATAATTTAGCTCCCTACTTCAGTAATTCGGTAGATACTTCTCTCATGCTTGGAGCTAGTGCCGGTGTGTTTGCAATTGTGGTTGGTGCAGCTACATTGACTCCCAATACTACCTTCTTCCTAATCCTGTTAGGGCCTGTCAAAATCAAATACATAGCGATTTTCTATGTGGTTCTTTCCTTTGCCAATTCTGCTGGCGCAAATGCCGGAGGGGAACTGGCGCACTTAGGAGGGGCATTGATGGGATTTCTGTATATCACCCAACTCAGAAGAGGGAATGATTGGGGAGTTCCTGTTCAGAAAGTGGGGATTTTCTTCGAGAATCTTTTCAAAAAGAGCCCAACGAAAGTGAAAGTAAGCTATAGAAAAGCGAAGACTGAGTCGGGATCTTTTGGCTCTTTTTCCAGCCCAAAATCCAAGCCTACCGCTACCAAATCCTCTGAAGAAACGAGTCAGGAAGAAATCGATAGAATACTGGATAAAATTGCGGACCGAGGCTATGAAGCCCTGACCAAAGAAGAGAAAAGGAAACTATTTGAATTCAGTAAGAAATAATCAGAGTGGGAAAGCAAAACCTACTTTAAATCCTGCTTCTTGAGGATTTTGACTCTGTATTCTGAATTCAGTGTTCAGCCCCACCCAATCCACAATTCTTATATAAGCTCCCACGCCTACATTGGCGCCTTTGAATGTTCGTCTGACTCCTGGGTCTCCCGGTTGAAGGTTCTCCCAATTTTGGCTATAACCTGCCAGAAAAAAGAGTTGGGACGGACCATCAGAAACATAGTAGCGTAGATCCATGCTAAAATTGCTTCGGTTCCCTACATTCGGCATGATATAAGTGAAGCTTGGCATTATGGCGAAATTGTCGAGGAAAAAATACTCCACTCCTGCGCCTACTCCAAAGTCTTTCCATCTCAGGCCATAGGTTCCATAAGTGTGGAAGCGAGTATTTCCTTGTTCCAATGATTGAGCTTCTAGCCCCAAAGGAAGTAGGATTCCTAAAATTAAAATCACCAAAGCCTTTTTCATAAGAATAACTGTTAATCTTGAGTGAGAATTTTAAATTATCTGGTTATCCGCAATTGCGCCAGTTTCCTTATTTTCTTTGCTTTACTGGTTGGAAGACCGATGACCGAAGACCGAAGCTTCCGGGTTCTGATCCTTTAAGCAGACAATAAGCCGTATTTTTGTCAATACTGGTAAGAAAGCGGATATCCATATTAAATAAAATGATCGAAACAAAAACGCCTGCCGATCAAGGAATATACTCGTTCTGATCTCTATTAGTTCTGTCAAAAATTAGAAGGCTTTGGTGAACATTACAAGTATTATTCTAAAATACGTGCCACTCTACCAATTCTGCCCTCTTCGTCTATTCCTTCTATAAAGATCAAATGCTTCTTGGCTACATCAGTATTAAAGTATTCCAAATTTGCTTTTCCGTCTTCTCCAATTTCTAAAATTGGTTTCCAGAAAATTGTAGCACGCTTATCATTCAGAGCAGTAGATGTGCCTTTTTCATCATAATTGGGCTGATAAAACTCCTTTGCAACGGAGTAACCTCCGTAGGTAGTAACCAAAGTTCCGCCAACACTCGGAGTAAATCCACTGCCTCTTTTGGTATAAACTGCAATCACTCCGTTTGCACCTTGAGCTCCAAAAATAGCCGCTCTTGCAGGATCCTTGAATACATCCACACTAGCTACATCCCTTGGATTCACCTGAAGTAGTGTATTAGCATCTACAGGAATATTGTCCAATAAATACAGCGGTCCTGTGCCTGCATTGATAGAGCCAACTCCTCGAATTTGTACACTTACATCCAAGCCTGATACAAATACTTTGACACCAGAAACCCTTCCCTGGATCAGTTGAAAAACATTGGTAAAGCCCACAGAACCCGGGATTTTTTCAGGGTCTATGCTGACATCTCCTGGGCCATAAATTTTTTGTACTTCTTCGTCCTCTTTTTTAAAGGTCTGAGCTTCCACAGTGACTCCTTCCAAGTCCAAAATATCAGGATCCTCATTCATTCTCCTCATAAGGACTCTTTCCTCATAGGTAGCAGCTAGATTTTCAGGCCATTTTATTTCAGTAGAATAGTTGCCAGAAGTACCGGTGAAGACAGCCTCCGGTTGGGTGACTTTGATATCCACAAAGTTCTTTAGTCTATTATCCACTGCTGTCAAGGTAACACTGGCGGAATCCTGATAATCTAAATCTCGAATGATGAATCGCCCATTAGAGCCAAATTCAGTCGTCACAATCTCGATTCCATTTCCTACCATTGCGGTAATTTTACCTCCGGATAATCCCTTTCTAGTATCCTCTTGGTCGCTAATCTGACCTTCTATATTTATTCCTCTTTCAATGAAATAATTGATTTCACCCTGTTCATTTTTAGCGATTTGATCCCAAGTAAATCGTCTCCATCCATGGGTCAACATTACCAAATCTAATGCCTCTAAAGTACTTTCATCTTGGTTTTGGAAATAATAACCAGGTTGGTGGATTTGACCTTTTAGATCTGAACTCAGTAAAAGATGTGAATAAATGGTACCGTAAACTTCACTTTCATCTGACACTTGCTCTGCATCTACAATGGAAACTGAGAAGCTTCCAGAAACCTGGTTTCCTGCACTTTGATTCGTGATTTCCAATTTGATTTTTTCTCTTGGACTCAAAGATGAATTGGAATTCACATCAAGTTTTAGCTCATTCTCTTCTTTTCGGATAAAGATTAATCGCTCAGCCAGGGGAGTCCCCTCCGAAGTCAAAACTGTAATCTGATTGATTCCGGAAATCAAGTTTTCTTTGGGGATTCTTACACCCCAAACCCCATTCGTCAATTTTCCTTCAATCATATAATTGATTAGGCCTCTGGTTTGGCTTACTAGCAGGAGAGAATTGGCGTCCGAAACTCCCTGAATAAATGCTGTAAGATAGCTTGCGGCAGGGTTATTAATAACCTGTAATGCAAGACCATCAGTAGATGCTTTTGGCAGATTTATGGTTCTCTTCTGCCCAGAGACAGGATGACTAATTTCTGCCTGGTAATCCTGCTTATCCGGGGTAATTTCAAATTTCCCCAAGCCTGCAAAATTGCTTTCAAAAGAAATATCGGTTCCAGCAATAGTTCCCTGAATGCTAAGAGGATTACCATCAGGAGCAATAGCCCTAAATGCTATATTGGATTTCTTGCTGACAACCCAATTTCCTCCTTCAGGTAAAAATTGGATATCTGCCAGATTGAAGCTGTAAGGAAGTCTGATTTTCTGGGAGACGGAATAATTTTCATTTTCCAAGTAGATCAACTCTACATGTTGGGATGGGTAAGGCTTTTCTGAAATAGAAAAGGAAAAGCTGACAATCCCTTCTTCATTTAATAATAAGTCCTGACTGTGGACCTCTTCATCCCCTCCAAAGACTTTCATTTGAAGAGCTTTTCCCGCAAGGGGATTTCCGGATTTGTCGATGGCCAAAAGTTCAGTTCTGTAAGTTGCCTTTCCTCCTGAGCTTTCAATTGCATTAATTGTCATTTTCGGTAGAAAACTACCTCCTGCACCGTCAATTACTGAAAAGCCTCCTTCGAAAAAGAACTCTTCTCCTGAATTTCTCATCCAGGCAGTGTATGCCTTGATCTGATAATTCCCTGGTTTTCCGAAGGATGGTAAAGTGAAATCTCCATTTCCTCTTCCTTTATCTAGTCGGATAATTTTTTGCTCCAGAAGCAAGCCATCCCCATCAAAAAGATCCACGTATAAGGTTTGGCTCAATGGAGAAGGAACTTGATATGAACCAGCAACCAAAAAAGCACTAAACCAAACATCCTCGCCTAATGTATAGGTGTGTTTATCTAGTTGTAAGTAGACTTTTTCAGGAGGAGTTTCATTTCTATATTCTTCGAAGAATTGCTGAACTTTTTCCGGAAAACTTTGAGAAAAAACTGGGTTCAGGCAAAAAAAGCAAAAGCCAAAAATGACTTTAAAAGTGATGTTTTTCATATAAACTCACGCAAGATTTAGATTAATGGACTAAGAAACATAAAGACCTTATGAAAAACAAGTGAAAAAATCTTAAATATTAGTTAATTGACTGACTTCATTTTTGTTTGCTAATTGACCACATGCAGCATCGATATCCTGACCTCGGGATTTTCTGACTTTCGCAATGATTCCTTGAGATTCTAAAATTCTAACGTACATCTCTACGGCTTGTTGACTTGCTTGTCTAAATTCTCCCTCATCGATGGGATTGTACTGGATGATATTGACTTTGGAAGGAATAATTTTACAGAATTTGGCTAGCGCTCGGGCATGTGTTTCATCATCGTTGATTCCATCCCAAATCACATATTCATAAGTTACTTTTCGCTTGGTCTTTTCGTACCAATATTTCAATGAATCCGCCAATTCTTCCAAAGGACTTTTATCATTGATGGGCATCAATCGAGATCTAGTCTCATTGATCGCTGAGTGAAGGGAAATAGCCAAATTGAATTTCACTTCATCATCCGCCATTTTTCGGATCATTTTTGGAATCCCCACCGTAGATAGGGTGATTCTTCTTGAGGCCATTCCCAATCCTTCAGGGGAAGTGATTTTTTCGATCGCAGCAATTACGTTGTTGTAATTCAAAAGGGGTTCACCCATGCCCATGAATACAATATTGGTCAATGGGCGATTGAAATAAGTTTCCGCCTCTTCTTTGATGGCCACTACCTGATCATAAATTTCATCAGGATTTAGGTTTCTCATTCGTTTCAGGCGGGCAGTTGCACAGAAGTTACAATCCAAACTGCAACCCACTTGAGAGGACACGCAGGCAGTGATTCTTTTGCTGGTTGGAATCAAAACAGACTCCACAATTTTTTCATCATAAAGTTTCACCGCATTCTTGATCGTGCCATCTTGAGAATGCTGCATCAAATCAACCAGAATATGATTGATAGAAAAATGTTGCTTGAGTAATTCTCGGGTTGAAAGAGAAATATTACTCATGTCATCGAAGTTTTTCAGGGATTTATTCCACAGCCATTCATAGACCTGTTTGGCCCGGAATTTTTTCTCTCCATGCTCCAAAAAAAACTCTTCCAACTCACTCAGGCTGAGTTTTCTAATGTCCCGCTTTTGAATTTCTTCCATACTGCAAAGCTACAAACAAGCATTGACTTTATCCCTTTTAAAAATAAATCCTTCCTGATTAGGGCATCATGACTCGTTTTATCGTGGTACTTTTTAACTTTGAGTGAAAATCATTCAATACTCTCAAACCAAATTAAATTTTGAAAATTCAAATCATCAATGGCCCTAATTTGAATCTTTTGGGAAAAAGAGAGCCTGAAGTTTATGGAAGTACCTCTTTTGAAGAATATTTGAAAAATTTGAGAAAAGCCTTCCCCCAAGTGGAGATTCATTATTTTCAAAGCAATGTGGAGGGAGAGCTGATCAATAAGATTCATGAAGTGGGCTTCACTTTTGATGCGATTCTATTGAATGCTGGTGGCTATACCCATACATCTGTTGCCATATCTGATGCCATAGCGGGTGTAAATACTCCTGTTTTGGAAGTGCATATTTCTAATATTTATAAGCGGGAAGAGTTTCGTCACAAGAGTATTATTTCCAAATCCTGTGTGGGCATGATTTCAGGCTTAGGCCTAAAAGGCTATGAACTCGGAATCCGTTATTTTCTTTAATACCCCTAATTCCTATGATCACATTTGCAGCCGGACCTTCCAAAGTCTATGACTCTTTGCCAACTTATTTGCAAGAAGCTTATCAAGAAGGAATATTAAGTGCCAATCACCGAAGTGGGGCATTTATGCAGCTATATCAAGAAACCGAATCCTTGATGCGGCAAAAACTGCATATGCCTGAAGATTACAAATTGATTTTTACCTCTTCTGCCACTGAAAACTGGGAGATTATCTCTCAATCTATTGTAGAAAGAGCCAGCTTTCATATCTATTCGGGTTCTTTTGGGAAAAAGTGGATAGAGTTGGCCAAGCACATTATTCCTGCAACAGATGGGCTGAAAATCCAGGCCAATGAAACGGTTGATATAGCTTCTTTAACGATTTCTGAAGAGTTCGATTTAATTGCAATCACTCAAAATGAAACTTCCAATGCTTCCCAGGTAAGGATGGAGTACTTGGAAGATATCCGTGAAAAATATCCGGAGAAATTAATTGCGGTGGATACCACCTCCAGTATGGCTGGAATAGAGTTGGATTTTAGCTTGGGAGATATCTGGTATGCTTCGGTTCAAAAATGCTTCGGTCTTCCAGCAGGATTAGGAGTCTTGATTTTATCCCCAAGAGCTATAGCCCAAACAGAAAGAAAAGGAGAGAAAGGCAGGTATAATAGTTTGAGCTTTATGTTGGAAAATGCGCGTTCTTATCAGACTCATTACACCCCTAATGTCTTGGGGATTTACTTGCTTAATAGAGTGCTGCAGGATATGCAGGAAATTCAGCATATAGATCAAAATCTTCGTCGTCGAATGAGTCAGTTGGAGGATTGTGTTGCTAAGACTAAAACGCTTCGACTTTTGGTGGATAATCAACAAGCCAGAAGTACAACTGTACTTGGTGTAACCGGTTTGGAGGATACGATTTCCCAAGTAAAAAAAGCAGCCGAAAAAGAAGGAATGCAGTTAGGTTCGGGATATGGGCCATTGAAGCCTATTTCATTCCGCATTGCCAATTTTCCTGCTATTACAGATGCTGAAATGGAAAAACTGATTGCTTTTCTGAGCCAATATTGAAAAGGGTAGAGGAGTTTGGGAGTGAAACTTAACTGAACGCTAAAAAAATCCTAACCTCACATATTTGCAAAGCAAATTTTATTTGGTGTAGCTTTGCAGCATGATTGACTTCAAGCAAATCCTTTCCGTGTCATTGATCCTGTTTTCGGTCATTGATATACTCGGTTCTATTCCGATCATCATTAATCTTCGAAAAAAAGTTGGCCATATCCAGTCTGAGAAGGCTACGGTTGCCGCAGGTGTTTTGATGATTCTATTCCTTCTTGCCGGAAAGTCAATTTTAGGTCTTTTTGGAATAGGAGTGGAGGACTTCGCCATTGCCGGAGCTTTGATCATATTTGCTTTGGGCGCTGAAATGATCTTGGGGATTGAATTGTTTAAACCGGATCCAGATGCTACAGCAGGAGCATCTATAGTTCCGATTGCATTTCCTTTGATCGCGGGAGCAGGTACTTTGACAACTATCCTAACCTTGAAGGCAGAATTTGCCCAAGTGAATATTGCTATCGGGATTTTGCTCAACTTGGTATTTGTTTATGCCGTTTTGAAAAGTACCACCTGGCTGGAAAGAAAGCTCGGAAAAACAGGTCTTGATGTTTTAAGACGAATTTTCGGTATTATTCTTTTGTCGATAGCTGTGAAGATTTTCAAGTCCAACGCATTCCCTATGGATATTGTCTGAGACAGTGGGCTGAATTTACTTTCTTTGCATCATGATTACCATTTACACAGATGGGGCTGCTAAGGGCAATCCTGGACCGGGAGGCTATGGGGCAGTCTTGAAATTCAACCAACACAGGAAAGAACTTTCCGAGGGGTTTCGGCTTACTACCAATAACCGTATGGAGCTTTTAGCGGTGATTAGAGCTTTGCAGGAATTGAAGTTGACCGGAATTCCGGTAACCATCTACTCAGATAGTAAATACGTGGTAGATGCCGTTGAAAAAGGCTGGTTGTGGGGCTGGCAGAAAAAAGGTTTCAAGGATAAAAAGAACCCTGATCTCTGGTTGAGATATATTCCACTTCATTTAAAATACAAGCCTAAATTCGTTTGGGTGAAAGGACATGCAGGAAATATTGAAAATGAGCGCTGCGATCAGCTAGCGGTAGAAGCTGCGGAAGGTCCAGGTCTCAAAGTAGATGAGGGGTATGAGACAAATACTAAATAGTGCTCTAAGACAAGTAAATCTTTTGGAAAGCCCTTATAGGTAGAATCCAAATCATTTTCCCATCCACAGAAAGACTGTCTTCTTGATCCAAGGTAAGTATAAAGCCTTCTTTCAGGTCAAAAAAACTCATTGCTTCAAGTAGGCCTTCTATTTCTCGATTTTTGTTTTCTGAATGGATTTTTTCAGAAACTTGTACAGCCCATTTACAGTTTTTCTCTTCAAAAACCACAAAATCACATTCCTTTTTCTCACGGTAATAGAACAACTTATGGGTGGTTTTTCGAAAGATTAAATAGACCAAATTTTCCAATAATCTTCCTTGATCCTTTGAAAAGCTCAATGAATTTGCCCGTGCAAATCCAGGATCTATGCAATATACTTTCTTGGGATTTTTGGATATGCTTTTAGCTGACCAGCTGAAGCGCGGTAGGAAAAATAGAAGATAGGCATCTTCTAACCAATTTAGATAATCAGAGACAGTATTTGCAGAGCCTATTTCAAAGGTTTTTTTGATTCCATTATAACTTATTTCTTTTCCCACATTGGATATCAGATAAAGAGTTATGTCTAAGAGTGTTTTGGTGTTTTTGATACCATAACGAATAGCGATATCTCGGAAAACGATATCCTTGAGTAAGTTTTGAAGGATTTCAGGATTTTTGTCTCTGAGATATTCAGGAAAGCCTCCTAAGTCCAAATAATTTTGAAAGTTCTCTGCATTGTCCTCCCAAGCATGATATTTTAAAAACTCTGAATAGGAGAAGGGGAATATTTCATAAGCTAAATACCTCCCGGTAAGTCGAGTGCCGAGCTCCCGGCTAAGAAGCGAAGCATTAGATCCAGTGATAAAGACTTTTTGCCCATTATCATGCAATTGCCGGACATATACTTCCCAACCTTTTACATTTTGGATTTCATCAAAAAAATAAGGCGAGCCACTTGATTCCAAGATTTCATCCAACTTGGAAAAATCATCAACTGTGAAGTCAAATAATCGCGGATCCTCAAAGTTTAGATAGGAGTAGTTTGGATCATATTCCTCGATAAGTTGTCGCATGAGCGAACTTTTTCCGGACCTTCTGATTCCAGTTATTACCTCTATTTGTTGACTTCCTTGATTTATTTTGTTTTTCGCCTCTCTAGGAGTGAGTGACAAATGTTGATCAAAAAGCTTTTTTTGACGATTGACTGCTAGTTCTATTTCTTCTTTAAGTAGCATATTTCTGCTGTTTATCCTACTCAAAGGTAAAGGTTTATTTTGATAATATAAACAAGTTTATTTTATCAGTATAAACTTTTGTTTTCTGTGAATATAAACTTTAGCCTTGTAAGTCATCCATTTTTACAATTTGGATGTCTTTTCGATTGACTTCTATTAGAGTTTGATGCTCAGATGCTGGAAATACCCAGCCTTCATCCGTCAACTCATAAAGCAAAGGGGCTAAGTTTTGAACAGCCGCCTTACAGCCTTGGACGATAGCACCCATTTTTCCGGTTTGCTTGGACAATACTGCTTCATTTTCTATTTCAAATGGCCCTGTGAATCCTTTTTCTTTTAGAATATTCACAAATGCTCTCCAGTCCAGATCATCCCCTAAGCCAAATCCAGGTAAGGTAGCCTCGTAGTGATGCCGATCCCAAGGATTGGTACTGGATGGGATTCCAGCCTTTTTGGCCCAATCTTCAGGAATCTGATGCATAGGATACATATTTCCCCAGAATGGATCTGGATTATTTCGAGTCGATTTGACATGGATTCTCTGAAGGCGAGTCATATCTGTATGCTTGATGACTTCTACAGGATCTGTATGTTGCCAAATATCATGTGAAGGGTCGTAAATCTCACCGTGATTCTTTTCCGGAATCAGTTGATACATCAGTTTTCTGGCGGCTAGGACTCCCGGTAAATTATTGAAAGTGCCAAAATGCCCAGAACTTCTCCAGCCTTCCATTGGGCAGTTTTCATACAAAATACTTACTCCTAAATCAGCAGCATATTGGATGATGGGTTTGAAAATACGCTGATATTCCAAGAGGTTTTTTTCAAATCCTCCGTCTTCATTTCCCAACTCATGGTTGTAGCCCACAAAGGTTCCAACTTTGACATCATTTTCATCTCCCCCAAGCAAATAAGCCATTCGGATCAATCTCAAAAGATGATTTTGGTTTTTTATTCTTTGCGCAGGATCTCCACCGATTAGATTTTCAAAAGCACCTAAGGAAAGTCTTAAAGAAGCAGCATTAAATTGATCAATTAATTTTTTTGCTTCATTTACACTGAAATTCTCATAATCCAAATGAGTAGCCACGAAATCATCCCGGGTTCCATCTCTTCTGAACACACATAAGTCCAATCCTTGAACTCCGATTTCATTGGCTTTTTCTATAGTCTGTTCCAAGTTCAGCTGATCAAAAGCTGAAGTCATAATCCAAATAGGATTCGCCATGGGTTTATAGGTTTTGGGTTAAAAAAAACAGCCCCTAAGGGCTGCTTAAATTACTTGTTTTCTGCCAAATTTTCAGGCTTGGTACTAATTCTGGACCAAATGAGCTCTCCAACTTTTCTTCCTTGCCAAACACCCTCATTGATAGCTGGCATGTAGTGGATGCCCCCATAAAATCTTGAAATAGCCGCTTCCGCAGAAGCCTCCATGAAAGAGTCAAACTCTCTTATTGGAAGTCCATAGTTGACTTCTGAACTATCAACAAAATGGAAGTCTTCACCAAATATCTGAGTTAGTGTAAAAGCAGCAGAGGTTGATGCTACGCTATGGCCACTGGTATGCTCAGGAAATGGAGGCGTTTGTAAATAAGGAACCCATTCCTGATCTATAAATTGATTGATGTAGGTTTCGGGTCTTACTAATTTGCTACGGTACTTCTCATCCCAACAAGCAACAAAGGCATCGTGCAGGGAAATTCCCGTCATTGCTAATGCCTCAGCTGTTTTTTTCCAGTCTGCATTGGCGGTTTTTGCTGCAATAGCAGCGATACTCATCCAGTGTCCACCAGGAGTAATTTTTTTCTCTGCAAACATCACATGTCCTTTCACATTCATTTTGTAGGGATTACAATCCCAGAACATGGCGATATCCAGTTCTTCTTTGGAAGCATTGACTACCGCATCATAAACTTCTTTGGCCTTTTGATAAAATTCCGAATTTGGATCAGTAGAATAGGCTGGGGGAGGGGAAACCTTAAATTGGGCAGCTGAGTCAATAACGAATGTTCTGATCTTATTCCAATGAGGCTCAATTCCTTCCATATATGCTGGCGGAGTAGGCTCCCAGGTTCCGGGTTGCCCAGTTACTGTATATTTCGGGAAGGATCTGCTTTGATGATAATTATCCTTGGATGAATAGGCTTTGATATGATCAGCGATTTCTTCTCCGAACTTCACTGATGCTTCAAATACATCATCCGGAATGCCTTTTTCCTTTAATTCTGCAAAAGCTTTCTCCTTGTGGTTTTGAACCATTTCTTCTGAAAAGATCAAGGCAGTTCCCATTTTGTAATAGGCTGCCAAAGAAGCAAGTGGAGGATAAATGTTCTTCGGAACTTGAATATTAATAGCTTCTGAGCCATTTAATTGTCCCATAAGAGACTTATATCCTGGATCCACTGCCGCTGCAACTTCATAGGCTGCAAGGGAAGAATAGGAATAAATTCGTGCTGCTACGGGAGGAGAAAATATATCATGAATAATTACTTCTGTAATCCTGTCCTGTGCTTCACTTAAATAATGGCCGTCGGTAATTGCATCGCTATAATCCACTGGTTCCTGACAAGAGAAAATCGTCAAGAGTAGTAGCGAAAAGAGCAACCCTTTTAATCTAATCATTTGAATTACTGTCTTTTAATGAATCTTAAATTTACTGAATAGTGCTGGGAGACTCAAGTTTTTGGACTGATTCTCCGCTAGGGTGAAGCCAAAAGTATGTTAAAATTCAGCTCTCTCAAATGATTTTTGTCAATTTTCAGAATTACCTAGAAAATATACCGGGCCATTATTGCTGATTCCGATAATGTAGCTGTTGCTCAGGGATTTGATTTGCTCTATTCTTCTCAGTTCGGCTTGAGAGGGAACCTTGTTTTCCTCTTTGATTACTTTCCACCCTTCCTTTGTCCATTGTAATTTTAAATTGGAACTGGAGGTGTTTTTCCCAAGATCTACTCTGAATCCTGAATCATTTCCAACTATCCAAAGTGTTTGAGTTGCAGCATTCCATTTCATGTCTTTGATGGGGCTAAGTTGTGCTTGCCATGGAAAGGCTTCAAACTCAAACGTCCCATCTTCTTTTTGAAAATAAACCCCGGATCTAAACTCATAGGCATATTTAGGGCTAAGTTTTCCAATTATATCTTTCCCAAAAAGATCTTCTGGCTTGGAAATCTTAGCATATTCTTGATAGGAAGAATGCATTCTTTTCACTCCGGGAATTTGCTTGATCAAATCATCCCTCGTAGCAAAAGGAACTAATTTCTCTCCCATATAATGAAATATCAATGGATCTGCTTGACCATTTCCATCAAAATCATGATGATAAAAAACAACTGGCTTTTCATGACTTGCTTTTAGCTTGGAATTAAGTCCAAGGTTGCCCACCAATATATCCTTGAGACCATCTCCGTTGATATCTTCCACCATTATCTCATTGACCCATCCAGTAGACTTTTCTAAACCACCTGAAAAAATCTCGTCCAATTTGTTGCCCTTATTCTTGAAAACCCGAATGGCTTGCCAATCTCCTGACAGGATCAACTCTTTGGCTCCATCTCCATCCAAATCACTCCAAGTAGCATCCTGAATCATTCCCAAATCTTTGCCTGCACCAAACCATTCTTGAGTTTGGTCACGGAATTGACCGCGACCGTTGTTGATCAAAAGATAGCTGTATGGACTCGCTCCATAATCTCCGGTTAGAACCGATGCGCCGACAAAAATATCGGGAAAGCCATCTCCATTGACATCATGAATGGCCAGTGAGGAGGTATTTTGTCCAATTGGAGGAAGTGCATTGGGAAAGAAGGCAAAATTTCCTTTTCCATTCCCGTAAAGTATGCGATCAAAGAGAAAGAGGTTATCAGCTTCGTATTCATTCCCCCCACTTCCTACATATAAATCCAAATATCCGTCTCCATTAAAGTCTTCAAAAGCGGCTACCACATCCTCGGCTTTGGCAAGCTGGGAAAATGACTTACTTTCTATGGGTTCAAAGCCTCCATCTTCCTTTTGTAGGAAAAATGCACCTGCCTGATCTTTGGCTCCTCCCAGAAAAATATCTGTAAGTCCATCTCCGTTGATATCAGCGCTAGCAGATGCAGGACCTTCAGCTGCAAAACTTCTAGGGATTAGGTACTCTCTTTTGGTTTCGTCCAGTTCATTTTTCTCCTGATGATACCAGGAGATAGAAAAGTCAGAGTTGGCGGCTTCAGATATTCTCCCCTCAGGAATAAATTCTTTTCCTCCTCCTTTGATTAATAAGTGCTTCTGATTGATAGAGAGGCCTTCGAATTGCTCAAAAGTTCCATCCGGCCATCTAACCTGGATAGCATCAATTTTGTCCACCTTGCCTAATCCAAAGATTAAATTCGTAGAAGTTCCTGATTGGAATCCCCTAGAAGTGCTTAAAAGTTGCCGATATTTTTTTTCAGGAGTAATAACCTTAACCTCAGCTCCGATCGCAAATGGATTATTTCCAGCACTTTTTAATTCTACACTGACGTAATTATGGCCGAGACTTTCAGACTTGTTGCGGTAGATAAATGCAGGTTGATTAAGGTTGTTGACGATCAAATCCAAGTCTCCATCATTATCCAAGTCAGCATAGGTGCTTCCATTGGAATAGGAGGCCTGATCCAAACCAAATTCTTTTGCTTTAGCCTTAAATTTTAAATTACCTTGATTATGAAAAGTATAATTCGGGAGCTGGACAGAAGGTAACATTTCAATTTGCCGCTTCCTAAGCTCATCCATTTTCAGATTTGGATCTGCCTCTTGAGAGTATTGGATGAAATCCAAATCATTAGGCCTCTTGACAATTCCATTGGTGACATGAATATCCATCAGCCCGTCGTTATCCATATCGAATATCAAGGGAGACCAACTCCAATCAGAAGCAAAAACTTCCGCATATAAGGCTACTTCACTAAACTCTCCTTTGCCTGTATTGAGTTGCAGGTGATTTCTTACGTATTGATCCCCATAATTGAACTGCTTTTTGATGGAGTAAACTTCTGCTTTATCCTCTCCAACAGATTTCATCCAAATTTCCGGATCTTCAGGAAGCATATCTGTGGTGAAAATATCCGGATACCCGTCTCCGTCAATATCAGCAGCATCATTTCCCATTGAATATCGGGACGTATTAGAAATAATACTTTGAAGACTCTCTAAAAATGTTCCGTCCTGCTGGTTGATATAGAGGTAATCATTCTCAGTGAAATCATTGGAAACATAAATGTCCAACCAGCCATCCTGATTGAAATCTTCTATACTTACTCCTAGTCCAAAACCCAAAACACTGGAGTAGATCCCGGCTTCTTCAGTTACATCTATAAAGCCTCTTTGGCCTTCAGATGCGAGGTTTTTTAATAACTTGTCTCCTCCTTCATCAGCTATTACCCTGTTTTCTGACTTTGCGAAAACCTCGGGTGATTTCACTCCATGATTTAACAGATAAAGGTCCAAATCTCCATCTCTGTCGTAATCAAAAAAGACGGCATGGGTACCGAAACCTTTGAAATCTACTCCATATTGCTCGCCAAGCTCAATAAAAGTCAGATCGCCCTGGTTGATATAAAGTTTGTTTTTACCCTGTATCCCTTTGTAATCTCCAACTTGACTGATATATAAATCAAGCAGGCCATCTCCATTAATATCTGCAAAAGTGGCGCCATTGGACCAGCTGCCTTCTTCATATATCCCCGACGATTCAGTTATATCTTCAAACTGGAAGTTGCCTTTGTTGAGGAAGAGGCGATTGGGAACTTGATTGCCAGTAAAAACCAAATCAACCAGTCCATCATTATTGATATCCCCCGCGGCTACCCCGCCTCCATTGTAGAAATAGAGATATTCTAAAATATTTATCTCGGGGCTTGAGGTAAGATTATTTTGAAAATCAATCCCCGTTTCCTGAGCCGAAAGTAACTCAAAGAGTTTCTCTTTTTTCTCCTCTTTTTTGCAGGAAAGCAATGTGATAGCCAGGATGCAGCCTGTAAATCTCCAAAATTTAGTAATTGTCATATTTCCAGATTTCTGCAGCACTGTTATTTTTTACAATTAGGAGTTTTTGATCATTTAATCGGCTGATTGCCCTGATTTCACCGGAAAGCTTGAGTTGATGTTGAGCGTTAGGAAGGTAACGAAAAGTTCCATCTCCATTTCCTATCAACACCTCACCGAAACTGGCGTCTGATTTGCCGATTTCCGGTTTTACTCCACTTAAATTTCCTCCCAAAATCAAATCTATTATTCCATCTTGATTGATGTCTATTGTCTCGCTTGCAAACACCCAGGATCTCTGAGCCATTCTTGGGAAAGAAACCCATTCAAACTGTGCTCCATCTCGATTCATTAATACCCCCGACTCTAAATGAGTTAATTCATTGACAATGGATTTGGAAATAATAGCGGGATCGAAAATCTGATCTAAGGATTGATTATTGTAATTCGAGTACCTCATGTACTTCTTTTTGATAGTCGGGATTTGTTTTTCCAGTTCATGTTTCAGCGTAAATGGCACCTGAATATCCCCTTGAGTAGCAGTGAATATTTGCTCTATAGATCCGTTTTGGTCAAAGTCATTTAAATACATCCGAATAGGGCTATCGGATTTTGCCTTGAACCGGGTATTAAGTCCCTGAT
This sequence comes from Algoriphagus sp. UBA3586, assembly GCF_002376385.1. Lineage (NCBI taxonomy): Bacteria > Pseudomonadati > Bacteroidota > Cytophagia > Cytophagales > Cyclobacteriaceae > Algoriphagus > Algoriphagus sp. UBA3586. Next base: position 14,739 of record NZ_DFMT01000041.1, on the reverse strand, counting down.
TCCCTAGAATCAAATCTGGAAAACCATTTCCGTCCAAATCTGCAACTTCTACAGATCTGTACCAGCCTTTTAATTTCGCTAGTTTGGGAAGCTCCATCCTTTCCAATTTTTTTCCGGTGTTTTTGAAAAAAATAGGTTCAGTCCAGTCACCGACAAGTACCAAATCTTCTTTTCCGTCTTGGTCCAAATCCACTACTGCTGCGTCGGTGATCATTCCTATTTCCTGAAATCCCGGAGCAAAATCTTGGCTCTGTTCAGTGAAATTCCCTTTCCCATCATTAATCCAAATATGACTGCTTGCCGGTGCACCATAGACAAAAGGAACTAACCTTTCGGTGATAATAAGGTCCAAAGCTCCGTCTTCATTGATATCTATGGACTGAACAGATGAGCTTACTCCTCTTATCGTTTGGAAGCCAGTTTGGACGCTTTTGCTGAAATTTCCTTTCCCGTCATTAATGTAAAGCCTGTCCGCAAGATCAGGTGCATTGAGTGGAAATTCATTTCCGCCTGAAGTCACCAATAAGTCCAGAAAACCATTCCCATTGGCATCGAAGAATAAAGCGTCGGAGTCTTCTGCAGTGGAGTCAGCTTCAAATGCAGCTTGTCTTGATAAGGAGTATTTCCCAGAGCTAGAACCAAGATACAACTTGGCGCTAAACCCTTTCGATCCTCCGAAATATAGGTCTTCTATACCATCTCCATTGACATCCGCTTTGGCAAAAGCAGGACCTTCGGTAGAGAACATATGATACAGTAATCGGTCTCTGTCAAAGTCAACAAAAGTATTTTCCTGATGCTGGAAATCAATTAGGGGCTGCTCTTCCTTGCTAAACAAAGGCTTGATTCCTTTCGAGCTAGGCACCTCAATTCCTGCTTGAGCATCTTCCCATTTCAACTGTAATAATTTGTCTGCTGATTGATTTTCCAATAAACTTACTTTTCCATCAGGCCATGTAATATAGATTTGATCAAGCTTTGTGATTTTCCCTAGCCCCAAAGTCAGTTTAGGGTCCACTGAGGACTGAAATCCCCGGTTTGGCATTTGTTCCAAGTAAAACTTTTGATCACCTGCAATTGCCAAGATTTGGGTTCCAATTGCCTGTGTGTTCATGCCTTTTCCGATCAATTCGAATTGGATGGAATGATTTTCAGGTAATAGAGTTTTACTGAGGTTTTTAAAAATTTGAGCAGGCTTATTTACATTATTGATGACCAAGTCCAAAGTTCCGTCATTATCCAAATCTCCATAGGCAGAGCCATTTGAGTGAATAGCTTCTCCCAATCCCCATTCCTGAGCTTTGTTTTCAAACTGAAGGTCTCCCAAATTTTTGAATGCATAATTGGGTACTGGATTGACTGGAATAGGATCAATAAGGGCTTTGTAATCCACTCCTTCTTGGGTGATGATTTTTACTTTGGTCTCCTCATTATCGATAAAGTTCAAATAGTCCAAATCAGTAATATCCTGATAGATGCCGTTGGCTACGAATAAATCTCTCAAGCCATCATTGTCCATATCAAAAATTAAAGCTCCCCAGCTCCAATCTGTGGCTTCTACATTGGCCATTCTGCCCATTTCACTGAAAGTGCCGTCCCCATTATTGATATGAAGCATATTCCTTGAAAATTGATAATGATAGCCGTAATTCTTGTTGAATTGAAATCTATCCCAGTTTTCAAAAGTGGTCACTTGCTTCAATCTATCCATAGGCTCTGGAAGCATGTCTGTGACGAAAATATCTAACAGTCCATCTCCGTTGATATCCGCAATATCTGCACCCATGGAAGCTGCAGAAATAGATCTCATAGCAGACTCCAAAGATTCTGTGAAAGTGCCGTCTTGATTATTGATATATAAATAGTCCTTTTCAAAAAAGTCATTAGAAATAAAAATGTCTGGCCAGCCGTCTTGGTTCACATCTCCAATGGTGATTCCTAACCCAAATCCAATTACTGATCCATAAATCCCAGCTTCCTCACTTACGTCGGTAAATTTTCCACCATCGTTTCTGAATAATTTATCTCCACCTACAGGGTCTCGTTCAGGACGCTTATTCTGCATTTTGTTGAAGCTTCCAATTGCCTGATAACTGTTATTCAAAAGATAAACATCAAGGTCTCCGTCTCTATCATAGTCAAAAAATACAGCATGGGTTGAGAATCCCTGGTCAGCTAAACCGTATTGTTCAGCCATTTCTAAAAAAGTGCCATCCCCTTGATTAATGAATAACTCATTTTGCTTGTTATCTCCTGAAATATCTCCCGAGTTACAAACATAAATGTCTAAATATCCATCTCCGTTTACATCGGCCATAGCCACTCCGGTACTCCAAGCCCGGTTACCTTTAACGCCGGCTTTTTCAGTAATGTCCTCAAATTGAAAATTGCCTTTGTTGAGATACAACTTATTGTCTGCAAGATTTCCCGTGAAGTATATATCTAGCAATCCATCATTATTAATATCTCCCAATGCAACTCCACCTCCATTATAGTAATTTCTGTAGGTGAAAATGTTGAACTTTTTATCAAATGAAAGGTCATTACTGAAGGTTATGCCAGATTCCTCTGGAGATATTTGTTCAAAGAGACTTGGAGTTTTAGCCTCTTCCTTTCCGCAGGAAAACATAAGAATGAGTGCGCAAAAGCCAATTATATTGTTTTTCATGATGGGTTAGCTTCTAGTTGTTTTTGGATAGGCAAATCCACTATTTCTACTCGAACTGAGGAAATAGATTTTTTGAAAACACGGATTCTTCGGTTTCCGTCAATTTTGACAAATGCTATCAATGATTTATCCTCATTGGAAACCTCAAAAAAGCCATCTCCATACCAGCTTTCTAATAAGGCAATAACGTCATCCCTGAGTTTTTCTACGCTTAACTCTTCATTCCAAAGAGCCCAAGATTCATAGGTGAACTCCATGGGCATCATATAAATTTTATTTTCTTCAAATCTTGGGTAAAAGCGCATTTTGGCAGGATTGCCTGAGGGCATTTCAGCCTGATATTCTACAGATAATTCAGTGGGGCCATTAGATAAAACTCCTTTTTTATTGAGGTCCCAACAAGTCTCGAAGAACTCCTTTTTATCCATTCCCAATTCCAATCCTAAGAATAGCTCATTAGCTTCTTTACCGGAGCTCAATTCCCTATCTTCAATTTTTTGGTACTCAGATTTGCAGGCACCAAGCATATTAACTATTAAAATTGCCTTAGCGAATCTCAAAAAGAATCGGTTCATCATTATTTCTTACTGCTATTAAATAGGGTTTGTTATTGATTATTATTTTATGAAGATCCCTGCTTTCTCCGGGAAGAACCAATCCGCTTTCTTCTGGAAGGGATACCATCCAAGTGTCGTTTTTTGTATGGTTTAGTAACCAACCATAGCTTCCCAAATTGGATCCCATTTCCGGCTTATTCCGACTTTGATTTCCTGCTAAGATGAGGAAATCATTGCTTTTTGAATCCTGAAAGAAAAGGCTGGTGTAAATGGGGGCTTGCTGAGCTTCAACAGGTAATTCCTGGAGTTTAAACTTCCCATTTCCATCGTTGATCCACAGGGAGGTTTGCAAGATATCGACTTCCAAATTTAGGGATTTTGAAAGAATTTGGGCAGGGAAAAGTTCCTCCATTGACTTATTTTGGTAAGCTGCATATGTAGTCAATTGCTTTCGTAAAGAAGGAATCTGCTTGAGTAAGGTGTTCTTCATTACTAAAGGCATTGCCCTATTTCCGTCATAGAAACAGAGAATTTGATCTAAACTTCCATTTTGATCAAAATCATTGACATACATTCTCAGCTTGCTGCCAGTCGGAGGTTTGAATCGGGTATTTAAACCTAGATTACCCGCTAATATATCCGTGCTTCCGTCTCCATTTAAATCCTTTACGAGAAGCGTGTTCCACAATCCTCTCGTCTGGGAAAAACCAAATTCCTCTGTTCTTTCATAGAACTGCCCACTTTTAATGAAAAAAATGCGAATAGGAGACCATTCTCCGGCAATAATAAGTTCTAGCTGACCGTCACCATCCAAGTCAGCCAAGCTTCCTGATGTCAGCATTCCTTCTTTGAACTCTTGGGAAGTTGCTGCTTTGGTGAAATTCCCTTTACCATCATTTAGCCAAGTGTTAAATCCAGTTGGAATTCCGTAAGCAAAAGGTTGCTCTCTGTCACCAATGACTAAGTCTAAATCTCCATCTTGATCAATATCAGTTGCCAGAATAAATGAGCTAGGTACAGGATCAAATAATTGCTGGGACTTAAGGAATTTGCCATTTCCTTGATTGATATACAACCTATTTTGATAGAGTGGATTCCCCATTCCAAACTCAATGCCACCGCTGGCAATTAACAGATCGGGAAGTTGATCGTTGTTGGCATCAAAAATTAAAGCATCCACATCTTCAGAAAGACTGTCTTGCTCAAATAAGCCCTCCAAGGCAGTTTGAAAGCTTCCGTTTGGCTGTTGATAAAAGAGTTGACTTGCCTGTCCTTTTGCACCTGGAAGGAAAATGTCATCTCTTCCGTCTTGATTTAGATCTCCCACAGCAGCTTTGGGGCCCTCATTGCTGATAGACCAAAAACGTAATCTATCCAGGTCAAAATCAATAAACTGACTTTCCTGATGTCTAAATGGGATAGGGTTGGAAGCTAATATGAGTGGCGTTTGCTTAGAAGTCTTTTCAGTCGGAGTCTGAATTTTATTTTTTTGAGGATTGATAACCTGATTTGCAGCAATGTTTTTCTGGATACTCCTGCTACCATCTGGCCATGCGATAATTAGACTATCTACAGTTTTGTTTTGTCCAATACCAAAATGAATTCTAGGGTCTACCGATGACATGTAGCCTTTGACAGGCTGATATTCTTTATACAAAGTCTGACCTTCCATATGAAGCTCTACGGTAGCGCCAAAAGCATTTTTTAAATTAATGGTGATATAATTGCCGAGTTGATTTTCAATGCTTTGATTTTTGTAGACTCCTAGGAAATCATTGAGGTTATTGACAACTAAGTCCAGATCCCCATCATTATCCAAATCTCCATATGCTGCTCCTGTACTGAAGGTTAATTGATTGAGGCCAACTTCCATGGCTTTGTTTTCAAATGACCAATTGCCAAGGTTTTTAAACCAATAATTTTGTAGTGGGGTGGAGGGAAACTCATCAATCATTTTGGTGATCAAAACTGAGTCTTTTTTAAATTGGCTAATATCTGATTGTTTATTGACATAAAAATCCACAAAGTCAAAATCAGTAAGGTCCTTTACGATTCCATTGGCCACAAAAACATCATTCAGACCATCTAAATCTGCATCAAAAATCAATGCTCCCCAGCTCCAATCTGTGGCATGCATGCCAGTCATTCGAGAAACCTCAGTAAACATGGGAGCTCCGGTATTGGGATTTTGACCTAGGTTCTTTTGTAAGGTGTTTCGGGTAAACTGTCTGTGATACCCTGCTTTGAGGTTGGCCTGGAATTTATCCCAATCTTCAAATGGAGTTTTTGTTTTTACCCGATTCCAGTCTTCAGGGAGCATTTCTGTTACAAATATGTCAGGCCTTGCATCATTATCCAGATCAGCAATATCTGCACCCATGGAGCCCATAGAAATTTCCGGGATCAATTCGGGAAGCACTTCTCTGAAAGTTCCGTCTTGATTATTGAGGTAGAGATAATCTCTTTCAAAAAAGTCATTAGATACATACAAATCAGGCCAGGTATCCTCATTCAAATCTGCTACAGTTACTCCAAGACCATAGCCAATACTACTTCCAAAGATTCCTGCTGCTTCACTGATATCTGTAAAAAATGCTCCATCATTCCTGAATAATTTATTCCCACCTTCTGGATCCCTGATTTCTCTCTGGCCTTCTCTTAAATCAAAGAGTCCTATAGATCTTCCAGAATTACTCAAAAGGTACATGTCTAAATCCCCGTCCTTATCCATGTCAAAAAATACCGCATGCTGGGAGAGGCCTTCTTCGGCAATTCCATAAGCTTTTGATTCTTCTTTGAATGTTAGGTTTCCCTTATTGATAAATAATTCATTGTATCTCTTTTCTCCTCCGGGAGGGCCGGATTTGCAAACATAGATATCTAATAAGCCATCATTATTGATATCTGCCATACTGACTCCGGTAGACCAAACTCCAGAAGAATTTAAGCCTGCTTGGTCTGTAATGTCTTCAAATTTAAAGTTGCCTTTATTTAAATAGAGGCGATTAGAGGTTTGATTTCCGGCAATAAAAATATCCAAGAGTCCATCATTGTTGATATCTCCAAGGGCTACACCAGCCCCGTTGTAAAAATTCCTGAATGTATAAGGGTTATATTTTTCATTATAGGTGAGATCGTTTCTGAAATCAATCCCACTTTCTTCTGCTGAAATAAGTTTAAAAAGTTGCTTTTCCTGTGCTTCTTCCTTTTTGCAGGAAGAAAGCAAAATGATCATTAAAATAGGCAGTATGCTTTTACTGTACTTCATGATTTTGTAAAAAAAAGGAAGTGCACAAATGTACACTTCCTTTCAATTAGATATTATTTTTAATTAATAACCTGGGTTCTGAGTCAGGTTAGGGTTAGCATTGATTTGCTGTAATGGAATAGGGAATAGAGCTCTGAAAGGTTGAGATTGCCCTTTTTCCCACCATGGCTGATTCCATTTTCCGAATCTGATCTGATCAGTTCTTCTGGAAGCTTCAGCAAACATTTCTCTTCCTCTTTCTGCAAAGATGGTATCTAAAGTCAAGGTATTGAATGCTGGCATACCTGCTCTAGTTCTTACCATATTGATGGCAGTTAAGGCCTCTGAAGTTTGTCCCAAACGGAAAGCAGCTTCTGCTTTAGTTAAGTACATGTCAGCCAATCTGAACAATGGATAATCATTATTCAAACTTGGCGCTGCACCAGAAGCAAACTCAAATTTACCAACTCTTGCACCAGCTTGTCTGAAAGCATTTGGAGCCAACATGTTGATCTGAGGAGTAAAGGTCAATGGAGGGCCATCAGGATCATTTGCTTCTGCTGAAATATCATTCAAACGAGTACCATCAGCAGCGAATTGAGGACCTACAATAAAGGAATTCTTTCTCACATCATTGTCATCAAAAGAATTATAGAATTCTTCCAAAGATGCATATCCATTCCATGGCTGAGCCTGCAGATTATAAGTATTTTGGCTTAAGTAGTGCAAGGTCATTTGAGCAAGGTTAAATCCACCTGCATTATTCTCATCATACGGTAATGTCAAGATATTCTCAGTAGATCCGCCATTTCTTGTAGCAAAGTTGCTAAAGAAATTTGCTGACAAAGAGTAGGGACCTGAAATAACTACATCTGCTGCAGCCTTAGCGTCAGCCCATCTTGCAGTTCCAGTGTAAACCTGAGCATTCAAGTATAATTTCGCAAGGATAGCATGAGCACTGTAATAATTCAAGGTTGTTTTAGTATCCGACTTAGGTAGCAAGTCAACGTTTTCTTTAACTGATCTTTCGATGAAGTCAAATACTTCTTGACGAGTATTGTTAGAAGGGTTTCCTTCCAAGTCATCTTCAGTTACGATAGGAACATTTCCAAAGCTGTCGATCAACCAAGAATAAATCAAAGCTCTTAATACTCTTAATTCAGCTGTCAAAGCTTCCACGTCTCTATAACTCACAATTAGGTTGTTGATTTCACCAATTGCGGTATAGCAGTAAGCCCAAGAGTTATTGAAAGCCTCGTCAGATGGCTGCCAAGTATGTCTGTGCATTCTTAACCATAATCCACCATCTTCCCAGTCAGCTCCTTTTTGTGGAATTGCCATTTCGTCAGATGATACCTCGTAAATAGACCAGATACTGTTGTGTCCACCCCAGCTACCCACAATACGGGAGTATGCAGAAGCTTTCAAAACGTCAATCAAGGCTGGGTTATTACTATTCGCCACATCCTCAGGAGTTACTCCGTCAAGTACCTCCTGCTCCAGTTCCCAACAGGATCCCAGTAGGAATACTACCGGAATCAACAGAAAGGTTTTACTAATTGATTTTAACATATCTCTGTTGTTTGATTGATTACTTAAAGTTTAAACTAAGACCCAAAGTGAAAGATCTGGTTTGGAAGTATGTATTTCTTCTCTCAATTCCAGGTGACAAAGAAGTTGTAAATGGATCACCATTTTCTAAGTCTCTTACTCTCACTTCAGGGTCTATACCAGAATAATTGGTTATTGTAAATAGATTTTGTGCTGCAAAATACACTCTGAAAGAACTCAAATTAGGAGAATTAGTTTTGAAATTATATCCTAATTCCATGTTATCCAGTCTGATAAAGCTTGCATCCTCTATGTACGAACTGTTGAAGGTTGGAGTTGAGGTAATCAAAGGACTTGTTGGAGTTTTATCTGTAATTACAGAGTTCCAAGTGTTAGATGGAGCATCTGCATTTTCGTAGAAACCTCTATAAGAGTTGTATAAGTCATGTCCCCAAGCACCTCTTAAGAATACATTCAAAGTCCATTGTCCATATTCAAATCCGTTGGCAAAACCGAATTCACCCTGTGGAAGACCATTTCCTAATCTTTCAAATTCATCAGGATTGGTTGTAGAAAGGATGTATTCACCTGCTTCACTGATACCCAATAATCTTGGTCCGTAGAAGTCACCCAAAGTTTGACCTACTCTGTTGTAGATGATAGGGTTGTTATTTTGTCCTGGAGAACCTGGAGTAGCAAATCTCAATTCGTCAAATCCAAGACCACCTGCTGATAAGCTCTCGATAGTGGTTTTGTCATAAATAGTGAAGTTGAAATTCGGAGACCATTTCAATGTTCCTTTTCCAATTCTTGCTACACCTATTGCGAATTCAAAACCTGCAGCTCTCAAATCAGCCAAGTTTACCCAAGTACTTCCAACTGTATTGAATCTTCCTGGATCGAAAATATTTGGACCACCGGAAACCGGTACATTGAATAGCAAGTCGGAAATATTTCTAACATAATAGTCTACACTACCATTTACTTTTCCGTCAAACATCGCATAATCCACACCCACGTTGAATTCTTTCTTGGTTTCCCACTTCAAGAATCTGTTTGGATTGGAGTTTTGTACAATACCTACGTAGATATCATCTGTAGTCAATGGGTCACCATCCAAGTCAATTCTGTTTCCATTTCCGAATACACCTAATGCCAAGGTTGGAGATGGAGGAAGGTTACCAGTTACACCATAAGATACTCTCGGTTTGAACTGAGAGAATACTCCCATATCAAAAATCTGAGTGAAGTCAGAACCTACAGAGAATGCAGGGAACACACCAGTTTGGTTATTCGCTCCAAATCCAGAATATGTTTCAGCTCTCACTGAAGCAGAAAGGAATAGTAAGTTTCTGTAATTAAAGTTAGCTCTACCGAAAGCAGAATTCAATTGATCCTGATTAGCAAAGGAATATAGGTTTGTGTTGTTACCTAATCGGATAGCGCCTGCCCCTAAATTATCCCATCCTAGGTCAAACAGATATTGTCTAACTCTTGCTCCAAATCCTTGATTTTTTGTTGATTGGAAAGCAACACCACCCAATAAGGTCATGTTTAAACCATCCATTACCTCAGTTTCATATCTCAAGGTAGATTCAAAGATTTTCTGCTGTCTGTCTTCCGTGATTCTTTGTGCTGAACCTCTAGCTCCTAATCCTACTTGAAAATCTTGAATAGACCAAAATCCACCAATCAATTGATTTCTTCTATCCTGAGAGTACTGAGCCGAAGCAGTCAAATTAGGAAGAATATCAAACTCTGCTCTATACGAAGTCAAAGCAGATTTAATCTCATTCACAAATTTTTGTTGATTTGCTAAAGCAACTGGGTTATAGAAGTCAAACAAATCTCTCTGGAAATAACCACCAAATCTCTGATTAGCATCTTCTGTGTCTTCGAAGATTGGAGCAGTAGGGTTATAGATAGTGGCATATCTGAATGCAGCGCCATTGATATCTTCGGAATCTACATTTGTGAAGGATAAGTTCACATTCATTCTCAATCGATTATTGATTGCTGATTGAGAAAGGTTGATTCTAGTGTTCAATCTTTCGTTTCCTACTCCATTTACAATACCGTTGTTATCACGGTAGTTAACTGAAGCCATGTAAGAGGTATTATTAAAACTACCGGAAACACTGGCATTGGTGGTATACGAAAGTGCATCATCAATCAATTCCTTTCTCCAATCGGTTCTGCTACCAAAATCCTGACCGCCTCTTGCCACAAATTCTTCAGGAGAAAGGATTGGGATAAGGTTAGTAGCCTGATCTAAAGTTGCAAAAGAGTTGATGGAAACAGTTGTAGATGGTTCTCTAGTACCTTTTTTAGTGGTAGTAATCAAGATTACACCGGAAGAACCTCTGGCACCGTAAATAGCTGCAGCGGATCCATCTTTCAATACATCGATAGACTGAATATCATTCGGGTCAACGTTGTCAAGAGATGCACCGATTACACCGTCCAATACGATCAATGGAGAGGAGTTAGCTCCGAAAGTAGATAGACCTCTCAATCGAATATCAAAGCCACCGTTAGGATTACCTCCAGCACGGGTGATTGATAGACCGGCTACCTTACCTTGAAGTAATTGAGTAGGGTTTGCTACGTTACCTCTGTTAAAATCCTCAGGTTTTACACCGACTACAGCAGAAGTAATTTCCTTTTTGTCTTGGGAGCCGTAACCAATTACAACTGCCTCTTCCAAGCTCTGGATATCCTCTTCCAAATTAATGGTGAAAGTGCTTTGGTTACCGATCTCCACTTCTTTGGTGAGATAACCTACAAATGATACTACCAGAACACGGTCTCCTGGCTGGATTTCAAGGGTAAACTTTCCATCCAAATCAGTCGCCACGCCTCTGGTGGTGCCTTTTACTAGTACAGTGGCACCAGGTACAGGGTCTCCAAGTGAAGCATCCAGGACGGTTCCTGTGATGGTTCTACTTTGGGCATTGGCTGCTAGCGAAGCTCCGAATATGAGCGCCATCACCAGCATCAATGACTTAAGTTGTTGTAAATAATTTCTCATAGGGTTTTTTGTTTTGAAAAAAGCGAAATAGGTATGAGTACTTAATTTCAAACCTAAGGTGAAGTATTAAATTTAATTTTGCAATTATTAACTTTTCACCAACACTAATCGTAAAATATCCAATTTTAACAGAATAATGTATATTTTAATAATAATTCATTGGAATTCACTTATTTTTAATAATTAAGTAATGGAAATCGTTTTCCTTTTGCTGAATATTAAAAAATCGAATTTTTATTAAAAAAATGAAAATTTCTTAGAGAAACAAAATCATCAAATTGAGCACAAATGAGCCTTTTTGAAAAAAATTAATTAAGTATTTAATTTTAATTAAAAAAATCAGTCTAGCTCACTGTAGTTTGTGGTTTCTTATTTTGGAAAAGGGTTTTAACTGTTCTATGAAACGTACCATTAATCCTCCCTTACTATATTCAATACTAGTAATTATTTTCATATAAAGAGAAGTTGTTGTCAGTTTTGAAGTAAGTTCAGACATTATAATAATAACTTGATAGAATTGTAATTTTCGTCTAGTCCTTATCTGGATAAACTTTTCTCAAAAAACCTTAAAACCATTAGTCGTTCTTTTTCGCTTATAAACAGGTACTTATATTGACCTAGATTTTAATCTATCTCATTGGATGTCTCAATACAGCAAGCAACTCCTTTCTTTTTCGGCTTTTTTGATCATTTCTCTTAGCGCCTTTTCTCAAGGTATCAAAGGAGTAGTGAAGGACGATGCTGGGAATCCCTTACCATACGCCTCTGTTTATATCAGAAATTTGGGAGATGGAGTGCCAACCAATTTGGATGGAAAATATGAAATCAAACTTAAAAAAGGAATATACGATGTCCTTTTTCAGTATCTAGGCTATAAATCCAGAATAGAAACCGTAATAGTACAGGATGATTGGGTAGAGTTTAATGTGCAGTTGGAACCACAGGTTTACACCTTGAGTCAGGTGGAAGTGAAAGCCGGGGCAGAAGATCCAGCATTGACAATCATGAGAAAAGCGATCGCTAAAGCGAAGTATCATAGACTTCAACTCCAAAAGTATTCCATGATGGTATATCTGAAAGGAACGGGTCAATTGACTGATGCGCCTTTTTTCCTCAGAAAATCCCTGGAGAAAGATGGGCTTAATTTGAATGAAGCCTATACTTCGGAGTCTGTATCGAAAATCACCTTTACCCAACCCGATAAGGTGGAGGAAAAAGTTATCTCAATTCGGACCAATGGGGATAATCAGGCAACTTCTCCAGCCCCTTACATTCAAACCAGTTTTTATCAGGACCAAATCAATGAAATAATCTCTCCTTTGTCCCGAGCAGCATTTAATTACTATCGCTTCAAATATGAGGGGAGTTTCTTTGATCAAAATGTGATGGTTAATAAAATCAAGGTGACTCCCCGTTCCCGCGGGGAACGTGTTTTTGAAGGATACATATATATCATTGAGGATTTATGGGCCATACATAGCTTAGATCTCAAAACCTCACTTTTAGGCTTTCAAATACGAGCTACCCAGCAATATGCTTCTGTTGCTGAAAATGTATGGATGCCTTTGACTCATACCTATACTTTCGGAGGTAAGTTTTTCGGCTTTGAAGGGGAGTTCCAATACCTGGCCTCAACTCGGGATTATCAAGTAACACTCAATCCGGATTTGGTACAAGCTCCTGAGATTATAGATGAAACATTAGAGTCCATTCCTGAAAAAAATACAGCTCAGAGTACTGAATTATCTGTTGTCGAAAAACTCTCTTCTGAATCTCCTAAAACCAGAAAGGAGTACAGAAAGCTCATGAATGAGTATGAAAAAGAAATGCTCAAGGAGCAGAAGAATCCGGAAGTGGTCACTGAGCGATATTATGAGATTGATTCTATGGCAAAGAAAAGAGATTTGAGCTATTGGGATAGTATTCGTCCCGTTCCATTGACGCTTAAAGAAATTCAAGGATATCAAAGGGATGATAGTTTGGCTACTGTAGAAGCTGCCAAACTTAGTGATGTAGATTCCATCGCAGAAAAGGCAAGAAGAAAGTATAAGCCTCTGGATTTTCTTAATGGGGCCAATTATAGTTTTGGAAAGGGAGTTTCAGTTGGTTTCCGTCAAAACTGGACAAAAATTTCTTTCAATACCGTAGAAGGATGGAAAGCAGGTCTCGGCCTATTTTACAGAAAATACCAAGAAGAAAAGCTAGCTGATAGCGTCTCGGTTTTAAGGAAAAGTTTCAATGTAGAACCGGAATTCCGGTACGGATTTTCCAGTAAAAAAGCTTATGGAACTGTTGATTTTCGATGGTCTAGAACACTTCCAATTTCAGGGACTTCTTGGGGGATCCAAGGAGGAAGATACATCTATCAGTTCAATGGGGGAGAGCCGATCAACGAACAGGTGAATGCATTGTACTCCATTCTATTCAGGCAGAATTATATGAAGCTTTACGAGCAGCGTTTTGGCAGGGTTTATTGGGCCCATAGAGTGGATTACGGATTTACCTATAGAATGAATTTCACATTAGCATCCAGAAGGGAATTATTCAACAATTCGGCTTATAGTTTTTACAAAAAGCCGGAGCGTTCTTACACCTCAAATAGACCAGATAATATAGAAGCCGATCAAGCTGCTTTTCCATCTGCTTTTGAAAATCACTCAATAGCTAAGTTTAACCTGAACATAGAGTGGAAACCGGGGATTCGTTATGGCATCAGAAATGGAAGGAAATACCCTATTTCAGACCGAGTTCCTTTGATCAAGTTTAATTATGACAGGGCTTTCCCGAATTTATTACAATCTAATACTGCGGCGGATTTTAATCATGTGGAACTAGGAATAGAACATGATTTTAGGTTTGGGGTCAGCGGGAAGTTGGATTTCAATGTGATGGCAGGTACATTTTTCAACAGTAATCAGGTATACTTTCCCGATTTCCAGCACTTTGGAGGAAATAGAACCATCTTTTCCAATTTCGGTCCTGCCTCCAATTACAGGTTTATGGATTATTACAAATACAGTACAGCGGGATCCTATGTATCAGGTATTTTTCATTACCAGTTTAGAAAATTTCTCCTGACTCAATTGCCTATGTTGCGTTTTTCAGGATTACGTGAAAATCTGTTTTTGAACTACCTTAAAACCGAAAATAGCCCTCACTATGTGGAAGTAGGCTATTCCCTGGATAATTTATTCAGGATTTTCAGGTTGGAGTTGGGAGCAGGCTTTGAAAACGGAACTTACCTCAGAGGAGGAGTTAGGTTTGGGGTGGCGACTTTTATTCAGATTCAGTAAATTATTGAATCGGTTTACTTCTTTTAGAGGATTGCTTATCTAATTTTTATGACTATTCGTAATGTTGCACGTATGGATAGACCGCCGCGATAATCAGCCTGTCAAATAATTTTTCTCCAAAGTATCTTCTGTTGAGCTTGTAAGCAAATTCATCCAAGTAGTTTTGCAGATATTTTTCTGAAACCATGTGATATATCCCGAGGAGATTTTTCTTCAGGTTACTTATCGCTGTGTGTACCCAATTGAGTGTTCCATTTGTTGAATCCTTGGAGGATTTCACTTTGATGTGCTCCTCTACCATTTTTTCCAGATCGACATACGCGGTGTTTTTGTCGGTAAATAAAACCGAGTACGAATCCACGGTGGTTCCCACAAACTGTTTCACCGAATCA
>NZ_DFMT01000031.1:290440-310739 GCF_002376385.1 Algoriphagus sp. UBA3586 | reverse complement strand
CCGCTGGGGTTTTTGTGTTTTAGGGGAATTACAGTAGGCAGGGTTGAGTAGGCAGTAGGCTGGAAAGGATGAAGGCTTAAATGAGAAAGCTGAAAGAATAAAGAATTCAATTGAAGATATATTCCAATAACAAATTACTCAACAACTTATTAACCAATAACCCATCAAACTTTCCCTTTAACGTCAGGTGAAAACTGCTTCATTGAAGTAATTATAGTCATAAGCCATATCCAGATTTAGGGATGGATCTCTGGGCGTATTTATTAATCTGAAAAGGGTGGCAATCGATAATTTGAATATTAGAAAAAATAAACAATAAAAAAGCCGACTGTTAGCCGGCTTTTTTTAATTTTTATTAAACATTGACATGCCTTTCAGCATGATAGGAAGATCTTACTAATGGTCCTGATTCAACGTATTTCAAGCCTTTTTTGAGGCCTTCTTCACGATAATGGTCGAATAGGTCAGGATGAATGAATTCAGCCACCTCAATATGCATTTTGGTTGGCTGTAAATACTGTCCCAGAGTTAGGATGTCGCAACCGTGTTCCACTAGATCATCCATAGCCTTATAAACCTCCTCTTTAGTTTCTCCAAGACCTAGCATGATACCTGTCTTGGTTCTTTTACCATACTCCTTGGTAAGCTTTATTTGTTCCAAGGATCTATTGTATTTCGCCTGAGGTCTTACTCTTCTATACAAAGATTCCACAGTTTCCATGTTATGGGAGACCACCTCTTGTCCCGCACTGATCATTCTATACAAAGCATCCCAGTTAGATTTTACATCTGGAATCAATGTCTCAATGGTAGTCTCTGGTGAAAGTTCTTTTGTTTTTACAACTGTCTGATACCAAATCTCAGCTCCACGATCTTTCAATTCATCTCTATTAACAGAAGTAAGAACGGCATGTTTTACTCCCATCAACTTGATTGCTTCAGCAACTCTTCTTGGTTCGTCTTCATCATATTCTGGAGGCCTTCCGGTAGCTACTGCACAAAATGAACAGGATCTAGTACATACATTTCCAAGAATCATGAAAGTAGCAGTACCAGCACCCCAACATTCACCCATATTTGGACAGTTACCGCTTTCGCAAATGGTATGAAGTTTATGCTCATCTACTAGTTTTCTGACTTTTGCATATTCTTTACCGATAGGAAGCTTAACCCGAAGCCAATCAGGCTTTTTTCTTTTGGTAGCTTCTTCGGATATCACTGGCAATTCAATCATAGTCGATTTATTTGAGGGCAAAATTACAGGTAATCAATTCAAAACCCAATTTTACCTACTTTCTGAAACCATAATAAAATGTGAAATAGGCAGACTGAAATATTTGCCTGTTTTCAGAAGTCGGTATTAATGGGATTTCTCTGGTAAAACCCTCCAACATATATCCAAGTTCCACTCCTGTCACATTACTTCTAAACACCCCAAATTCAAAATTTAATGCAGCTTTGAAATTACCCCCAATAGCTAATTCCGATTCACCAATTCCCTCAAAAAGCCTACCCGTTCCGAGTATGTTAAATCTACTTTGATGAACCTCGGGATTATATTGCTCTCTTACTGTTTCAAGTCTATTCACTGCATATTCTATATAATATGGGGCAATCAAACCAATTGATGGGCCTACGGCTGCTAATGCAGAAACCTGAACGCCTTGATTTGGTGCCTTTTTGAAAAGAATTATTTCCCGCCCGTATTGAGGCCGAATTGAGTATAGATAATTCGATTTTCCGAATATGTAGCTATTGCCAAGAACTGTATTATAGCGTACTTCTTTTGGGCTTTTAACATTGGAAAGTTCTACAGAAAGAAAAGAAAACTGTTGATCGTCTATTCGGGTACCGACCTTAAAAACTAAACCTCCAATTAATCCTCCATTGGTGTTTTTATTTAAACCAAAAAGGAATTCTCTGTCATACTCATAGTTTCCAGCATCTTCCCGCTGTGCCAGAGCACTGTTAGCCAAGAAGGCAAACCAAATAAAAAAGAGGATTTTAAAATTGCTCATTGACTGTGGGTAGGAAATATTAAATTATTTTTGAACTCAAGTATTTAACTGAAAATTAAAAGTAAGAGTTTATGCCCACGATAAAAAGTTCATATTTAGGAAATTTGAGAACCTCTTCAACGCATTTACAATCAGGTAAGAACATACTTACAGATGCTCCCGTTGATAATAATGGAAAAGGCGAAGCTTTTTCTCCTACAGACTTGGTGGCTTCAGCTCTAGGCTCCTGTATGGTTACAATCATGGGTATAGTTGCAGAAAATAATGGTCACAAATTAGATGGTTTGGATTGGGAGGTTACAAAAGTAATGCAATCCAATCCCCGAAAAATAGCTGAAATTATAGTTGATTTTCAATGGGAAGATCCAATCAGCGATCCGGTATTGATTCAAAAACTGAAAAATGCAGCCAAAACTTGCCCAGTAGCATTAAGCTTAGATTCAGAAATTAAACAAACCATCAATTTTAATTTCTAAAGTCTCCTTTTTAAATAATATAAACCCAAAACCTATGTGCTATCTCTTTGAAAATTTTAAAGGATGGAAAGACTATTGTTTAGATAAAAACATCAGTCTAGAAGAATCTGTCATTGAATATGAATGTGAGGAAAAAGGCGCCAATAAAGAAGAAATATTAGCTGGTTTGTTAAAAGCCTATTCGGTCATGAAAGATGCTGTAAAGACCGGGCTTGAAAAAGATATGAAATCCAACAGTGGGATGATAGATAATGGGGCTAAGAAAGTTTTTAATCACCCATTGACAGTTTTATCTCCTGAGTTTCAAAAACTCATTTCCAGAGCATTGGCAGCCAAAGAAGTCAATAGCTGTATGGGAAGAGTTGTGGCAGCTCCCACTGCTGGAGCCTCCGGAATTTTACCTGGAACAATGGTGACGTTGCAGGAAATCCATTCGCTTTCAGATGAACAAATAGTAAATGGACTCCTTGTAGGTGCAGGCATCGCATTGATTATTGAACAAAGAGCAAGTTTGGCAGGTGCTGTAGGAGGATGTCAGGCAGAAACGGGTTCAGCAGCCGCTATGGCCTCTGGAGCAATTGTTTATTGCCTTGGAGGAAATATAGATCAAGTTTTTACGGCTGTTGCAGTCACTATCCAGTGTATGTTGGGTTTAGTATGTGACCCTGTTGCAGGACTGGTAGAGGTTCCATGTGTGGTTCGAAATGCCAGTGCCGCAAGTATTGCTTTCAGTTCTGCTCAGATAGCTCTGGCAAATGTGAATGCCGTTATCCCTGTTGATGAATGCGTTGAGGCGATGGGGGAAATAGGAGCCTCGATGGAAAGCAAATACAAGGAAACGGCTATGGGAGGATTAGCTGCAACCCTTACGGGTCAAGAGATATCGAAAAGAGTATTGATTCAGGATATTGAAATCCTGCCAGATGAAGAATTACCCGAGTAAATTTTGAAAAAATGGAATTGAAAGAATTCTATCTATGGTAAGGCTGAAAAAAGTAGCCCAAAGGATAGATGACCACAGCATATGGAAATAAATTGTCCTTTTCCGAGTCCCAAAAGAAACTAAAATCAAAGTCCCACCCGCTGGAGTCAGGATTAATGGGGTAGCAAGTGCTATCCCTATTTCCCCATATTTTTTCCAAAGCTTTACAATTGCTCTATTTTTTTTAGAAAAAATGGGCTTATCCTTATAAAACCTCAAAGCTAGATAGGATCTGAATTTTTCACCAAGCATGGTGAACAAAAATACACTAGACATCATTCCTGCTACAGTGACTAAGATAGTTAACCCAATACTGTAACCTGCTGCAGAACCTAAAACTGGCCCTGCTATAAATTTAAAGTAGCTAAGGAAATAAATTCCTAAAAATGTAATTACAGCCTCACTCATAACAGGAAAAACATGTAAAGACAATAGCTTCCAAATAGAATAGAACCTTCAATTTTTGAAACTTGCATTTTTGTTTTCATTAAAGGAAATAATAGAAGCGTAATACCTATCATCCAAAGAAAATCTACATCCAGAAAATCCTCAGAAACTCCAATAGGCTGTATGATTGCTGTAATTCCAATGATAGATAAAATATTCATGATATTACTTCCAAGAATATTACCCAAGGCTAAATCAGTACGTTTAGAAAGAGCTGCCATTATTGAGGTGATCAGTTCCGGTAAGCTTGTTCCAATAGCAATAATTGAAACCCCAATTACTCTTTCTGAAACTCCGAATTCTCTGGATATTTTAACTGCATTTTCAACCAGAAGTTCTGACCCAAAATAAAGCCCAATAATTCCTGCTGAAAAAAGAGATATCGAAATTAGCCAACTGTAACCTTTCACCTGTTCTATTTCTGCTTCTACCTCCTTATCATCAGCAATCCCTCCTTTGGAGCTTTTAAATAGATAAAAGTTGAAGAGAATAAAAACACTAAATAGAAGTATTCCTTCCCAAAGGCCAATTAATCCGTTTAATCCTAGGATGAAAAATAAAATAGTAACTAAAACAGTAACCAAATAATCAAATCGGAGGTGTGACCTTTTGATCATAATGGGATAAAAAATTCCGCTTAAACCTAGTACTAAGCCTATATTTGCAATATTTGACCCTACCACATTTCCTATGGAAATATCGCTGTTTCCTTTTAAGGCAGCATTAATACTCACTAGTAACTCAGGCGCAGAGGTGCCAAAGGCTACGATCGTTAGTCCAATCAATCCACTACTCATTCCCAATTTAACGGCAATTGCTGAAGCTCCGTCAACCAAAAATTTTCCGCCTACCAATAATATGATTAGACCTAGAGCTAGTAATAAATATGCAATCATTATTTAAAGTTTAGGACCAAATGCCAAATCTCCCGCATCTCCAAGCCCAGGAACTATATAAGATTGAGCATTTAATTTTTCATCAACCACGCCAATCCAAAATTGGTGTGGGATTTTCAGGTGATCTTGTAAGTATTGAATACCTTCTGGTGCAGCAAATGCAGCAGCAATATGGATTTTAGATGGTGTTCCGTGTTCTAATAATTTTTCAATGGATGCAAGAAATGATTTTCCTGTTGCAAGCATTGGATCTGCCAAGATGACGATTTTTCTATCCAAAGAAGGACTAGCGTGGTAGCCCAAGTTTATCTGGATTTCATCACTTGTATTTTCTTTCCTAAAAGCTCCAATAAATCCACTTTCAGATTGATCAAATACGCTCAAAAATCCATTATAAAAGGGAAGAGATGCCCTTAAGACAGCTATCAAGACAGGTTGCGACGAAGGCAATAAAGTGTTAGAGCTTGCGAGTGGACTTGATATTTCTTTCTCTTCGTATGGAAAGGATTTTGAAATCTCATATGCTAAAATGCTTCCAAGTCTTTTTAAATTCTCTCTGAATCTCATTCTATCTTGCTGGACTCGGATATCTCGCATTTCTGCTATGAATTGATTAGCTATAGATGGCTGATTTGCTAAGATGAACATGGAGCTAATTTAATAGAAAAAACCCGGCTGATGGAGGCCGGGTTTTCAGATTTTTATTTCGTGCAAATTATTTTATTTCAAAACTTGTTCTTCTAGCCATTTGTCGGGCATTTTCTGAATTTTTGTCAACACTTGTATCTTCGCCATATCCTTTAAAGGTCAATCTTGCCGCATCTATCCCTGATTTAATTAATAGGTCATGAACTGCTTGGGCTCTTTTTTCAGATAGTTTCAAATTGTAGTTTTCTGGCCCAATTTCATCAGCATATCCTCTAACCTCTAATTTTATACCTGGGTTTCTTTTCAAGAAGTTAGAAACATATTGAATTGAGGAGATAGAAAATGCCAGCGGTTTTGAAGAGTCAAATGAGAAATAGACATTGACGTAGTTGTCTTGAATTGCTTTTTTGAAGTAGTCCTCTTGGTTTATTATTTCCTCTACTGGACATCCTGAAGTTGCACCGGGTCCAGGTAAGAAAGGGCATTTATCCAAATGATCAGCAAGGCCGTCTCCATCAGAATCTAAGGTTACCCCATCAGTTCCTACCCTAGCATCAGCAGGTGTATTAGGTTCTTTATCTAAATAATCCGGGATTCCATCTCCATCAGAATCTTTCAACATATCCTTGATACTTGATATTTGACTTGCAAGTTCATCTTTTGTTAAATAGGGATCAGGTTTTATATACCAATCAGCATGTTGCTCATTGGATCCTAAATAGAAGTTTAGACCTAATGTTCCTACCCACCATACACCAGTTGCATGTCCCCTAGGGTTTTCAGGAACTGTCACTGGAAGTGAAGTATTGTACTGTGATCCATCAAAAGTAAAATCTTGTCTTGAATTATAATTCATTTCAATTTTTCCACTTAGCGCTATGTTTTGCGAGAATTTAAATAGTCCTGTAATTCCAGTTTTAATAACTTGGCTATATTCAGGAACTATTGGTAGTGGACTTGTAATATATTTGATACGGGTAACGCCAGTTCCAAAATGCCCGAGAAATCCAAACTTTCTGGTGAAGGATTCAAAATTCCAAATCCGTCCTAAATTAGCAACTCCAACAAGGCCAAGATTCATGTAGTTAGTTTTGAAATCTGGGCTTTTCCCTTCCCAATTGGAAAAACTACCTGCTTCAAATATGCCCTTTATGCCAAACTTTTCATTGATCATATACCTTGCTCCTACATCAAAGTGGCCAACATTTAAAGTTGGAGTAAGATAAGGAGGGGCTAAGGGAGACATCGCTTTGTTAAAGCCGGCACTTGTTTCAATACTCCATTGGTTAAACTCTTTCTGTGCGTACCCTATTGTAGACAGACACAGGTAAACCAAGATTAGAATTACTTTTTTCATGGTTATGTGAGGATTTTTTTAAGGGTGTGTCTCAAAGATATTGAAATTTTCAGGTTCAATAGGCTTAAATAGGGCAAAAAAAAACCTGACCATTACGATCAGGTTTTTATTGTATTGTATTTACAATTATTTTACTTCGAAAGAAGCTCTTCTTGCCATTTGTCTAGCATCTGCAGAAGATTTGTCTACGCTAGTATCTTCACCATATCCTTTGTAAGAAAGTCTTGAGGAATTAATACCTGCAGCGATTAGAATATCATAAACTGCTTTAGCTCTTTTCTCAGAAAGCTTCATGTTGTAATCTTCTGGACCTAATTCGTCTGCATATCCTTTGATTTCTACAGATACACCTGGATTTCTTTTCAAGAAGTTAGCTACATAATTTGCAGCGCTAATAGAGTAGCCTAAAGGCTTGGAGCTATCGAAAGCATAGTAAACATTTACATAACCATCATTAATAGCCTTCTTCAAATAATCAACTTCTTCTCTTACTTCTTCAACCGGACATCCGTTAGTAGAAGCAGGTCCTGGCTGGAATGGACACTTATCCAAGTGGTCAGGTGTACCGTCACCGTCGGAATCTAAAGTAGTACCAGCGGAATTAACTCTTGCTCCAGCAGGAGTATTTGGTTCTTTGTCTAAGTAATCAGGAACTCCGTCACCATCAGAATCTTTCAACATATCTTTGATTCCGTTGATTTGAGAAGCAAGCTCTTCTTTTGTAGCGTATTTGTCAGCTGCAATATACCAGTCAGCGTGCTCTTCGCTTTTACCTAAGTAGAAGTTCAATCCAATAGTACCAGTCCACCAAGTACCGTTAGTACCGTAGTAACCATTCTCTAGATCAGGAAGAATCTCAGTAGATCCATCCCAAGATACAGTCTGACGACCATTCAAGATAGTAGAAATGTCACCAACCAAGGCAATATTTTTGGATAACTTTAATTGTGGAGTTAATCCAAATATTAAATTGTATACGATATCATTGGTTCCAGCAAATCTGTTGCTCTGTGGCTTCACAGCACCCATACCTGCACCACCGTGCAACAATAGGCCGAATGATCTGCTAAATGATTCAAAGTTTAAGACTCTTCCCATATTGGCCACACCTTGAAGGTTTAATCTCCAATAGTTTGTGTCAAATGGTTGAAGGCTGTTTACTCTGTTACCGTTCGCTTCGCTCATGGATCCGAAACCATAATCGAGTTTCGCTCCAAATTTTTCATTGAACATATATCGAACTCCAAAGTCCACATGTCCAATGTTTAAAGTAGGTGATAAGAACTGAGGAGCTAATGGAGCCATTGGCTTGTTAAAGCCACCATTAATTTCCAAAGACAACTTGTCGTAGTCTTGAGCACTGGCACCAATAGCCAAGGCTCCTGCCATAAGTGTTGAGAGTATTAGTTTTTTCATAACAAAAAATTTTTGTTCAAATTTTAAGTGTTTGATTGATGTGAATACAAATTTATAAACTTTTAATTTACTGCAAATCTAGATGAATTATTTAAATGCCAATTAACAAATAAAATAATCCTTGCGATTTTTTTCAAATAACAACAAAAACTTTACATAATTAATGCCAATATGAAATTATTATTCGATTTATTGAAAAAATTCGGTGTTTCCGGCGATGAGCAAGACACTGCAAATTTTATCTTAGAATACATTGATAAACGGCAAAGATTCTGGAATGTTCAGCCTAAAGTGTTTTTCGGTGAAGAATTTCACGATTGTATTTTACTGAAGTTTGGGACTCCTCGTACAGCTCTTTTTGCACATATGGATACCATTGGGTTCATGGTACGGTATGAAAATCAACTGATTCCAGTGGGAGGTCCAGAGTTTATCAAGGAGACAGAACTTGTTGGCCAAGATTCCCTCGGTAAAATCCATTGTAAATTAATTGGAGATGAAGATACTCCCCTGCATGATTTTCCACGTGCAATTGAAAGGGGTACTAGACTAGCATTCTCTCAAAATGCAAGAATTGATGAAGAATTTATTCAGGCTGCCTATTTAGACAACAGGTTGGGGCTATACACCGCATTGCAAGTTTGTGAGACAATCCAAGATGGATGGGTCGTTTTTACTACATATGAGGAGCACGGTGGTGGAAGTATGCCGTTTTTATTGAAATTTATTCAAGAAACTTCACCTGTAAGACAAGCCTTAATAGCCGATATAACTTGGGTGACAGAAGGTGTCTTGCCACATGACGGAGTTGTTATTTCAATCCGAGATAAATTTATACCTCGAAAAAAATTCATAGATAAAGTGATTTCTCTTGCTGAAAAAAGTGGAATTCCTTTTCAATTGGAAGTGGAAGCATATGGAGGAAGTGATGGAAGAGAGGTTCAATTTTCACCTTATGCAATTGACTGGGTGTTTGTGGGTGCTGCAGAAGAAAATGTGCATACTCCAGATGAAAAAGTATCTTTGAAAGATCTGCAGTCAATGATTGAGATGCATAAATATTTAATGGATTCACTATAATAATGGATGTTCAGATAAAAGATAAAAGTTTTCAGGTTTTCATCAGGGAAGAAGAAATCAAACTTCGGCTGAGGGAGCTTGGTAATGAGATTTCAAAAGATTTTCATGGGCAGGAGCTAGTGATGTTAGGAGTACTGAACGGCTCTTTCATCATATTTGCAGACCTATGTCGAGAGGTTCAAAGCGTTAAGCTTTTAACTAGTTTCATCAGGATTTCTTCCTACTCTGGAACTGAATCTCAAGAAAAAGTAAAGGAAGTAATGGGATTAAATGACCCGATAGAAGGAAAAAATGTTTTGATAGTGGAAGATATTGTTGATACAGGAATTAGCATGAATTTCCTTTTAAATACCCTGAAAACCCATAATCCTGCCTCGGTTTCTATAGCAACACTCTTATTTAAACCAGATGCTTTTCGTTTTAATTACCCGCTTCATTATGTGGGTTTTGAAATTCCCAATAAATTTGTGGTCGGTTATGGATTGGATTATGATGGATATGGGAGAGAACTTCCTGAAATTTATCAGTTAAAATGATCCGAATTTAAAAAAATTAGAATGTATAATATCGTTTTATTTGGCCCTCCAGGAGCTGGGAAAGGCACTCAAAGTGAAAAGCTGATTCAAAAATACGGACTGACGCATCTATCTACTGGAGACCTTTTTAGAAAACACTTAGGCGAAGGGACCGAATTGGGAAACTTGGCAAAAAAATACATGAATGAAGGGCGTTTGGTGCCTGATGAAGTTGTAATTGGGATGGTAGAAGAAAAAATTGCTTCCAATAAAAACTCCAAAGGATTTATTTTTGACGGATTTCCAAGAACTACTGCTCAAGCTAAAGCACTTGATGAAATGCTTGAAAAGCATGGTATGAGTATATCAGGAATGATTGCTCTAGATGTACCGGAAGACGTGCTAAAAGCTAGAATCAAAGAAAGAGGTAAGACTTCTGGTAGGGTGGATGATCAAGACGATGAAAAAATAAATACTAGAATCAAGGTTTACTTAGATGAAACACTCCCCGTTGCTGATTATTATGAAAAACAAGGGAAGTTCAAAAAAATCAATGGAGTAGGTGCTATCGATGAAATCTTCTCAGACATCACAAAGGTTATTGATAGTTACTGATTCCTTTAAAATTGCTAATTTTGCAATTCGAAATTTGGCTAGGCTGATTGCTTAGCCATTTTTATTTAAAGCAAATTATGGCAGATTCCAATTTTATAGATTACGTTAAGTTTTGTTCTAGATCAGGTGCCGGAGGTGCAGGTTCTCTTCATTTTCGAAGGGAAAAACATGTACCGAAAGGTGGTCCTGATGGCGGAGATGGTGGCAGGGGAGGCCATATCATATTAAAAGGAAATGCCCAATTATGGACTTTGCTTCACTTGAAATATAAAAAGCACGTCATCGCTGAGTCTGGGAAATCGGGCGAAGGTGGAAGACGCACTGGAGCTGACGGAAAAGATATCATTTTGGAAGTTCCATTAGGGACAGTCGCAAAAGATGCCGAGACTGGAGAGAAAAGATTTGAAATAACTGAAGACGGACAGGAAGTAATCCTCACCAAAGGCGGAAGAGGAGGTTTGGGAAATGATCATTTTAAATCTGCTACCAATCAGGCCCCTCACTTTGCTCAACCTGGGGAACCAGGTATTGAAGAATGGATTATTCTCGAACTCAAATTATTAGCTGATGTTGGTTTAGTAGGTTTTCCTAATGCAGGCAAATCCACCCTCCTTTCATCAATTTCTGCAGCAAAGCCTGAAATAGGAGATTACCCGTTCACTACTCTCGTGCCAAATTTGGGAGTGGTGGCATATAGAGATGACAAGTCTTTTGTGATGGCTGATATCCCTGGAATTATTGAGGGTGCAGCTGATGGAAAAGGCCTTGGGATAAGATTTTTGAGACATATAGAACGAAATTCCATCCTTCTTTTCCTTATCCCGGCAGATGCGGATAATATCAAAAAACAATACAAAATATTACTGGGAGAACTTGAAAAATATAATCCTGAGCTTTTAGATAAGCAGAGATTACTGGCAATTTCCAAATCAGATATGTTGGATGATGAGTTGATGACCGAAATGAAAAATGAATTGCCTGAGGGCATACCATCTGTTTTCATTTCAGCCGTAGCCCAAACCAACCTGGATAAATTAAAGGATATGATTTGGCAGGCTATCCAACAAGGATAAGTGCCACTTTGTCAGGTTGAGCTCTATGGCAATAATATTGATGAGTTAGAATAAACCAGCTATTGATTTATAATTTATGAAAAATAAGGAAGAAGAAGTAAAAGACAATCTTCAAGAGACAGTAGAGGAAACTCCCGAAAAGGAAGTGACTCAAGAGCAAGAAACTGATTCTACAGCAGATGATTCTTTAGCGAAACTTGAATCTGAATTAGCTGAGGTAAAAGATAAATATCTGAGACTCTATTCTGATTTTGAAAATTTCAGGAAGAGAAATGCGAAAGAACGACTGGACTTGATCAAAACTGCTTCTGAAGATGTGCTTAGAGATTTGATTCCAGTTGTTGATGATTTTGAAAGGGCCTTCAAAGCAAATGAAAGTGAGGAAGATGCTCAAAAAGTGCGTGAAGGAAATCAGTTGATTTTCCATAAGCTTTTGAAAATATTGGAAAACAAAGGGTTAAAACCAATGGGTGATTTGATAGGGCAACCTTTTGATGCCGACACTCAAGAGGCGATTACTCAGATTCCAGCACCGAGTGAAGAAATGAAAGGAAAGGTAATTGACGTGGTAGAGAAAGGATACACCTTAGGAGATAAGGTGGTTCGCTTTGCCAAAGTTGTGACAGGAGCGTAATTATGGCAAAAAGAGACTATTATGAGGTATTGGGTATAAGCAAAAGCGCCTCAGCTGACGAGATCAAAAAGGCTTACAGAAAGCTTGCAATCCAATATCACCCCGATAAAAACCCGGATAATCCAGAAGCTGAAGAAAAATTTAAGGAAGCTGCAGAGGCCTACGAGGTTCTAAGCAATCCTGAGAAGAAACAGCGCTATGATCAATTCGGTCATCAAGGCCTTGGTGGAAACGGAGGCTTCGGTGGAGGAGGTATGAATATGGAAGATATCTTCTCCCAGTTTGGTGATATTTTTGGAGGCGGGGGAGGTTTCTCCTCATTCTTTGGTGGAGGTGGTGGAGGTAGACGTACCAAAAAAGGTACAAACCTTCGTGTAAAACTGAAGCTTAACCTTCAGGAAATAGCCAATGGTGTAGAGAAAAAAATCAAAGTTAAAAGGCATGTCATTGCCCCTGGCGTTACATTCAAGTCTTGTTCGACCTGTCAAGGATCTGGACAGATAAAAAAGGTGGTAAATACCATGCTTGGCCAGATGGTTTCTGCTAGCACCTGCGGTGTTTGTGGAGGAAGTGGCCAAATAGTAGATAAAAAACCTGCTGAAGCAGATTCCAGAGGTCTTATCATCAAAGAAGAGGTGATTTCTATCAATATCCCTGGAGGAGTAGCTGAAGGAATGCAATTAAGTATGTCCGGAAAGGGAAATGAAATTCCAGGAGGAATCCCCGGCGATCTTTTAATAGTGATAGAAGAGGTTGAGGATAATACACTTCAAAGAGATGGAAATAACGTCATTTACGATCTTTATATCTCTTTCTTAGATGCTGCCTTGGGGGCTTCTGTGGAAGTTCCAACCATTGATGGAAAAGTGAAAATCAAAATAGATCCGGGTACTCAGTCTGGAAAAATGCTGAGACTGAAAGGAAAAGGAATCAAAGATATTAATGGCTATACCAAAGGAGATCAGTTGATTATGGTCAATGTATGGACTCCTACTCAATTATCTAAAGAAGAAAGACAGACTTTGGAAGCCTTGAGAGATTCCGAAAATTTCAAACCGGATCCAGGAAGACAAGACAAATCCTTCTTTGATAAAATGAAAGAGTTTTTCTAAAATTTGATAAAGCCAGAAGCAATTCTGGCTTTTTTTATATTTTTAAAAACCTTTTCCATGTCAAGTCGTAACCTATCCGTATGCTGAGAAAATTCTGTCTGCTTTTTCTAGTAATCTTAGGTGGGGTAGGTGCAAGTAACGCGCAGTTGATTAAGGAGTACCGAGCTCCTGAAAAAGAAGGCTTCGATTTAGTATTATTCGAATTCTCTAGTTATAAAAGCTCTACACATCTTAAAAGGGTAAGGATTTCAGACCCTATCGCTATCCATGGTCACTTGGAGAAGGCTAATATTCTGCCTTATTTTTCACATCAGGTTAGCGATAATATTTTGTATTCTTCTCTCGTACATAAAAATGTGGAGTCCGATAATCTGGGTAAAAGCATCACTTCAAAAATTTTTTCTTCAGGAAATGATGATTTCGGACATAGTTGGGATATCAGTCTAAACTCCAATTTTCTATATCACTTGGATTTCACTCTAGGAGTAGGGAAAGCAGAATTTGACTTGGCACAGCTGCCTATCAGCCAATTAAAAGTTAAGAGTGCCAGCGCCGATGTGAAAATCCACTACGGGAATGAAGATCCTAATAGAGTCAGGATGGATACATTGTTGGTTACCTTAAATATGGGTACTGTAAATGTACAGTCGGCTAATTTCACCAATGCCAAAAAAATGATTTTTGAGGTTAATTATGGAAACTTGAATTTGAATTTTAGCGATGGAATGTCCTCGCCATCAAGTGTCATTGCAGCAGTAGGCGCCGGTACATTGAAACTTAAGCTTCCCCCTGAAAACTTTCCAGTTAGGATAAAAGTCCGAACAACTGCTATGTGCAGAACTTCTATCCCAAAATATTTACGTTCTTTGGGAGATGAGACCTACGTGTCTAAAGGGTATGACCCTGATGACCCCAACTTACTAGAATTGATTGTTGATGTTGGAGTAGGTTCTTTGACAGTAGAATAAAACCTTTTCAATGCTAGAAACCCTCAACCTTAATAAAACCTACGGCTTAAATAGAGCTCTTACAGATATTAATTTAAAAGTCCCCAAAGGAGTAATTTTTGGACTTTTGGGCCCCAATGGTGCGGGGAAGTCTACCTTGATTCGAATTATCAATCAAATTATAGATGCTGATTCCGGTGAGGTTTTGATTGATGGGCAGCCCTTGGCTCCAAAACACATCAGCCTTATAGGATACCTTCCTGAAGAGCGTGGGCTTTATAAAAAAATGAAAGTCTGGGATCAAATGCTCTATTTTGCCAGACTCAAGGGCCTTTCCCAACAAGAAGCCAAAAAGCGAATCCATAACTGGCTTGCCAAGATGGAAATGAGCACATGGAAGGATAAAAAGATTGAAGATCTATCTAAAGGGATGGCTCAAAAAGTTCAGTTTATCTCTACGATTATTCACAACCCTCCCTTATTAATTTTAGACGAACCATTCTCAGGCTTTGATCCTGTGAATGCTGAAATCATCAAAGACCAAATTCTAGAACTGAGAAATCAGGGTACCACAGTCATTTTAAGTACGCATAGGATGGAATCCGTAGAGTTGCTTTGCGATCAGGTTGCTATGATCAACCGTTCGCACAAAATCTTAGACGGAACGATCAAAGAAGTAAAAAACAGCTACAGACCGGAAGTTTTTAGAATTAGTATTGACCAACCTACTCTTCCTATTCCTACTGAGTGGGCGGTTCAAACTGACGGAGAGTCCGTGCATTTTACGCTGCCATTGAGCGGTAAAACTCCCAATGAACTCTTGATAGAATTGATGAATTACGGACAGGTTTCCAATTTTCAGGAAGTAATTCCCAGTATGGAAGAAATTTTTATTCACCAGGTAAAATCAACTCAAAATGGATAAAATCTGGTTAGTCATTCAGAGAGAATACCTTTCTCGGGTAAAAAAGAAATCCTTCTTATTAGCCACTTTGCTTACGCTGCTGATTTTTCCGGCAATCATGGCGGTTTTTGTTTGGATTGCGGTTGAAGAGAAAGAGAACCAATCTCTAAGAATTATCGAAGTGGTGGATGAGAATAAGCTTTTTTTCATGGAAAGCTCTCAACAATATGCTTTTTCATTTTCCGATAGTAGTCCTGAAGAGGCAAAGCTTCTCGTTCAAAATGGAGACCGTTATGGGTTTTTATACATCCCTAAAATAGACTTAAAAAATCCTCAGGGCATTACCTTTTACGGAGAGGAAAATCCCAGCATGAGTTTGGTATCTTATCTAGAGAGTAGTCTCAAGAAAAAAATTGAGGATCAGCGTCTTTATGATTCAGGAATCGACCCCCAAATTCTATCAGATATTCGTACTTCAGTTGATTTGAAATCTATCACACTGAACCAAAAAGGAGAAGAAAAAGTATCCGATGCAACAGTCAATTACGCGATAGGGTTTTTAGCTGGAATTCTGATTTACATGTTCATTTTCATTTATGGAAATCAAATCATGCAAGGGGTAATTGAGGAAAAGTCCAGCCGGATTGTTGAAATATTGGTGTCATCTCTCAAACCCTTTCAGCTGATGATGGGGAAAATCGTTGGTATTGCCGGAGTGGGTTTAACCCAGCTTTTAATCTGGATTATTTTGATAGGTACTTTGACTACTGTTGTAACGGGAATCCTAGGCCTTCAAATGCCTCAAGAGCAAGCGATGGAATTGGCACAGGCTGATATGATTCAAACAGATAATTCTGAATTTACTGAAATACTGCAAGTCATCGCAGGGATAGATTTTATCAGTATTATCTCCAGTTTTATATTTTACTTCTTAGGAGGCTATTTATTATATGGGGCCTTGTTTGCAGGTATTGGCTCTGCTGTGGATGCTCCTTCCGATGCTCAGCAATTCATGCTTCCAGTTACGGTTCCTTTGATAGTAGCCTACATGGGTTTATTTGTATTTGTGTTGCAAGATCCAAATAGTACCACTTCTTTTTGGCTTTCTATTATCCCCTTGACTTCACCCATAGCGATGATGGGAAGGGTAAGTTACGGTGTTCCATTTTGGGAATTGGGACTCTCTATGCTCTTGTTGATTTTAGGGTTTTTGGCTACCACTTGGCTTGCTGGAAAAATCTACAGGATCGGTATTTTAATGCATGGCACCAAGCCTTCCTATAAAACCCTTTGGAAGTGGATTAAATCTTCGAATTAAAAGAAAAGCGGAACCTGATATTAACCTCAGTGTTCCACTTTTCAATTGAATTAAAACTAATTACTTTCTAAATTTATTTCAGGTATGCAGAGAGCATCCACACCACTTTTTCTTTGGCTGTGATGTAATCACTCATTAATGTTACGGTACCCTCATCTCCTTGTTCGGAAGCAGAATCCAGTACTTCACGCTCTACTTTTAGTAAAGTATTTAGATTCTCTCGAACAATTTCCACCATTCTTTTAGAATCCTGAATTTCTCTCGCTTCCTTGATTTCAGAATTCTCAATGTACTCTCCGTAAGAGGATAATGGTCTTCCTCCCAAGGTTAAAATTCGCTCTGCTACTTCATCCACGTTTTCATTCGCAGTGGTATAAAGCTCTTCAAACTTCGCATGGAGTTCAAAGAAATTTGGACCGCTTACATTCCAATGAAAATTTCTCAGATTCTGATAATAAATCTGATAATTGGCCAACAATAAATTTAACTTTTCTATAAGGGCTATACTGTCTTTTACGCCCAATCCGATGTCATTCGTTTTCATATTTTTATTTTGTTTTTGTCTTAGATTTAATACCTTAAATTTACTAAAATCCACTTCCTGAAGCCAACTGATAATATCTATAGCTGAGATATACTATCTATTGGATAAAGGAGTTAATAGCCTTAAAGGCCAAGTTAAACTGCATGAAAAACCGTTTCCAGGATCTTACTTCCATCGACTTCTATCAAAACCGAAAACAAGTCAAATGGTTGGTGGTAATTGTATCTTTAATTATCGGAGCAGGATCCATTTGGTATACCAACCGACTGGTGGAGGAACTTAGAGAGCGGGAAAGAAGACAGATAGAGCTCCTGTCCAGTGCGCTTGAATATGCCGCTTCCAATACGGATAACCTAACTTTTATCAATCAGGAAATCATCCAGCAGAATTATTCTATTCCGGTAATTATGGTGGATGCCAGTGGTGAGCCTATAGAATTTCGAAATATACGATTCAAGAAAAATGCGGATGGAGAGGATTCCCTGAAAACCTTGGATATTGAATTGGAAAAAATGAAGGCCGAATATGAGCCTATTCTACTTCGGGAAGCAGATATTCTGGTTTACTATCGCAATTCAGAATTACTTATCAATTTGAAATATTATCCTTATGTGCAACTGGCGGTAATTTTGATTTTTGGGATGCTGGCCTATGCAATTTTTAACCAAAGTAAAATCGCAGAGCAGAATCGGGTTTGGGCAGGACTGACCAAGGAAACTGCACATCAGTTGGGAACTCCGATCGCCTCTTTGATGGCTTGGATAGATTATCTCAGAAACTCTCCTGTTTGGGAAGAAAATAAGGAGATTATCACTGAAATGGATAAGGATGTCGTGAAGCTGAGAATGGTAACGGAGCGATTTTCAAGTATTGGAAGCAAGCCTATGATTCAGGCTGAGAACTTATATCAGGTCATAGAAGAAACGATCACTTATCTCCGGCCAAGAATTTCGACCAAAGTGGATTTAAATATCAAGGCTGACTCCAGAGATTTGGATGCCATGATGAATAAACCGCTTTTTGAATGGGTGATAGAAAATATCTGTAAAAATGCTGTTGATGCCATGAAGGGCAAAGGCACGATTACTATTGAGCTGCTTCAAGACAGTGATAAATTTGTTATCATAGATATTACAGATAATGGAAAGGGGATGGAAAAGCGACTTTTCAGAAAAGTTTTTAATCCAGGTTTCTCTACCAGACAGCGGGGATGGGGCTTAGGGTTGACATTGGCTAAACGAATCATAGAAAGTTACCACGGCGGTAAAATTTTTGTTAAAAGCTCAGAAGTTGGAGTTGGCACTACCTTTAGAATTGTCTTGCACAGTACTTTAGAGGGTGCAGAACAGTTTGTTACAGAAGGAATTTTGGAATATTGAGGGATTATCGAAAGTAGATTGACGATTTGCGAAATTAAATCGGAACTCCATACTTTATCCTCAACCTTGAACAATCAGGGATAAGTTTGATATCCTTATTAGTAACTCTAAATTCCTAAATCCATTTTCCTTACCTTTGCAGGCTGAAAGAAAGGACCCATGAGTTTGAATAAGGAAATCAGTAAGAGAAGAACTTTTGCCATCATTGCCCACCCGGATGCAGGGAAGACCACGTTGACCGAAAAACTTTTGCTTTTTGGTGGGGCGATCAATACTGCAGGTGCTGTCAAATCCAATAAGATTGATACAGCAACCAAGTCTGACTGGATGGAAATCGAGAAGCAAAGAGGTATTTCCGTGGCAACCTCTGTGATGGGCTTCGAATATAAAGACACCAAAATCAATTTGCTGGATACTCCTGGTCACCAGGATTTCGCAGAAGATACTTACCGAACCCTGACAGCTGTGGACTCGGTTATTATGGTAATTGACTGTGTAAAAGGGGTGGAGATTCAGACTGAAAAGCTGATGGAAGTCTGCCGGATGAGAAATACACCAGTTATTTGCTTTATCAACAAGCTGGATAGAGAAGGAAGGGATCCTTACGATTTATTAGATGAGGTAGAGCAAAAGTTGAATATTCAATGCCGACCACTTTCTTGGCCGATTGGCATGGGTAAAAGTTTCAAGGGTGTATACAATCTTTACGATAAGAAGCTTAATCTTTTCACACCTTCTCAGCGAAAGCTTTCCGATGACCGAACTACCTTTGAAAATTTAGAAGATTCTGAATTGGATACCTTGATTGGGCAGAATGCTGCAAACCAACTTCGGGAAGATGTGGAGCTGATTGATGGGGTATATCCAGAATTTGATCCGAAAGAGTATTTAGAGGGAAAAGTTGCCCCCGTGTTTTTTGGATCTGCGGTAAATAATTTCGGAGTGAATGAAATGCTGGATACTTTTATCAAAATTGCCCCTGCACCTAAAAGCAGGAATACAGATGTAAGAGAGGTGAAACCGGATGAATCCAAGTTTTCAGGATTTGTTTTTAAAATCCATGCGAACATGGATCCTAATCACCGAAATAGAATTGCTTTTTTGAGAATTTGCTCCGGTAAATTTGAACGAAACAAGCCTTACAACCACGTAAGAGGACCCAAGCCACTTCGTTTTTCAAATGTGACTCAGTTTATGGCTCAGGATAAAGAGATCATTGATGAGGCTTTTCCAGGTGATATTGTGGGTTTGTATGATACAGGAAATCTAAAAATCGGCGACACATTAACGGATGGGGAGAATATGGTCTTCACGGGAATTCCTAGTTTCTCGCCGGAGATCTTTAGAGAAGTGGTCAACAAAGACGCCATGAAGACCAAGCAATTGGAAAAAGGGCTGAAGCAATTGATGGAGGAAGGAGTAGCCCAACTGTTTACCTTCGATATGGGTTCTCGAAAAGTAGTCGGTACTGTGGGACAGCTTCAATTTGAAGTGATTCAATTCCGATTGAAAAATGAATACAATGCCACAGTGGAATTCCATCCGATGAATTTATATAAAGCCTGCTGGATCAGTAGTAAGGATAAAAAGCAATTGGATGAGTTTGTTCGATCAAAGAACCGCCATATTGCTCATGATAAAGACGGGAAACTGGTCTTTATGGCCGAATCCAAAGCTTGGCTTCAGATGGTTCAGGACAATTATCCTGAGATTGAATTTCACTTTACATCGGAGTTTTAAATTACTCATCCTCCAATGGTTTTCAACCTTGGAGGGTTTGTTTTTTGTCAAAGGCAGGCTTTTTCCTTTTAACCGATTGCTCTTTTGTATGGTAATACTGCTTTATAAGCTGAATTGCTTTTCCTACAGTTGAACGGTATACTGGGAGAATTCTGTTTTTTGAAAATCATGAATACTATCTTATTTCACTCAAAGCAT
>NZ_DFMT01000031.1:51234-290168 GCF_002376385.1 Algoriphagus sp. UBA3586 | reverse complement strand
TTTGCAATCAAAACGATAGCTCCAGGGCTTCCTTTAGGAAGAAGTTGTAATTCACTGTAAAAGCTATCCAGACAGGTTTTACATCCTTCAGGATTGACTACTAAAATCCAATCTTCAGGCTCTGTAATATTTAAGATCCTTGCAATTTTTGATTTATTGGGATTTGAGCACGAGAGAAATGCAAAAAAAACCATCAAAATAAAAAGTGTTTTAATCTTCATAATTCAGACCTTCAAACCTAATAATGTCATATCGAAGGATATTTTCATCAAAATCATCCCTGTTGGGATTATTGGTGGACACGTACAATCCCTTTTTACCTACGAAATAATTCCTGTTCTCAATTCCATGGTTTAAAAAATTGAATTCACCTAAGATTTTCAAATCTTTATCCAGAACCATGACACCAATCATAGGTCTTCTTGAAAAAATTGATCTTGGACCGAGGTTATAATCGTTGACGTTTATCTTTGGCAAGAAAAATCGATAAAATACATCTCTATAAATATCATAGATGAAATTCTCATAACTATCACTTTCTAAGTCTTGTATAATTCCCTTATCTCCAGGGGCAGGGAAACCATCGATAATTCTAAAACTGTTTACTGATTCAGACTTTACATTTACATAGCTCACTAGTCCCTCCCCTTTTTTTGAAATCACCCAAAGTCTATGGTCAGTAAAAGGTGCAACAATAATGGAATCATACCTATTAGCCCATGCGAAATTGGCGCTTTTTTTTCCATCAGACCAAATATTAGGAGGCCTAGAAATTGGAATCCATCTTGATACAGTATCAGTTTTATTTGCTTCTATTTTAAAAATTGAAAGAGTATTAATCGCTTCTTTCTCTGTGATATTAAAAATATTTGAATAAAAAGGCTGGGCTCCCCAAAGCTCTTTATCTTTTAAAATAAATGGTGTCTCATTAGTAGACCCCACATAATTGACCTTGTTTTCGGGATCAAATATTGGGGTACTGGCTAGAACCTCGCCTTGGAAATTGATACTAAAGGCCTTTGGGGGTATGGAAGAAATAAGTACGCAATCAGGTTTGTAAATTTGAAATCCGCTATAATTCCCGATACTATTTGGACCATCTGTAAATAGCGGGATTTTGTAGTTTATTTTTTTAGTTTGAAGATCGAAAAGTATAATTTCAGGTTTGCTTTTGTTTTTAATGGCGAGATACTCTCCTGAGTCACTCTTTATGTATTGAACCCTCCTGATATCGGGATTGAAATCTGAATTTATTGAAATGATTAACGTTTCGTTTATTTTTTTCTCTGTGATAGAATAAGTAAGTTTTTTTTCACATGAGGAAAAGACAACTAAAAGGGAAATAATTAAAATTATTGAACGCATAATTAGATGAAAAATGTGGCTGTTCCCTATTTCATCAAAATCAATAAAATAAAGCCCAGCCACAGATTGATTATTGAACTTGTTCGCCTGGTTGTGTTTCGCAACCGCAAAGATTTGTTTCTACAGGTGTAGTACATCCTTCATCATCCCATTGGCAATAAACCATTTTGTCTTGAGCCTTGGCATTATTAGTTCCAAAGTAAGATAGCCCTAGTGATGCTAAACCAACTAGACTAGCGGATAAGGCAAATAATTTTAACTTTTTCATGATTTTTTAAAATTTAAGTTTGAAAATTGTTTTGCTTTGGGAATGCCTAGAATTTCCCGGATTTGATCCATGGCCAAAAAGATCACTAGTAACAAAGGAGGAGCAAAAAAAAAACAAACTAATTGAATAAATTATTTTAAAGTTTTAATTACAAATCAAAAAGCAGATCGCAAAAAGCGAATTTTTTATTATAAGGTAGCCACTAGTCCAAAGCCTGGCTACAGATGGTTCAGGACAATTATCCTGAGATTGAATTCCACTTTACATCGGAGTTTTAAATTACTCATCCTCCAAAGGTTTTCACCCTTGGAGGGTTTGTTTTTTGAAAAAGGCGGGCTTTTTTTTAACCGATTGCTCATGTGTATAATAATACTGCTTTATAAGCTGTATTGCTTTTCCTACAGTTGAACGGTATACTGGGAGAATTCTGTTTTTTGAAAATCATGAATCCTATCTTATTTCACTCAAAGCATTTTCATAATCCAAAATATCGAATGAGGTAAATCCTTCCGCTCTAAAAAGCAGAATCTGATCAGTCATTTGTACCAACTCTTCCTTTATTAGGTTTTTTTGTTCATCGAGATAAAGTGGAATCGGCGAATTTTCAATCAGAGGATGTAGTCGAAGCGTTTTCGTATTTTTTGCAATCAAAACGATAGCTCCGGGGCTTCTTTTAGGAAGAAGTTGTAATTCACTGTAAAAGCTATCCAGACAGGTTTTACATCCTTCAGGATTGACTGCCAAAATCCAATCTTCAGGCTCAGTAATATTTAAGATTCCTGCAATTTTTGATTTATTGGGATTTGAGCACGAGAGAAATGCAAAAAAAACCATCAAAATAAAAAGTGTTTTAATCTTCATAATTCAGACCTTCAAACCTAATAATGTCATACCGAAGGATATTTTCATCGAAATCATCCCTGTTGGGATTATTTGTTGAGATGTATAGGCCTTTACGGCCGACAAAGTAATTCCAAGCTTGAGCGTAATTCGTTTCAAAAAGATGTTGCCCTATGATATTTAAACTTTTGTCTAAAATCATTATGCCAAGTTTTGGATGATTTTGCAACATATTTCTGGGAGTGAGATTGTAGGACTCAATCTTAATAGAAGGATAGAAGAAGCGGTAAAAGATTTTTCTATATTGATCAAAAAGCAAAAGTTCATATCGCCCATTTTCCAAATCTTTGATTATTTCAACATCCCCAACTGGGCTATCTTTTATTATTCTAAAACCATTAATTTGATTAGATTTAATTTCTTTTATTCCAAGTAGTCTTTCCTTTTTTTTAGATACAATCCAGATTCTATGGTCTAATTGAGGAGCTATCAGGATTGAATCTCCATTATCCGTCCATGAAATATCAAGACTTTTTTTTCCATTGTCCCATTCATCCTTTGGACGGTTTATGTTTAGCCACTTTAGTTCATTTTCCCTTTCAGAATGTATTGTTAATTTAAAAATGGGTCGAGTGTTTTCAATATCTTTAAAACTTATGTTATATAAGTCTTGGAAATAAGGCTGTATACCAAATAATTCTTTACCTAGAAAAATAAAGGGAGTCTCATTATTGGACGACAAGTAGTTTGCTTTTTTTTCAGGGTCTTCAATTTTGATCGTAGAATACTTTTCTCCAAGAAAATTGATTAGATGAACTCTAGGTGGGATCGAAGCAATTACTATTGTATCCTCTGATTTTATGGTGAAACCATTCATTAATCCTATACCATTAGGACCTTCCTTTTTCAATGGTATGATTTGATGTATATCGAGAGAGTTTAAACTAAATATACCTAATTCAAAATTAGTTTTATTTTGTATAGCTATGTATTCACCGGAATCACTATCAAAGTGTTGAATCCGAGATAGGTCTGGATTAAAGCTCTGATCAATTGGAATTTGAATTGTGGAGTAAACTTGTTTATTGATTTGCTTGATTTCATTTTGTTTTGGTTTGCAATTGTTTAATGCAACCAGACTTAGGAGGAAAATAATATTTTTCATATAATGAAGGCAGGCTGCTTCAAAAATCTAAACTTTCCTTTTACTATAATATAAGAATATTCAAACTTTAGAAACAGCCTTACTATTAAATTAATTATTGTACTGCCGCTCCGTCAACTTCACAACCACAGGGAGCCTTGTCTTTGGGCTTGGTACAAGTTTTACCATCCCACTCGCACTTGGCAATCTCACCTTGGGCTTCTGCTTCATTGGAAGTCAAATAAGACATACCAAAGATTGCTGCCCCATAAAGGCCAATGCCTAGTGCAATTAATTTTAACTTTTTCATGATTTTTAAAATTTAAGTTTGAAAATTGATTTTGTTTTGGGAATGCCTAGAATTTCCCGGATTTGATCTATGGCCAAAAAGATCACTAGCAATATAGGAGGTGCAAAAAAAAAACAAACTAATTGGATAAAATATTTTAAAGTTTTAATCACAAATCAAAAAACAGATCACAAAAAGCGAATTTCAATTCGTAAGGCAGGCACTAGTCTAAAGCCTGGCTTCAGTTGGTACAGGACAATTATCCCGAGATTGAGTTTCACTTTACTTCGGAGTTTTAAAATACTCACCCTCCAAAGGTTTTCACCCTTGGAGGGTTTGTTTTTTATTAAAGGCGGGCTTTTATCTTTTAACCGATTGCTCAAGTGTATAATAATACTGCTTTTTAAGCTGTATTTCTTTTCCTACAGCTGAACGGTATGCCGGTAGAATTCTGTTTTGGTATTTGATCAATACTATCTTATTTCACTCAAAGCATTTTCATAATCCAAAATATCGAATGAGGTAAATCCTTCCTCTCTAAAAAGCAGAATCTGATCAGTCATTTGTACCAACTCTTCCTTAATTAGGTTTTTTTGTTCATCGAGATAAAGTGGAATCGGCGAATTTTCAATCAGAGGATGTAGTCGAAGCGTTTTCGTATTTTTTGCAATCAAAACGATAGCTCCGGGGCTTCTTTTAGGAAGAAGTTGTAATTCACTGTAAAAGCTATCCAGACAGGTTTTACATCCTTAAGTATTGACTACCAAAATCCAATCTTCAGGCTCAGTAATATTTAAGATCCCTGCAATTTTTGATTTATTGGGATTTGAGCACGAGAGAAATGCAAAAAAAAATCCATCAAAATAAAAAGCGTTTTAATCTTCATAATTCAGACCTTCAAACCTGATAATGTCATATCGAAGTATATTTTCATCAAAATCATCCCTGTTGGGATTATTGGTAGACACGTACAATCCCTTTTTTCCTACGAAATAATTCCTGTTTTCAATTTCATGGTTTAAGAAATTGAATTCACCTAAGATTTTCAAATCTTTATCTAGAACCATGACACCAATCATAGGTCTTCTTGAAAAAATTGATCTTGGACTGAGGTTATAATCGTTGACGTCTATCTTTGGTAAGAAAAATCGATAAAATACATCTCTATAAATATCATAGATGAAATTCTCATAACTATCACTCTCTAAGTCTTGTATAATTCCCTTATCTCCAGGGGCAGGGTATCCATCGATAACTCTAAAACTGTTTACTGATTCAGACTTTACATTTACGTAGCTCACGAGTCTTTCCCCTTTTTTTGAAATCACCCAAAGTCTATGGTCAGTAAAAGGTGCAACAATAATGGAATCATGCCTATTAGCCCATGCGAAATTGGCGCTTTTTTTTCCATCAGACCAAATATTCGGAGGCCTAGAAATTGGAATCCATCTTGATACAGTATCGGTTTTATTTGCTTCTATTTTAAAAATTGAAAGAGTATTAATCGCTTCTTTCTCTGTGATATTAAAAATATTTGAATAAAATGGCTGGGCTCCCCAAAGTTCTTTATCTTTTACAATAAATGGTGTCTCATTAGTAGACCCCACATAATTGACCTTGTTTTCGGGATCAAATATTGGGGTACTGGCTAGAACCTCACCTTGGAAATTGATACTAAAGGCCTTTGGGGGTATGGAAGAAATAAGTACGCAATCAGGTTTGTAAATTTGAAATCCGCTATAATTCCCGATACTATTTGGACCATCTGTAAATAGTGGGATTTTGTAGTTTATTTTTTTAGTTTGAAGATCGAAAAGTATAATTTCAGGTTTGCTTTTGTTTTTAATTGCGAGATACTCTCCTGAGTCACTCTCTATGTATTGAACCCTCCTGATATCGGGATTGAAATCTGAATTTATTGAAATGATTAATGTTTCGCTTACTTTTTTCTCTGTGATGGAATAAAAATGTTTTTTTTCACATGAGGAAAAGACAACTAAAAGGGAAATAATTAAAATTATTGAACGCATAATTAGATGAAAAATGTGGCTGTTCCCTATTTCATCAAAATCAATAAAATAAAGCCTAGCCACAGATTGATTATTGAACTTGTTCGCCTGGTTGTGTTTCGCAACCGCAAAGATTTGTTTCTACAGGTGTAGTACATCCTTCACCATCCCATTGGCAATAAACCATTTTGTCTTGAGCCTTGGCATTATTAGTTCCAAAGTAAGACAACCCTAGTGATGTTAAACCAACTAGACTAGCGGATAAGGCGAATAATTTTAACTTTTTCATGATTTTTTAAAATCTAAGTTTGAAAATTGTTTTGCTTTGGGAATGCCTAGAATTTCCCGGAATTGATCCATGGCTAAAAAAATCACCAGCAATATAGGAGGACTAAAAACAAAACAAACTAATTGAATAAAATATTTTAAATCTTTAATACAAATCAAAAAACAAATCACAAAAAGCGAATTTCTGTCCATCAAACAAGCCTTTATCACTCAGTTTCAAATCCGGAATGACCAACAATGCCATAAAGCTCAGCGTCATAAAAGGAGAGTTGAGCTTAGATCCCATTTCTTTGGATAGTTGGTCTATTTTGGTGTAAGCTTCAGCTACTTGGTATCCATCCTTAGGGGACATAATCCCTGCCACAGGAAGAGGTAATACTTCTTCTTTTTCTCCGAAGACAGCAGAGACTCCTCCTTTGACTTGTATCAGCAAGTTGACAGCCCTGCAGATAGACACATCATCAACACCTACTGCAATAATGTTGTGCGAATCATGCCCTACGGAAGAAGCGATAGCGCCTGCCTTTAAACCAAAGTTTTTGATAAATGCCACAGCAGGAGGAGCATCTTCGTAGCGGTTGACCACAGTAATTTTCAAGATGTCCTTTTCCAGATTGGATTCTGCCAAGCCCTCGCGAAGTATGATTTCTCCTGATATCTCTGGAGTGATCAACTGTCCATCAAGTGCTTCAATGACTCTAACCTTGTTCCCAGAAGCAGGGATTTGAAAGTCCTTCGGCTTTTTGAGAGAGGTATGGAAATTATTGATCAACTCATTTTTGATGCTTGGAATCAGCGTCTTTCCGTTTTCAGCGACTTTTTGTCCTTGTATATAGGTGGCGAGCACTTCAAATTTCTCCAGATCCTTCACTAGGATAAAATCTGCTGGGTCTCTGGCTCTGAGTTGCCCTACATTCAATGAATAATGTTGGATGGGATTAATGCAGGCTGCCCGAAGTACATCAAATACGTCCTTTCCTTTGGCGACTGCACGTGCAGCTAAATCATTAATATGGGAGATGGCCAAATTATCTGGATGCTTGTCGTCTGAGCAAAACATAATCATCTCTGGATAATCATCAATCAAGTCGATAAGGGCTTCAAAGTTTTTGGCTGCGGATCCTTCTCTGATCGAAATTTTCATTCCGAGTTTTATTTTCCCCAAAGCCTCTTCGTAGGTAAAGCATTCATGGTCCGTACTTGGCCCTGCTTTCACATATTTTTCAGCTAATTCTCCCTTTAGTCCAGGAGCATGCCCATCTATTGGCTTTCCATATTTTTGGGAAATTCTGATTTTTTCCATGACCAAAGGATCCTGATTGACAGTTCCCGGCCAATTCATCATTTCTGCCAGATAATGAATTTCTGGTCTACTCATCAGGGTTTCTATATCCGATGCATCAATTTCTCCACCAGCTGTCTCAAAAGGCGTAGCAGGCACACAGGAAGGAGCACCAAAATAGAATTTGAATGGA
Organism: Algoriphagus sp. UBA3586; assembly: GCF_002376385.1. Classification (NCBI taxonomy): domain Bacteria; kingdom Pseudomonadati; phylum Bacteroidota; class Cytophagia; order Cytophagales; family Cyclobacteriaceae; genus Algoriphagus; species Algoriphagus sp. UBA3586. The sequence continues at coordinate 282,490 of NZ_DFMT01000031.1, read as the reverse complement.
ACCTGATTACCATTCTCAATCATATATTCTACTCCCGCCATCCCACATACATTGGCAATCTCATGAGGATCGGAGATAGTTGCCACCGTTCCGTGAGTAACGGCTAATCGGGCAAATTCTGACGGGACCAGCATGGATGATTCCACATGTACGTGAGCATCAATAAATCCGGGCATGAGAAAGGGAATATCTCCTCGTGCGAATGTGGGCCGGATGGAAGCAATTTCTCCTTTTAAAACTTCGAGCTCCACTGGATAAATCCTCCTTTGATGTATGTCTACATATCTGGCTATAATCATCATGAAATCTGAATTATATCAATAAAATAAAAATGGGGAAAATCCTCTCCCAAAAATTCGTTTGGATTAAAACTACTATATTTGCGACGGAATTAAAAAGGACCGAAAGCTGGATTTTTGAATGGGTAAAATTGTCATCGCCATAGATGGGTATTCGGGTTGTGGTAAAAGCTCTACAGCTAAGGCAGTTGCCAAAGAATTGGGCTATACCTACATTGATTCGGGTGCCATGTATCGGGCAGCTACGCTACATTTCTTGGACAATTATCTTGCCCCATCCAACCCTCAGGATGTTTCAAAAGGATTGAAATCACTTGAAATCGAATTTCATCCCAATCCTGATACAGGAAAACAAGAAACCTATTTGAATGGAGTCAACGTAGAATCTAAAATACGTAGCATGCGCGTTTCCGAAAAGGTTAGCGAGATAGCTAAAATCAAGGAAATCAGAAAGGAACTGGTAGCGCAACAGCAACGTTTAGGTAAATCAAAAGGTGTGGTGATGGATGGAAGGGATATAGGTTCTGTAGTATTTCCTGATGCTGAATTAAAAATATTTATGACGGCAGATTTGGAGACTAGAGCTTACAGAAGGCAACAAGAAATGCTGGAAAAAGGCGACATGATTGACCTGGATGATATTCAGCAAAACCTAGCCGAAAGAGATAGAATAGATTCTTCCAGAAGTGAAAGTCCTCTGATCCAAGTGGAGGATGCCGTCGAAATAGACACCAGTAATCTCAGCTTTGTGGAGCAAGTTGCACAAATTGTGTATTTGGCCAAGCAAAAAATTAATCCTAGAGAAGATTATGCAAGTAACCATCGATAAGAATTCAGGCTATTGCTTTGGAGTAGAATTTGCCATCAAAATGGCAGAGGATGAAATGGAGCAATCAGAAAAACTCTATTGCCTGGGAGATATCGTTCATAATGATATGGAGGTCAAGCGTCTCGCAGAAAAGGGGCTGGTGGTGATAGATAGAGATCAATTGACTGAACTGAGTGATTGTAAAGTTTTGATCCGTGCCCACGGTGAACCCCCGGAGACTTATAAAACTGCCATAGAAAACAACATAGAGCTGATTGATGCATCTTGTCCTGTAGTCCTAAAATTGCAGCATCGTGTCAAAACCGCCTTTGATAAAATGGAGCGGGAGAATGGCCAAATTGTAATTTATGGAAAAAAAGGACATGCAGAAGTGATTGGCTTGACTGGTCAAACCTTGGAAAAGGCCATCGTTGTGATGGAAGATGCAGATTTGGAGAAAATCGATTTTAATAAGCCGGTTACACTGTTCAGTCAGACCACCAAAAGTACCAAAGGCTTTTATGAGCTTTCTCAAAAAATTGAAGAGAGAATTAAAGCGGCCAAAGGTGAATTGACAGAAGTGGATTTCAATGCAAATGATTCAATCTGTCGACAGGTATCCAACCGAGAGCCTCAGCTTCAGCGATTTGCGCAAGAAAATGATGTGATTTTATTTGTTTCCGGTAAAAAAAGCTCAAATGGTAAAGCACTTTACCAAGTTTGTTTGAGTGAAAATCCCAGAAGTTATTTCATAGAAAACGAAACAGAAATGAATCCAGACTGGTTTCAGCCAACAGATAAAGTTGGAATCTGCGGAGCCACTTCTACTCCCATGTGGCTGATGGAGCAAGTCAAAAGCCACTTGGAATCTATGGAAGAGAATGCATTGCTTGCTTAAACCATAAATCAACCTTTTGGAATCAAAGGGAAACTTTCTATAAGAAATTCAAAGATAAACTTCCAGATACTCTATAAATAAAGAGGTTATTTATTAGATTTGGGGCGTTTTTCAAAAGCTCATAGTTCAAAAACAGATATGTCTAAAATAGTGAAGCTTAAGAAAGGTTTTGACATCAACCTGGCAGGAAAGGCTAAGCAAGAGCTGGCTGATTTTGCTCCCGCTCAAACCTTCGCAATTAAGCCGACAGACTTTATTGGTCTTCAAAGACCAAAAGTACTTGTCAATGAGGGAGATGCAGTGAAGGCTGGTACTCCAATCCTGTTCGATAAGGCCTTGGATCAAGTCATGTACGTGGCGCCGGTATCAGGTGAAATCGTTGAAGTCAAAAGGGGTGAAAAGCGAAAGCTGCTCGAAATCAAAATTTTGGCGGATAAAGAAAACTCTTTTGAAGATCTGGGTAAAATCAACCTAGCCTCTATCGATAGAGATTCTCTAGTCCAAAAACTAACCCAAAGCGGAGTTTGGCCAAATTTGATTCAGCGTCCATTTGGAGTTGTAGCTAATCCGGCAGATACTCCAAAGGCTATTTTCATTTCTGCTTTTGATACGCATCCATTGGCTCCTGATTTGGGATTCACCCTTCAAGGTGAAGATTCCTATTTTCAGGCAGGTTTGGACGCTTTGGCGAAATTGACTGAAGGAAAAATTCACCTCAATGTGGATGGCTCTAATTCAATTCCTTCGATTTTCTCACAGGCTAAAGGTGTTCAGATCAATCAATTCTCCGGTCCACATCCTGCAGGCAATGTGGGTGTGCAGATTCATCACCTAGACCCTATCAACAAGGGTGAAATTGCTTGGACTATTTCTCCGGCAGGGGTGGTACAGATCGGTAAATTGATAGTGAATGGTGTGTTTGATGCTTCTAAAGTCATTGCCATCACTGGTTCAGAATTGACTAAAACTGCCTACGTGAAAACAAAGGCTGGAGCTTGTGTGTCCACTTTTGTAAAAGGAAATTTGAACAGTGGGCATGTTAGAGTGATCTCTGGCAATGTTTTGACAGGAGAAAAAATCTCTATGGAAGGTTATTTAGGTTTCTATCACAACCAGATCACTGTAATCCCTGAAGGAGATTATTATGAGTTCTTAGGTTGGGCAAAGCCTACCACCGAAAAGCTAAGCTATCACAGAGCTTTAGGCTTACTTTCCTTCCTAAAACCAAACAAAGAATATGTACTTGACTCTAATGCTAGAGGAGAGGAAAGAGCATTTGTTCAAACCGGTGTGTTTGAATCAGTAACTCCGATGGATATTCTTCCAGTTTATTTATTGAAAGCCATCATGGCTGAAGATTTTGATGAAATGGAAGAATTGGGAATCTATGAGATCGTAGAAGAGGATTTGGCACTTTGTGAATTTGTCGATGTGTCCAAGCATCCTGTGCAGGAGTTGGTAAGAAAAGGTATAGAATTAATCCAATACAGTTAATCCATATGAAGTTTCTAAGAGATTTAATGGACAAGCAGAAGCCTCTTTTTGAAAAAGGGGGCAAGCTTGAAAGTTTATATTACGCATTTGAGGCGGGTGAGACCTTCCTTTTCTCACCAAATCATACCACAGGAATCAAAGGTGCCCAAGTAAAGGATGCCATTGACCTGAAGCGAATGATGATCACTGTAGTGGTGGCCATGATTCCTTGCTTGTTGTTTGGTATTTACAATGTTGGACATCAAAGCTTGTTGGCCACTGGAGAAACAGCAGGTTTGTGGGAAAATTTCGGAGATAAAGCCCTAATCGGTTTGCAATTGGTTCTTCCAATCATTATTGTAGCTTATGCTGCTGGTGGTTTGGTAGAGGCTACATTCGCTGTGATTAGAAAGCACCCTATCAACGAAGGCTTCTTGGTAACAGGAATGTTGATTCCTTTGGTAGTACCTGCGACTACACCTTTGTGGCAAGTTGCCTTGGCTACAGTTTTTGCTGTAGTTATTGCAAAAGAAGTTTTTGGAGGGACAGGGATGAATATCCTGAACGTGGCCATGACAGCAAGAGCATTCTTATACTTTGCTTATCCTGCACAGATTTCTGGTGACCAAGTTTGGACTTATTTAGGTGATAAAGCCGCAGTTGACGGTTTCTCTGGAGCAACTGCTTTGGCTGTTGCCTATAATGCCGGAGTAGATGGTGTGCCTGTGACTGAAGCTTTAGCCAGTCATAACACTGCACTGGGTTCAGATATGTTCAGCTTCGCTAACATGTTTATGGGATGGATTCCTGGTTCAATCGGGGAGACTTCCACATTGATGGCATTGGTTGGAGCTTTGATTTTGATAGGTACAGGAGTAGCAAGCTGGAAGATTATCGTTTCCGGTTTCGCAGGAGCGTACATCATGGGATTCGTGATGAATCTTTTTGCTGTAAATGAATACATGGCAATGCCTCCTCAATATCACTGGGTGATGGGTGGCTTGGCCTTCGGTATCGTATTTATGGCAACTGATCCTGTTTCAGCATCACAGACAGAAACCGGTAAATGGATTTATGGATTATTGATAGGTTTCTTGACAGTGATCATTAGAGTTACAAACCCAGCCTATCCAGAGGGAATTATGCTAGCCGTTCTATTTATGAACGTGTTTGCGCCTTTGATTGATTATTATGTAGTAAAAGCCAACAAAACAAGGAGGTTACAACGTGCAACAGTCTAACGTTTATATCATCACATTTTCGGTCATTTTGACCGTGGTTCTTGGTCTGCTTCTATCAGGCACTTCCCAGGTCTTGGGTCCTTTGCAGAAAGAAGCTATTGCCTTGGACAAGAAAAAGCAAATCTTGGGTGCTGTGATTTCCGGAGAGGAAATCGACGCGATGAGTCCTGAGCAAATCAATGCTTTCTATGCTAACCGAATCTCATCCGTAGTAGTGGATATCAATGGAAAGGAGGTTACTGAACAAGCTGGTGCACCTGTTAATGCTGAGAATGTAGACATTGCCAAAAACTACAAGAAGCCTGCTGACCAGCGCTTGTTTCCTGTTTTCATTTTCCATGCAGAAGGAGACAATGAAGCGGTTGAGTCCTATATTTTCCCTCTCTATGGAGCGGGTCTTTGGGATGCAATTTGGGGCTTTATTGCTTTGGATACGGATATGAATACCGTAGGAGGTATTACCTTGGCCCATGCTGGTGAAACTCCAGGTTTGGGAGCAAGAATCACAGAGCCAGGTGTGCAAGAAAGATATACTGGAAAAGAGATTTTTGATCAGAACGGAGAATTGGTTGCAATCCAAATGCAAAAAGGAGAAGGAAAAGATTATTCCTCTGATCCTCACAAAGTAGACGGTATGTCTGGAGCTACAATTACCGGAAACGGTGTGAATGCCATGTTGCAGAATTATCTGGGCTACTACAAGTCTTTCATCGAATCCAAAAAGAACTCTCAGGCAGTTGCTGAGGCTCTTTAATCCCATTCTTTCCACCTTTCTAGAATAAAGACCTATGAGTGCTGAAACTATAGAAAAAGCGATTGAAAAGAAGCCAGCAGAGGCTCTTCTTTCCAAGCGCAGAAAAAAACTGGTTACTGATCCTCTAGTAGATGACAACCCGATCACCATTCAGGTTTTGGGTATCTGCTCTGCCTTGGCGGTAACGACCCAGATGAAGCCTACTCTAGTAATGGCAATATCTGTAATCTTTGTAGTGGTCATGTCTAACTTGGCTATCTCTCTACTTAGAAATACTATTCCAACCCGAGTTCGAATTATCGTGCAATTGGCTGTGGTTGCAACTTTGGTGACTTTGGTTTCCGAGGTGCTTAAAGCTTTCGCTTACGACATGTATAAGGAACTCTCCGTATTTGTCGGACTCATCATCACCAACTGTATTGTAATGGGCCGCTTGGAAGCATTTGCTTTGGGTAATAAGCCTTACGATTCTGTCCTTGATGGTTTGGGTTCCGCCTTGGGTTATTCCTGGATCATTCTTGCGGTAGCTTTCTTCCGAGAGCTTTTAGGATCTGGCTCTGTTTTCGGAGTCCCTGTCTATGAATACATTTCTGGACTTTTTGGGCCTGATTTCAAGTTGGCGACCAATGGCTTGATGGTTTCATCTGTGGGTGCCTTTATCATCTTGGGCTTGATCATCTGGGTGCAGCGCACCATAACAGGATATGTAGAACACTAAAAATCGCTTAGAAAAATGGACTTAATTAATCTTGGAATCCGGTCGATCTTTATCGACAACATGGTTTTCGCCTACTTCTTGGGGATGTGTTCTTTCCTAGCCGTTTCCAAAAAAGTAAGTACAGCCCTTGGTTTGGGTGCAGCAGTTATTTTCGTATTAACTGTAACTGCACCTGTCAACTGGCTTTTGAATGAATTTGTATTGAAAGAAGGTGCTTTGGCTTGGGCTAATGCTTCTTTGGCTTCAGTAGATTTGACTTTCCTACGCTTTATCATGTTTATCGCGATCATTGCGGCGATGGTACAGCTGGTAGAAATGGTCGTTGAGAAGTTTGCCCCTTCTCTCTATGGTCAATTGGGTATCTTCCTTCCTTTGATTGCGGTAAACTGTGCGATCTTGGGTGGATCTCTTTTTATGGTTCAGAGAGACTATACTTTCGCCGAATCTGCAGTTTATGGATTTGGTTCAGGTACAGGGTTCTTCTTGGCTATCGTAGCTTTGGCTGCTATCCGTGAAAAACTGAAGTATTCTGCTGTACCTGATGGATTGAAAGGATTGGGTATCACTATGCTTTTGACTGGATTGATGGGTATTGCCTTCATGTCATTCATGGGAATTGACTTATAAAATCATCAAATATTATAGGAAAGGCTCTGGAGAAATTCAGAGCCTTTTTTGTTTTTCCAGCGGTTTGGATAGCTGCTGATTGTAATCGTATATTCATAGATCAAACCTTGATTGTATCCTTATGAAATGTCCATTAGGAAAATTCTCACACAGGGGGATTATTATCCTGGCCATTCCATCTGACCTCTAAAAAACAATTTATAAACAGATGAAAAAACTAAGCTTATTTTTAACCTTTCTACTCATTTGCTCTTTGTCATTTGCTCAATCGACAGATTGGATTGAATTATTTAACGGGAAGAATTTGGATGGATGGAAAGTATCTGAAAATCCAAATTCCTTTCAAGTAGTGGATGGTGTAATTAAAGTGGATGGACCCAGAGCACATGCTTTTTATGTGGGACCGGTGAGAGATCATGAATTCAAGAATTTTGAATTGATGGTAGAGGTAAAAACAATGCCGAAAGCCAATTCAGGAATTTTTATCCATACTGCTTACCAAGAAAAAGGTTGGCCTGAAAAAGGATATGAAGTACAAGTCAATCAATCACATGCTGACTGGAGAAAATCAGGAAGCCTTTATTCTTTCAATGATGTAAGAGAAGTATATGTGAATGATGGCGAATGGTATACTTACCATATTATTGTCAAAGGAGATCAGGCTACTGTCAAAATCAATGATGAGGTAGTTATGGAATATGATGAGTCTGAGGATGCTGACAGGCCTGCCAACGCTGAAGAGAAGAAGTTTGATAAGGGAACCATTGCTTTACAAGCCCATGATCCAGAATCAGTGATTTTTTATAGAAGTGTGAAGATTAAATTGCTGGATTGATACCTTTGAGTATTCGTACTTGATGAATTAGTAATTCAAATCTTTTCTAGATCTAAATCCATGGGATTCACTTATAAAAGAATTCTGTCCTACTTTCTGAGAGGGCTGTTATTCATTACTCCGTTAGCCGTTACGATTTATGTGATCTATGCCATTTTTGTCTTTTTAGACAATTTGATTCCCGTTCCTATTCCAGGGATTGGCATCTTAATGGTTTTAGGCTTGATTACTTTTATTGGATATCTGGCAAGTTTATTCTTTACCAAACCTTTTTTTGAATGGTTTGAAAGAGGAGTATTTAAGATTCCATTGGTGAATCTACTTTATACGTCCATTAAGGATTTGATGGGGGCTTTTGTGGGAGATAAAAAGAAATTTAGCTCTCCTGTCATTGTTCAGATATCGGATACACTTTCACGATTGGGTTTTATAACTCAGGAAGATATGTCCGAGATTGGTGAACCTGATCTGATAGCCGTTTACTTTCCACACAGCTATAATGTGTCAGGGAATGTGTTTTTAGTACCAAAAGACAAAGTCAAACCTCTCCATGGAGTGAAAAGCTCAGATGTGATGAAGTTTATGGTTTCTGGTGGGGTATCCAATCTGGGGCATTGATTGAAGTTTAATAGCATGTCTTTTTTTAACGATAATACCTTACAAAAACAATCCACACTCTCTCCATAATTCTATATCTTCCGGTAAAAGTGTCCCGAATTTGAAAGAAAATAAAAGCCGTTGGATGATCTAAGAACTTCTATTAGTAGGTAGATTTAAGATATTTTTAGTTTTTTACCTTAAAAATTTTGTGCTTTTTTCCGACTCAAAATTCAATTGTTTATCGATGCGATACTTACTGATTCTAGTGATTATTTTTTCATGTGCTAAAAAGGAAAACGCTATTTCTCCAAAGCAATTGGACGCAATTGATTCTATCAGTTTTCAGTTGGACTCTCTCACACCAGATTATTTTCATGGATTGGAGCTGGTCGTTCTGAACGATCAACCTTTTTTATCCTTGTTGAATGACTTGACAAATACGATCTATTACTATGATGTAAGGACAAGCAAGTTCAATAAAAAGTTGTCTTTTAAAGTAGGCGGAGATGGCTTGATGAAAGGTGTCATGACCTTTAAGCATGTGGGAAGCGACTCCATACTCTTATTTGGAAAGGGAAGATACTCTTATCTATCTGATCATTTAGGAAATATTATCAATGATTTTGCGTTGATGGACCTCTCAATTCGCCAAAGTCCCTATGCAACATCTTCAAGTCCACCAATTATTTTTGGCGACTACATTTATTATAACTCAATTGTTTGGGGCGATTATTCGCCAGAGTTTCATCCAATTTTACGTTATTCCATTTCAAAGGGTGATGTTAGTCTTGCTAATCCTTATCCGAGAGTTTATTTTCAAGAGGGGGATTGGGGGGCTCTTCCTTACGATTATATTTATCAGGCTTTTGATAGGCAGAACAATCGTATTATTTATTCCTTTCCAAACTCAAATGTTCTGTATGAACGTAGATTTGGATTAGATTCACTTATTGAGGTAAAGCAATCAGAATTTGGAGAAAAAATAATGCCTCCATTTGAATCAAATAATTATGAATATGATTCTGAGACCTGGCATGAGACTTTAAATAATCTAGCTATTTTCGGTCCAGTCTATATCGATGAAGTCTCTGAAGTGATTCTTAGATTTTATATTTTACCAGTAAAGTCTAATCTTAAATCACCAAAACGAAAGATGAAGCTTATAAAGTATAATTTGGAGGACTTGGAGATTTTAAATGTATATGATTTGCCTGACAAAGATTATGTAGCTACGAATGCCTTTTTTTACAATTCGAATTTTTATTTAAGGAAAAAGTCTGGCGATGAGGATTCTATTTCATTTGATCTGTTTAAATATTAACGTGTTGTGGATCTTTTTTTCTACTCTTTAGAATAGAGTTCCAAATTGAAAATCCAGAAGGACTATGTACGGAATATTCAAAATGTCTTTAAGTAGTAAAATTGGGCAATTTGCCCGATTTTTTATTCTAATTTCTTTAGTATCGTGTAAAAATGATGCCGAGCAAAAGAGTTTGATTAAAAGCATTGCCTACACTGTCGATACGGTAAGAATTAATTTGGATAAAAACCAATTGTATGATTATCCCCGTTTCTCTGTCTTCAAAACTGACTCTATCGATTACTTCTATGGGTATAATCAGTCCCTCCACAGGTTAGATATATTTTCACTTACGGAGGGAGAGTTTATCAATTCAATACCTCTAAATACCGATGGACCAAATGCAGTGGATTCTCCTTTTGATTTTTTTATTTATCAACCTGACTCCATCTTTCTTTATGGAAGAAATTATTCACTGGATATTATCAACGATCAAGGTGTGGTCGTCGCTAAAGAATTACTTCCATTAAGTCGAAATAGTTCTGGTGTCGGAAAGCAAAAAGTAGGGTATCTATCACATTCTGTACATTTCAAACTGTATGTTGATTCGGCATCAAACTCAGTATTTTTCCATTCTTACTCGATGGAGTCAATTCTGAACAAATCAGTCTATTATGAAGTGCCTATTTTAGCAGAGCTTAATCTTCAAACGGGAAAAGTCAAAGATTACCCGTTTCATTTTCCTGATTCGTATCTTCTAGATGGAGAGTATTTAGGAGAATATATGAATCCAAATATAGTCCTAAGTGATTCACTGATTATTTTTTCATTTCCCAATTCACCAGTCGTTAATGTCTACGATAGAAAAAGTGGAAAGCTAATTTCAAGAACAATTGAAAGTGGATTCTCTATAAATACGGTTAAGTCATTGCCAAGTGAAACCTATTCTGAAATACATCTTAGGCTCAACCATCTGATCGAAAACCCCTATTTCTATCATACCGTCTTTGATCCCTATAGAAATTTATTTTATAGAACTCACAGAGGAGAACATCCTAATCCAGATTTGAGTCTGGGAAATCTTAATTTTTCTCAGACCAAAGATTACTTGACAGTAATGGATCACAGCTTAAATCTTCTTCAGGAGATTGAGCTTCCCGCCCATAAGTATGACGCTCTTTCCTTTTTTGTGACAAAAGATGGGCTTTACTTTCCTTATACTCATTATTTAAATGAAGATGTGACGGAAGATAAGTTAGAGTTTCATGTCTATAAGTTTCAGATTGCAAACGAAGACTGATATCAATTAAAATACCTCACAAAAGCTATCCAATCTCCATCCGGAGACCAAGAATGCACATTAATGGAGCCTTGACCTCCATAAAAAACTGGAGTAAGGTCTCTGAGTGTTTTGCTTTCGACATCTAGTAACCGGAGCTTCACATCCTTCCCAAAAGGATGGGCTCCCTTTTGATCTTCTAGATAGGAAATAATCACAGCGCTCTTATTATCTGGGGAAGGGTGAGGGAACCAATTATCCAACTCATCAAAAGTTAGCTGCTCTTGCTGAGCCCCATCTGGCTTCATTCTATAAGCCTGCATTCTGCCTGTGCGGTGGCTGTTGAAATAGATCCATTTCCCATCATAGGAGTACTCCGGGCCGTCGTCCAAGCCTTCAGAATCAGTTAGCCTGATTTCCGTGCCTCCTTGAGTTGAAATCGCCCAGACATCCCATGCCCCATCTCTTTCTGCACAATACACGAGCGTTTTGCCATCAGGACTAATACCATGCCAGTAGCTCGGATACTTGGGAGTGATAAGTTTGGCTTTTCCTCCTTTTGCAGGAATCGTATAAATCCGGGAGCCCATGCCTTCCTCATTTTTGCTGAAGACAAGGGTTTTTCCATCAAAACTCAATCCATGGTCATTGTTTATGCGGGTAATTTGATCCGGGAATATAAAGCCAAGCTTATTCCCATTTAAATCAATTTTTTCCAGCTTTCCGTCGGCATTTATTAATAAATATTTTCCGTCTCGGGTCCAGTTAGGAGCTTCAAAATGCCGTTTTTCCCTCAAAACAACCTTTTCCTCCAGAGTATTTACATTTAAAATGACTAATTCACTTTCAATGGTGGATGGAACTTGGGACATGGCAAATAAGGATGGAAGCAAAAAGAGCAGGAAGCAGAGTTTGAGGTTCATTTTGGCTAGGTTTGATTGGAATCAAGTTACAAAAGCCTATGAATTCCTAGCTTACCTTTACTGTAAAATCCAGTTTTTCACTAAACTTTCCTATTTCCCAGGCTACCTGATTTTCCGCTTGTAAGGTATTTTCAAACCAAGTCTGATTCTCCGGTGCAACAGCAATCAGCAATCCACCACTGGTCTGAGGATCACAAAGTTTGACCAAATCCATTCCTTTCACACCTTCTGTTTTGGAATTAAAGGCATTCCAATTTCTGTACGTATTATCAGGGAAAATGAATTGATTGATATAATCTTGTATTCCTTCAATTAAGGGTAGTCTTTCAATTTCTATTTCTGCCGAAAGTCCAGCACCTTCTGCCATTTCGATCAAGTGGCCCAGCAATCCAAAACCAGTCACATCTGTCATAGCATGAACTTCCTCATGATTTCCCAAAACTGCTCCAATTTGATTTAATCTACAGGCAGTATCCAGTAAGTTGAGATAATCCGTCTCTTTAATTTTTTGGCGCTTGAGGGCAGTGGCCAAAACACCTATTCCCAATGGTTTAGTCAAAAATATCAAATCTTCTGCTTTTGCCCCTTTGTTGGTTTTTATTTTTCTCGGATGAACTATTCCGTTGACCGAAAGTCCAAATATCGGATCTTTGGCAGCGATGCTATGCCCTCCAGCTAGTTCAATTCCTGCGGTTTTACAAATACTTTTAGCTCCTTCTAGGACCTTTGCTGCTAGCTCGGGGGCCAGTTTTTCTACAGGCCAGCTCAAGATTGCATTGGCAAAAATTGGTTTTCCTCCCATCGCATAAACATCAGAAATGGCATTAGCCGCAGCTATTCTTCCAAAATCAAATGGGTCATCGACTATAGGTGTGAAAAAATCAACGGTATTGATGATTGCGATATCCTCCGAAACTTGATATACCGCCGCATCGTCTTTGCCGGAATTACCAACCAAAAGATTGGGATCAGTTTGGCTGAATGAATTACTGGAAGTGAGTATTTGATCAAGAATGGCAGGAGCGATTTTGCACCCACAACCTGAGCCTTCGCTCCATTCAGTTAATCGGGTTGCTTGAGTTTCCATGGATCTTGGATTTGGTTTGAAGTAAAAGCTTTATTTGCTGATTAATTTTTTTGTTGCTCAAGTCCAATGAATACGTTTTTTCGTTGGGATGTCGGTTAAGGTCATATTCGTAAGCCTTGTCATAGTAGATTAAGAGATTTTGAATCCAAGCTTCATGGTCTCCTGATTGGATTGCTTCAATTGCCTGCTCCGTTCTTAATCCTCCCAATTTTTTCTTCAATCGCTTAACGGCAGCTATCAATTCTTCCTTGGGAAGTTTCCCATATTCATCAGCAATATGCGTTATTCTTTCCACATCTGTCTTGAATATATCTATCAGAGGCGCCTCAAGCATTAGCTGAAAAAAATGATCAGGGATAATAATCCTTCCTATTTTTCGGCTTTCGTTTTCCACCCAGATGGTTTGAAGAATATTCATTTGAAGTAATTGCTCGGCCATCAGGTTTTCAAACTGCTCCACAGTAGGTTGAGGCTTTTGCCCTATCGCACCAAATGAGGATCCCTTATGCCTTGCCAGGCCTTCCAAATCAATAACTTGCTCCCCACTTTTAGAGAGCTTCTTTAGTAACAGTGTTTTTCCGGAACCGGTTTTTCCGCCTAATACGATGAGTGTACGAGGTTTTCGAACCTCTTCAAATGTAAAAGTTCTATAGGTTTTGTAGCCACCTTTTAAGCGATACACTTCGAACCCTACCATTCCCAATAGCCAAGATAAAATCTGAGATCTCATTCCTCCTCGCCAGCAGTAGAGTAGGACTTTTCGCTCGGGGAATTGTTGAATTGCTTCTTTTTGGATAAGATGAAATCTAGGGCCGACTAGTTCAAAACCTTTTAAGGTAGCCGCTTCACTGCCTTCATTTTTATAAAGAGTTCCTACTTCAATTCTTTCTTCATTATTTAGAATAGGGAGATTCTGCGCCCCGGGTATATGGCTTTGCTCAAATTCTCCTTCGCTTCGGGCGTCCAGAATAGGTATCGAGGTTCTTAAATCGAAAAATTCAGAAAGAGAAATTAGCTTTTCATTCATCTAGAGTCGAATATAAAAAAAGCCACGGGATTTTTCCGTGGCTTCAAATTTTAGAAAGATGCTACTTATAACTGAGCGTCTAATTTCTGAGCTAATACTGCCTTAGGCACTGCGCCTACTTGCTTATCTACGATTTGTCCATCTTTGAAGAACAATAAGGTTGGAATAGAACGGATGCCAAATGCCTGAGCAACTCCTGGGTTAGAGTCTACATCCACTTTTCCGATTACTGCTTTTCCTTCGTAATCACCGGCCAATTCTTCAACTACTGGTCCGATCATTTTACAAGGTCCACACCATTCAGCCCAAAAATCAACCAGAATTGGCTGATCGGATTTGATTACATCTTCAAAATTAGCGTCGGTGATTTCGATTGCTTTTCCCATTGTATAATTCGTTTAGTTCGATTCTTTTATTCAAATATATGAGAGAAAGTGAATCAATCGGTAATTAGTTCCTACCACTTATCATTTTTTGTCTATGAGCATAGGTAAATACAAAATTCACTTCTCTTACTCTACTTTATAGACTATTTCAGGTATTTCCTTTAGTTCTTTGATCATTTCGGCACTTGGGTCAATTGAAAATTTTTTGGAAAATAATTCAAGGCTGATATTCTCTTTTCGGTCGATCACATCGAAATAGAGTTTTGCCTCTCCTTTGTATTTCTGGGTGATTGTCTCCAGCTTTTCCATCAAATCTAAAGTCAAATCATCCAAGTCAATATTTACCCGGAGGCCTTTGATCATTTTTCCTCGGACCTCAGACAATAACATGATGCTATTGATCTTAAACTCCAAGGAATTTTCATCCCAGCGTTTTTGCCCTACTTCTCCTTTGAGAAACAAAAACCAGCCTGTCATGAAGTACTCCTTATATTTCACATAATCCTCTCCAAACAAAAAGAAAGTAAAGCCTCCTTGATAGTCCTCCAAACTCAAGGTTCCGAAAGGTTTCCCGTTTTTGGTGGTTCTATGAGCGAAAGAAGAAACTGATCCGGCTAGCCTGATTTCTTTCTTGCTACGTAAGGCGTCCAAATCATTCAGGTCAGGCAAAGAAGCGTTCGTAAAGGACTCAATTTCCAAGCGGTATTGGTCCAATGGGTGACCTGAAATATATAAGCCTACTACCTCTTTTTCAATGTTCAATTGCTGCAATTGAGAAAATGGCTCCATAGGTGCAATACTAGGCAGGGGAATATCCATGCTACCACTACTGCCTCCGAATAAACTTACTTGTGCACTATCTTCCTCTTGCTGCACCTTTTGTGCATATTTCACCGCTTTTTCGATCAAAGTCACATCTCCATCCGGTGCTTCCAAGTATTGTCTGCGGTGATGTTCAGGGAAGCAGTCAAAGCCACCGGCCATGGCCAGAGCTTCCATGGTTTTCTTATTCAAGGCTCTGGAATTTACTCTTTTGGCGAAATCGAAGATATTTTTGAAAGGGCCGTTTTTCTCTCTTTCCTTGATGATTTCATCTACTGCTGCGGAGCCAGCACCTTTGATTGCTGCCATTCCAAAGCGGATTTCTCCAGCGGCATTTACAGTAAAGCCATTTTTGGATTCATTGACATCCGGTCCTAATACCGGGATACCCATCCGCTTACATTCTTCCATGAAAAAAGTCACTTGCGTGATATCGTTCATGTTATTGCTCAGAACTGAGGCTAAGTATTCGGCTGGATAATGGGCCTTAAGATAGGCAGTTTGATAAGCTATCCAGGCATAACAGGTGGAGTGAGATTTGTTGAATGCATAAGAAGCAAAAGCTTCCCAGTCTGTCCAGATTTTCTCCAGCTTTTTAGGGTCGTGTCCTTTGGCAGCTGCCTGTTCGATAAATTTGGGTTTCATTTTATCCAAGACATCCTTCTGCTTTTTACCCATGGCTTTACGAAGTACATCTGCCTCACCTTTGGTGAAGCCGGCCAGTTTTTGGGATAGAAGCATTACCTGTTCCTGATAAACCGTAATTCCATAGGTTTCCTCCAGGTATTCTTTCATATCCTCCAGATCGTAGGTGATGGGTTCGGTCCCATGCTTCCTTTTGATGAAAGAAGGAATGTAAGCCAATGGTCCTGGTCTATACAGCGCGTTCATCGCGATTAAATCGGCAAAAACAGTAGGTTTCAGCTCACGCATGTATTTCTGCATCCCAGGACTTTCGTACTGGAAAATGCCGACTGTTTCACCCCGCTGAAATAACTCGTAGGTCTTTTCGTCATCTATCGGAAATGTGTCTGCGTCCAACTCTAAACCGTGACGCTCTTTGACGATTTTGATCGCGTCTTTGATCAAGGTCAGAGTTTTTAGACCCAAAAAGTCCATTTTCAGCAATCCGGCTGATTCTACGACCGAGTTGTCAAACTGGGTGCAAACCATGTCCGAATCCTTGGCCAAGGCCACAGGAACGAAATTGGTGATATCGTCTGGCGTAATGATTACCCCACAGGCATGAATCCCGGTATTTCGAACTGAGCCTTCCAAAACTGTTGCCTGATTGACTGTTTTTGCCGATTCATCCTGCCCTTGAGCAACCCGAAGCAATTCTTCTGCTTTTTGGATCAACTCTCCCTGTCCTTTCAGTTTATCAGAGAGAGCAGCTCTGTTTTTCGCCAGCTCGAACAGTACTTTCAACTTGATGTCCGGAACGAGATTGGCAAGGCGTCCTGCCTCTGCTAAGGGAAGATTGAGCACTCTGGCGGTATCCCGAATCGCTGATTTTGCCGCCATGGTACCATAGGTGATGATTTGTGCGACCTGATTAGAACCGTATTTTTTGATTACATAGTCAATGACTCTTCCTCTACCTTCATCATCAAAGTCAATATCAATATCGGGAAGTGAAACCCTATCTGGGTTCAAGAATCTCTCAAAAAGGAGATCGTACTCAATAGGATCTACATTGGTGATTCCGATGCAGTAAGCCACAGCAGACCCTGCCGCTGAACCCCTTCCGGGTCCCACCGAAACGCCCATTTCCCGGGCTGCCCGGGTAAAGTCCTGTACAATGAGGAAGTAACCCGGATAGCCGGTATTCTCAATCGTTGCCAGCTCAAAATCTAATCTTTCCCGTATTTCAGGAGTGATTTCTGAGTAGCGTTTTTTGGCACCTTCATAAGTCAGGTGACGTAGATAGGCATTTTCTCCCCGCTTTCCGCCATCTACATCATCCTGCTGATCTTTGAATTCTTCAGGAATGTCAAATTTGGGAAGAAGAACCTCTCTGGCCAGCTTGTAGGCTTCACATTTTTCGACGATTTCCTGGGTGCACTCAATAGCCTCCGGCAGATCTGCAAAAAGTTTTTTCATTTCTTCTGGAGACTTGAGGTAAAACTCGTCATTTGGGAAGCCGTATCGAAACTCCCGTCCTCGCTTGCCTACATATTTTTTGGGTTTTTCTACCAATTCCCCATCCTTGACGCAGAGCAAAATATCATGGGCTTTTGCATCCGCTTTATCATTATAATAGGTGTTATTGGCAGCGAAATATTTCACATTATACTTCTTGGCAAATTCTAAGAGAACCTCATTGACTTTTTCTTCTTCCGGGATTCCATGTCGATTGAGCTCTACATAAAAATCATCGCCAAACTGCTCTTTCCACCAGATAAACGCTTCCTCTGCTTGAGTTTCTCCCACATTCAAAATCAAAAATGGAATCTCTCCCCAAAGCCCTCCGGTGGTGGCAATCAAGTCGCATTTGTACTGCACAAGAACTTCCTTGTCTATTCTCGGGACATAATAAAAGCCTTCTATATTGGCGTATGAGGCCAATTTGGCAAGATTATGATAGCCTGCCTTGTTTTTTGCAATTAAGACAGTTTGAAAACCATCGTCTTTTTGCCCTTTGTTTTTTCGATCTCTGCAGAGGTTAAATTCGCAACCTACAATCGGCTTGATTTCTGCGCCCATAGCAGCTTTGACAAAGTGGAAAGCGCCCATCATATTGCCATGATCAGTCATCGCGATAGCTGGCATATTCATGGATTTTGCTTTGGCTACCAAAGCGGGAATTTCTGAGGTTGCTTGCAGAACTGAATACTGTGTATGAACGTGCAAATGGGTGAATGGTATATCCACCAAGTCAGAAATATCTGCTTTTCCAGCCTGCTTTAATACATCTTTAGCAGCGGCTTTTTGGCTGTCTTTAGCCTGCGCAAAATTTGCTTCAGCAAGCTTGGGAGCTTCGTAGATTACTTCTGAAACGGCTACGCCTTCTTCTGGCTTTTGTACACCCTGTGTAATCAATCCAAAAAAGCATCGGGCGGTTGCATCTACGTCATAAGCTGCATCGTGCGCATCCCCAAATCCTTCTCCAAATAATTTTTGATGCAATTCAGTTAGGGTAGGCCATTTGAATTTGCCTCCTTTACCGCCTGGGATCGCACAGAATTCAGTGGAAATATCCTTCGTGTCGAGTGGATTGGCCGTTAATGGCATGGGCAATTCAGCCCGGATAAATTCCGAACCGACCACATTGATATCAAACTCGATATTATGACCGACCAGATGCTTTGCCTCAGCGACATCTTTTTCAAAAATCGCCAAGACCTCTTTCAGGTCATGTCCTTCTGCCAGCGCTCTTTTGGTAGAAATACCATGAACTTTTTCGGCATTATAGGGAATAGTAAAACCCTCCGGTTTGACGATGTAATTATGGTTGGAGATCAGTTTGCCCTGAGCATCATGAAGTTGCCAAGCTAATTGAACCAAGCGAGGCCAGTTGTCCACATCGGACATGGGGGCATTGTAATCTCGGGGTAAACCGGTGGTCTCGGTATCGAAAATAATATACATACAGCACAGAAAATTGAGGCTTCAAATTAGGTCATTTGAAGGAGGCAAAAAAGTCAAGTGGCAGGAATTGTCGGGGAGAGTTAGAATTAAATTCTATAACCAGTTTGGTTTAACATTACCAAAAAAAGGATAATAAAATTAAGTCAATCACAGAAGCCATTTGATTGAAAAAAAGCACTGAAGTTAGTTGTGATTTTTTTTATCTTTTATCCTCCCAAGGCATATAGACCACTTTTTTGGTCTCAAAAAATTCTTCTTTGAAATAGTCTTCCAAATGATAAGTGACATAGGACTTGCCTGTTTCTTCCATTTCTTCATCCACCTCTCCTCCTTTGAGGTAGAGGATACCATTGGGAAACTCGTTGAAATCTTCTTTTTTGATTTTTCCTTTGACCCAAGGATAAAAATTGATCATTCGGGTCACGGCTCGGCTGATCACGAAATCGTATTTTCTGACTAAGGTTTCGGCCCTTACTTGCTGGGCTTCGACATTGCTTAGCTTCAGGGTTTTTGCCACTTCTTTGACTACGGTGATTTTTTTACCAATAGAATCTACCAAATGAAAGTGTGTGTCAGGAAATAAAATGGCCAAAGGAATACCCGGAAATCCTCCTCCTGTACCGATATCCAATACTTTGGTGCCAGGCTGAAATCCCATCACTTTAGCAATCCCCAAAGAGTGCAGCACATGATGCACATAGAACTGATCCATGTCCTTTCGACTGATTACATTGATTTTAGAGTTCCAATCCTCGTACAATTCCTGCAATCGGTCTAATTGCTCGATTTGTTTTTCGGTCAGATTAGGAAAGTAGGAAAGAATCAGCTGAGTGCCTGTATTCATCAGATGTGTTTTTCTTTGCCGGAGGCGATTTCATACAAAAGTTCACGGGAGCGGTGAAGTTGGGCTTTCACAGTTCCCAAAGGCTTCTCGAGTTCTTGGGCGATTTCCTCATAAGACAGCTCATCAAAGTATCTCAGCTGGACCAATTTTCGATATTTCGCAGGAAGCTTATCTACAAAAATTCTCACCATTTCTATACGCTGAGACTTGATAAACTCATCCTGAGGATTGTTGTCATCATCTTCCACATCGATATTGACTGCATTCCCACTATCATCAGACATGGTCGTGTTCAAGCTCATGGTTTTGAGCTTCTTTTTTCGGATGAAATCAATGGTGTTGTTTGTGGCAATTCGAAATAGCCAAGTTGAAAAGGTATAGTCTTTTTTAAACCTGTGTAGATTTTTGAATGCTTTTGCAAAAGCCTCCATCGTCAAGTCCTCTGCATCATCAGCATCCCGGATCATTTTTAGGATCATGAAATAAACAGCCTTTTTGTACCGCTTCATGAGGGTAGCATAGGCCTGCTGATCCTTTTCATCCACTGCCTTGTCTATCAGATCAAAGTCTTCCAGTGCTTTGTTAGAAAATCCGCGCTCGTTTACTTCCATTGAATGTCTTTTGACTGGTGAGAAACAGATCCTAAAACCCAAAAATAACCCAAATACAAAAAGTCATTGATCAGGATATTTGCAGGGACTTTGGAACCGTTGATCTTTTTACTTGCTGAGGTGAAAATTCCCAACAATAAAAATGATCTTACTAGAATAATACCGAAAACGATAAGAAAACGTTCCCAGTTGCCCTCCAAACCAAAATAAATCAATAAGCCAAGACCCCCAATCCAAAATAAGGCATGGGATAAAGCATAAAAGCCGATTTTTCGCTTATCCTCTCCTCTGTAATATTTTCCTGCATGCAGATGCCTTTTTTTCTGAACCTTGTATTCTTTCCAATTTTCTTTCGGTTTGGAAAGTGTATTAGCTTCCGGATCAATTACAACTGCAGTATTTTTCCCTGTTGCATACCGATTTACAAATAAGTCATCATCTCCCCCTTCAATATGCCAAATCCCTTTGAAGGCTTTCACTTCCATGAAAAAACTTCTTCTATAGCATAAATTTCGACCTACTCCCATGAAAGGAGCTTTCCATAATGCAAAGGACAAATAGTAAAGTCCGGTTTTCAGGGTTTCGAACTGAATCCATTTATTGAGGAAACCGCTCACGCGCTCATACCCTGAATATCCAATTGAGAAAACCTTACCTTGAGCTCGTACCGGTTGCGTCATTTTTCTGATCCACTGATCAGATGCAGGCATACAATCTGCATCTGTCAATAATATGACGTCACTTTTGGCCACCTTGATACCCAAGGTCAGCGCATATTTTTTGGAAGTTACGTGAGTGGGAGTGTACTTGATAGTGACTGATCTGAGTCTTGGATAAATCGCCATCATCTCCTCCAGCAACCTTTTGGTTCTGTCGGTACTTCGATCGTTGATTACCAATACGTCGTATTTGGGGTAATCTTGTTCGAATAGCTTGGGGATCAGGACTTTGAGATTTTTGTACTCATTATGAGCCGGAACTACCACCGTTACTGCTTCCTCGTCTGCTGAACTTCCACCAGATTTGGGCAATTTATAGAATGCAGTTCGCCCAAAAATCACCAATAAGTAGATGATCTGAATGAAAATGCCAATACCGAAGAGAAACCAAAGTAAAAATAGGCCCATAGGTCAATTTTGCTGGGCAAATATAAAAGACATTTAGGCATTCATTTAAGAATAAGTGGATATTTTTGCAGGCCAATCCCATCATTTCGTGGATGAAGTCCACATCATTGAAAATCAAGAGATGAAGTTTACCTTACAGCATACTGATCCACAGACCAAAGCCAGAGTCGGTACAGTCGAAACGGATCATGGAACGATTCAAACCCCTATTTTTATGCCTGTTGGAACTACCGGAAGCGTCAAGGCAGTCCATCAAAGAGAACTGAAGGAGGATATTCAGGCACAAATTATCTTAGGCAATACTTATCACCTCTATTTGAGACCGGGATTGGATATCATAGAAAAAGCAGGGGGGCTTCATCGTTTTAATGGTTGGGATAGACCTATTTTGACCGATAGTGGAGGATATCAGGTTTTTTCTTTATCAGGTAGCCGAAAAATAAAAGAGGATGGAGTGATGTTCAAGTCGCATATTGACGGTTCCAAGCATCACTTTACTCCTGAAAATGTCATGGATATTCAGCGGACCATAGGAGCTGATATAATCATGGCCTTTGATGAATGTACTCCATATCCTTGCGAGTATGGCTATGCGAGAAAGTCCATGGAAATGACCCATCGATGGTTAGATAGATGTATCACTCAGTTTGATTCCACCACTGGCAAGTATGGCTATAGTCAGACGTTTTTTCCAATTGTTCAAGGCTCAGTGTACAAAGACTTGCGCAAGCAAAGCGCTGAATTTATTGCCTCTAGAGAGCGGGAAGGGAATGCTATCGGAGGACTATCGGTAGGTGAGCCTGCTGAAATGATGTATGAAATGACTGAGTTGGTGACAGATATTTTGCCTCAAGACAAACCTCGTTATTTGATGGGAGTAGGGACACCGGCTAATATTTTGGAATGCATTGCCTTAGGCGTGGATATGTTTGACTGCGTAATGCCTACCCGGAATGCAAGAAATGGGATGCTTTTTACCTCCGAAGGGATTATTAATATCCGAAATAAAAAATGGGAGGATGATTTCTCTGCAATTGATCCTGCAATAGGTAATTATGCGAGTACTTTTTATTCTAAGGCTTATTTGCGGCATTTAACTATTTCTAAGGAGATTTTAGCTGCGCAAATCGCCAGTATTCATAATTTAGCGTTTTACCTATGGTTAGTAGGACAGGCGAGGGAACATATCCTCGCTGGTGACTTTGCCGTTTGGAAAGAACAAATGGTCAAGAAGGTGAGCACTAGACTTTAATATGAAACTACTCGACAAATTAATCATCAAGGATTTCCTGAAGACCTATTTCTTTGTGGTCCTGATGTTGATTTTGGTGGTTTTGGTGCTGGATTTTACCGAGAAAAACGATAAGTACATTTCCAACCAGGTTCCTGCAGGTGAGATATTGAGATATATGGGTAACTATGGGCTTTATCTCAATAATTTATTGACTCCCATTACTGTATTCATCTCTGTTATTTTCATTACTTCCAAAATGGCCGGAAGAACAGAAATCGTTGCCATTTTAAGTAGTGGGGTGAGCTTTGTACGATTATTAAGGCCATTTTTAGTAGGCGCCGCTTTGATTGGTGGGGTAAGCTTTTATCTGAATGGCTGGGTGCTCCCGTCGGCTACGGAAGGAATGACAGTATTTAAGATGGTCTATTTGGAAAAGGGGGCTCCCAATACAGAGCAAAACATTCATATCAAGGTGGGGGATAATAGTTATGCCTATTTGAGTCGATTTTTTAAGACAAGTAATACAGGGTATAACTTCACTTTAGAAACTATTGAGGATGGTAAACTCTTCGCCAAAATATCATCCGATAGAATAGAGTGGGATACTGCCAAAAATGTCTGGACTTTGATCAATTGGAGATTAAGAGAGCTGAAAGACAGAAAAGAAGAATGGTCAGTTGGAGAAAAAATGGATACTACTTTATCTATTGTTCCAGCTGATTTTGGAGTTCCGGAAAATCATCATGAGACCCTCAAATTACCACAGCTGAGTAAACAAATACGTATTCTGGAAGATAGAGGAGCAGATAATGTGGAGTATTACAAGATAGAGCGATATGTGCGCTTTATGTCTCCATTTGCAGCCTTGATACTGACCTTTATCGGGGTAATTATGTCTGCGAGGAAAACCAGAGGAGGCTCTGGGTTTCAGATCGCGATGGGTTTTTTACTGGCTTTTGTGTACATCCTTTTATTTATTCTGTCCAGAACATTTGCAGAAAATGGAGCAGACTATCCTATATTGGCGGTTTGGCTGCCCAATATTATTTTTGCCCTGACGGGATTAGTCTTGTATAAAACTGTACCTCGATAGATGCAATCCAGCACCATCAAAGATTATTTATTGCTTCATTTCATAGTTTTGATATGGGGCTTTACGGCCATTTTAGGCCTGTTGATCTCTCTTCCGGCCTTGGAACTGGTTTTTTACAGGACCTTGATTGCATCGCTGGGAGTCGCCCTTTTGCTTTTCTGGAGGAAGAAGCCTTTGCTTATTCCGACTCCCCAGATGTGGAAAGTGCTCGGGACAGGATTTTTAATTGCATTGCATTGGATTTTATTCTTTTGGTCTGCCCGTGTTTCGACTGCTTCCGTATGTTTGGCAGGCATGGCTACCACCTCACTTTGGACAGCCTTTGTGGAGCCTTTTTTCAATCGCACTAAAATCAAATGGTATGAAGTTGCCTTAGGTTTAATGGTGATTTCAGGCTTGATTGTCATTTTCAAATTCGAAACAGGATACTGGCTGGGAATGGCAATGGCTTTGGGTTCCGCTTTTTTAGCGGCCTGCTTTTCGGTGATTAATGGAAGGCTAACTCAGCGTCACAGTCCCTATCAAATCACATTTTACGAAATGGCCGGAGCCTGTTTGTTTACACTTTTGTTTATGCCTATTTACGCAGAGTTTTTCACTGAGGGAAAAGGAATACAGTGGGCATGGGTCGGAAATGATTGGTTCTGGTTACTGATTTTAGGTGGGGTCTGTACAGTATATGCATTTTCGGTTTCAGTGGAACTGATGAAAAGACTCACTGTATTTTCTATCAACTTGACGATCAATCTAGAGCCTGTTTACGGGATTGTATTGGCCGTATTGATTTTTGGTGAAAGTGAAAAAATGACTCCGGAATTCTATTTGGGTACCTTGATAATATTGGTTTCTGTTTTAACCTATCCTGTAATGAATTATTGGAACAAGAAAAGGAAAGCTGTAAGGACTTTGGGTTAAAGTTTGATCAGGTCTTCAACTGTTTCGAGTGCCTCTTTTAATTCATCAGAAGTGATTTTCCCCAGTTTTCTTATCAACCGCTCTTTACTCACTGAGCTGAGGTGAAAAATCAATAGTTCTGAACTCGAGCTAAGTCCATTGTCTGGATTCGGAGTTAAAATCGGGTTCCCTTTATACTTTTTGATTTTCGTGGTCAGCGGCGCAATCCAAATAACATTCAAATGGGTATTCATCAAATTGCCGCTTAGGATCACTGCGGGTTTTATTCAAGCTTGTTCCGAACCCCGATTTGAATTTAGATCAATATACCAGATTTCACCTTGCTTCATGATCTTCTACTTGTTTTAACCTGAAATAAGCATTATAAAATCTACTTCGATCTCAAAATACTTCAAAATCAATCGCTTCACTTCACTTTTCGATCTCACCGTAGCGGTGCTACGCCTCGATCTCCAAAGTGCTTGATTTTCTTGCATTTTAATCTCTCGCTACGAATTCTAATGCATAATTCAGGTTTAAATAGGAGGCCATACCTTCTTCAGCCATGGATAGCAAGTCTTGGTCTTGAGATGCTTTTTGGAATGATTTGATATACTCAGCCCTTTTTAGATGGTCCAGATATAGCGAAAGAGCTTGCTCAATCAATTTATTTTTCGGCACTGAAAGGTTTTTGGCTGCTGCTGAGAGTTTTTCCAAAAGGTCATCAGGCAAGGAACTAGTGAAAGTCGCCATGAGATTTATATTTATATTTTATAAATATAAAATTTAAATAAATTTTATGGATATCCGCTTTCTTACCAGTAACAACAAAATACGGCTTATTGTCTGCTAAAAGGATCAGAATCCGGAAGCTTCGGTCTTCGGTCATCGGTCTTCCAATCGGCCAAGCAAAGAAAATAAGGCAACTGGCATGATAGCGGATAATCAGATAAATTTATTTCAAATCGCTTTCAAAAATGAAATAATCCTTATCAATTGAAAAGGACTTGGGTTTAGATTCAAACAGTCCAAAAACTGTAGATCCAGAACCGGACATGGCGGCATAAAAAGCTCCAGCCTCATATAGTTGCTTCTTAATTTTTGCAATTTCCGGATGATTCTGGAAGACACTTGCTTCAAAATCATTAACCAGCTCATCTTTCCATCTATTTCGGTCTGCCAAAACTTCCTCAAGCTTTACCTTAGGTGGAGATGGATTTACTCCTGCATAGGCCTCTTTGGTTCCTATATGGATTCCTGGGTTGACCAGAATTAAATGGCATCCAGTCAGGGAAAGGTCAATGGGTTCTAAGAGTTCCCCGCGTCCTCTGGCAATTTTTGGAGTATTTTCAATAAAGAATGGACAATCACTGCCCAATTGAGCCGCATATTCTTCCAAGAAAAAATTATCCAGATGCAGGTCAAACAGGTTATTCATCAATGTCAAAGCAAAAGCAGCATCCGCGGATCCTCCTCCCAGACCGGCACCCATAGGGATGTTTTTGTGTAAGTGAATCTTTAGATTGGGTAATCCTTGGAAGTCCTTTCGAATCAGCTTTTCCGCCTTGAGAATCAAATTATCCTTTGAATCACCGGGAATCGATAAACCTGTACTTTCCGAGCCACCCTTTTTATCCAAAATCATTTCCAAAGCGTCATAGAGTGGAATAGGAACCATACAAGTTTCGATTTCGTGGTAACCATCCTTTCTTTTGGAAGTGATGTGAAGCCCGAGATTAATTTTTGCGTTTGGAAATGTGATCATCAGAAAAGTCTTTTGACAAAAATAGAGGGATTTTTTATGTGATAAAGGTCTAAAGTAACAATTGAAAAATATGCAAGGATTTTCCTAAAAATTATAGGACTTCGGATGAAAGGATTTTTTTCTTATAAAAAAGGAAACGAAATGAGAAAAAATTTGAAAATAGTGTAAATCAATATATAATTTTGAAAATCGGATTTTTTTAAAATCATATCTTTAAATTATAGCGGTTTAAGAGGTTTATGCAGGTTTAAATTTTGATAAAAATGAATTTACGATACTTTATATTTTGACTTGGAGATAAAAAGGCGAATTAAATATTGTAAGTCTGATATTTCGGGTTTAAGTTTGAATTCTAATTCCTGAAAAGGATGAATCTCAAACCGAAAGATATGTACCCAGTAGTCTTTTTGCTAAGCTTTATTATTCTCATTGGATGTTAATGTGAGGCACTAGACTATTATTCATAATGAAATAAAAATGAAAGTGCCTCAGACCAATGAGGCACTTTTTTTATACCCAATTAAACCTATGACCCTGAAAAAATACAGTTGGGAAATATCAGATAATCCCGAACATCCGGCCGGAAAGGCCATGCTTTATGCCACGGGCATGAGTGATAAAAAGATGAAACAGCCTTTTGTAGGGATAGCAAGTTGCGGATATGAAAGCAATCCCTGCAATATGCACTTGAATGACTTTGCCGGTCTGATCAAAGATTCCTCTCAGGATTATGATCTGACCGGTTTGGTTTTTAATACCATCGGTATTTCAGATGGGACCTCTATGGGTACACTGGGAATGCGCTACTCCTTGGTTTCCAGAGAAATCATTGCAGACTCCATAGAGTCCTTTATACTCGGTCACTCCTTTGATTCATGTGTCGCAGTTGCTGGCTGTGATAAAAATATGCCCGGGGCGATCATTGGGATGCTTCGGATCAACCGTCCCTCGATTATGGTTTATGGAGGAACGATTGCCTCGGGTAATTATAAAGGCGAAAAACTCAACATCGTTTCGGCATTTGAAGCTTTTGGAAAGAAAATCCAAGGGACTATCTCTGAGGAGGATTACGATGGAGTAATCAGAAATGCCTGCCCGGGAGCAGGTGCATGTGGAGGCATGTATACTGCCAACACCATGTCCTCAGCGATTGAAGCTTTAGGAATGTCATTGCCTTACTCTGCTTCCAATCCAGCCAATTCACCTGAAAAAATCCAGGAATGTAAAGATGTAAATCACTACATGAAGATCTTGCTGGAAAAGGATATCAAACCAAAGGATATTATCAGTAGGAAAAGTATTGAGAATGCAGTTCGTGTGGCTATTTCATTGGGGGGAAGTACCAATGCTGTACTTCACTTATTGGCGATAGCCAGAACTGCAGGGGTAGATTTTACTCTAGAAGACTTTAAAGAGCTCAATGCCAAGACTCCGATGATAGGTGATTTCAAGCCTTCCGGAAAATATCTGATGGAAGATTTACATGAGCAAGGAGGTCTTCCTGCATTCATGAAGTATTTCTTGGAAAAAGGATTTTTGCACGGTGACTGTCTCACTGTCACGGGCAAAACATTAGCTGAAAACTTGGAAGGAATTGATCCAATCGTTCCTTCTCGAGTAAATGTGATTCATCCTGTAGAAACCCCCATCAAAGAAACGGGTCACCTATGCATTCTTTCCGGAAATCTTGCTCCAGAAGGTGCGGTTGCAAAAATCACAGGGAAAGAGGGTAGATTATTTACAGGTCCGGCTAAAGTATTCGATTCCGAAAAAGAA
This sequence comes from Algoriphagus sp. UBA3586, assembly GCF_002376385.1. Lineage (NCBI taxonomy): Bacteria > Pseudomonadati > Bacteroidota > Cytophagia > Cytophagales > Cyclobacteriaceae > Algoriphagus > Algoriphagus sp. UBA3586. Next base: position 254,478 of record NZ_DFMT01000031.1, on the reverse strand, counting down.
GCCAATGATGCAATCCGTGATCATGTAGTAAAAGCCGGAGATGTGGTGGTGATTAGAAATGTAGGGCCTAAAGGAGCTCCGGGAATGCCTGAAATGTTGAAGCCAACTTCCATGATTATTGGAGCTGGACTGGGCGCAGATGTAGCATTAATTACCGATGGAAGATTTTCGGGCGGTACTCATGGCTTTGTAGTGGGGCATGTCACTCCTGAGGCTTGGACAGGTGGGCCTATCGGTCTACTAAAAGGCGGAGATATGGTCACCATAGATACGGATCATCAATTGCTGTCTGTAGACGTTTCGGAAGCTGAATTTGCTGAAAGAAAGAAAAGCTGGTCTCCAAAAGTCATTGAGGACTTGCAGGGTACTTTGAAAAAATACAATAAACTCGTTGCCACCGCCTCTGAAGGTTGTGTCACAGATAAATTCTAATGCTATGAAGGAATCAATGATCAGAGGGGCGGACATCGTAGTCCAGTCTTTAATAGCGGAACAGGCAGAAATTATTTTTGGCTACCCCGGAGGTGCAATCATGCCTGTATACGATGCATTGTATGACTATCATGAACAAATCAAGCATGTACTGACCCGACATGAGCAGGGAGCCATCCATGCAGCTCAAGGCTATGCCAGAGTATCCGGTAAAGTGGGTGTTTGTTTGGCTACTTCAGGTCCAGGGGCAACGAATCTCATCACGGGTTTAGCAGATGCGCAGATCGACAGTACTCCTTTGGTTTGTATTACAGGACAAGTAGCTGCGCACCTATTAGGTACAGATGCTTTCCAGGAAACAGACGTCGTCGGAATTTCTATGCCTGGCACCAAATGGAATATTCAAGTAAGAAAGGTTGAAGATATTGCACCAGCCATAGCCAAAGGTTTTTATATAGCCCGTTCGGGAAGACCAGGGCCTGTACTGATCGATATTACCAAAAATGCCCAAGTTGACTTTGGGGAAATGAATTATGCCCCTTGCATGGGTTTCAGATCTTACAAAACTCATATACCTGTTGAAAAGACGGCCATTCAGGAAGCTGCTGAATTGATCAACAAGGCAGAAAGACCTTATATAGTTTTTGGTCAGGGCGTAGTGTTGGGAAAGGCTGAGACGGAGTTGAAATTCTTTTTAGATAAAACAGGCATTCCAGCGGCATCAACCTTATTGGGTTCAGGAGCTATTTCTCAAGATCATCCTAACTATGTGGGAAAACTGGGTATGCATGGAAATTATGCCCCCAATTTATTGACCAATCAATGTGATGTATTAATCGCAATTGGGATGCGCTTTGATGACCGAGTAACCGGTGATTTGAAACGCTATGCAAAACAGGCCAAAGTCATTCATTTGGAATTGGATCCGGCAGAAATTAATAAAAATGTCAAAGCAGATATCCCTGTTTTAGGAGATTGTAAAGAGAGTTTGTCTCTGTTGACTGCGGCAGTATCAGAAAAGACACATCCATCCTGGATGGCCAAGTTCCGGGAGCTGGAGCAAATGGAGAAAGATGCTGTGATACAGCATGATATTACTCCTACCAAAGTGGGCTTGACGATGGGAGAAGTAATTAATCTTATCAATCAATACAAAGCAGATGATGCGGTCTTAGTCACAGATGTAGGACAGCATCAGATGATAGCCTGGAGGTATTTTCATTATAAAAAGACCCGAACTCAAGTGACTTCTGGAGGTCTGGGTACAATGGGCTTTGCTTTACCGGCTGCTTTAGGAGCACAACTTCATGATTATTCCAGACAAGTGATTTGTGTAGTAGGAGATGGAGGAATTCAAATGACTATTCAGGAATTGGGAACCATTATGCAAACCAAAGCTCCTGTGAAAATTGTCCTTTTGAATAATAATTACCTCGGTATGGTGAGACAATGGCAGCAGATGTTCTTTGATAAGCGCTATTCATTTACCGAACTGGATAATCCTGACTTTGTAAAGATCGCTGAAGCTTACAGTATCAAAGCTCAAAAAGTGACAGATCGAGGAGATCTGAAAGAAGCAATTGAAGATATGCTGATCCATGATGGTCCCTTTTTCTTAGAGGTAGTAGTGGAAAAAGAAGATAATGTATTCCCGATGATTGCCACAGGATGCTCTGTGGAGGAAGTAAGACTAAGCTAAAAACGTATGAAGCGATATACCATATTTGTCATTACCGAGAATTTCATTGGCATACTCAATCGGATTACGATCATTTTTACCCGAAGAGGGATCAATATAGATGCCCTCACTGCCTCAGAAAGTAGGCTGGAGGGAATCCACAGAATCACGATTGAAGTGACTGCTACCGAAGACACGGTAATACAGCTAGTTAATCAGATCGAAAAGATTATTGACGTGATCAAAGCCTTTTATCATGAAGATGAGGCTGTAGTTTATCAGGAAATTGCCCTTTATAAAATCCCGGTTTCAAGATTGGACGGGGGTTTAGAAAAAGTCATTAGACAGCATAATGCCAAAATCATTGCTGCTGAGCCTGATTTTGTGGTGCTGGAACTGACCGGGCACAAAGAGCAAACTCAGGAATTGTTGGAAATCCTCAAAGGATACGGACTGCTGGAATTTGCCAGATCCGGAAGAGTAGCCGTGGCAAAAAGAATGCTTACGATTGACTCCCTGTTAAAATAAAAAATTGAAAATCAATCCATTAAATCTAATAATAACACTATGAAATTGAAATTTGGCAGCGTTGAAGAAAACGTAGTAACCAGAGAGGAATTTCCTCTGGAAAAAGCACGGGATGTATTAAAAGATGAAGTAATCGCCGTGCTAGGTTATGGTGTACAGGGTCCCGGACAGGCACTCAACCTGAAGGACAATGGCTTCAACGTAATCGTTGGCCAGAGAAAAGGATCTAAAACTTGGGATAAGGCAGTTTCTGACGGCTGGGTTCCGGGAGAAACTTTATTTGAACTGGAAGAAGCCTGCGAAAGAGGAACTATCCTTCAGTTTTTGCTTTCTGATGCAGGTCAGATTGCACTTTGGCCAACAGTGAAGAAGCACTTGACTCCTGGGAAAGCCCTTTATTTTTCTCACGGGTTTGGCGTAACGTATAAAGATAAAACAGGAATCATACCTCCGGCGGATGTAGATGTGATACTGGTAGCACCCAAAGGGTCCGGTACCTCTTTGAGAAGAATGTTTGTGGAAGGTAGAGGACTGAATTCTTCCTATGCTATTTATCAGGATGGAACCGGTAAAGCCAAAGACAGAGTAATTGCTTTGGGAATCGGTGTAGGCTCAGGATACCTATTCGAGACAGATTTTTATCGTGAAGTAACTTCTGACCTGACTGGTGAAAGAGGAACATTGATGGGAGCCATACAGGGGATTTTCGCGGCCCAGTACGAAGTCTTGAGAGCAAACGGGCATACGCCATCAGAAGCATTCAACGAAACAGTGGAAGAACTGACTCAGTCTTTGATGCCATTGGTAGCAGAAAATGGGATGGATTGGATGTACGCCAACTGTTCGACCACTGCCCAAAGAGGTGCTTTGGATTGGTGGAAGCCTTTCCGTGATGCGACCAAGCCGGTTTTCGAAGCGCTATATGACTCTGTGAAAACAGGAAAAGAGGCTCAGAAATCTATTGATTCTAACTCCAAGTCTGATTACAGAGAAAAATTAGAAGAAGAATTGAAAGAATTAAGAGAGTCTGAAATGTGGCAGGCAGGAGCTGTTGTCCGTCAGTTGAGACCAGAAAATAACTAAAACCCAAAAAATCATGAGTGACAAGCTGTGGATATTCGATACGACCCTGAGAGATGGGGAGCAAGTGCCGGGATGTCAGTTAAACACCCGGGAGAAAATTGTGGTGGCAAAAGCTCTAGAAGAACTGGGGGTGGATATCATAGAAGCTGGATTTCCTATTTCCAGCCCAGGTGATTTCAATTCGGTTCAGGAAATTTCAAAAGCTGTTTCAAATCCAATCATTTGTGCCCTTTCCAGAGCCGTAGAAAAGGATATTGAAGTGGCAGCGGCTGCACTTAAATATGCGAAAAAAGGACGTATTCATACTGGAATAGGGGTTTCTCCTTATCATATTCAGTACAAGTTGAGAACTACTCCAGATGAAATCATCCGGAGAGGTGTGGCAGCGGTCAAATTTGCCAGACAATTTGTAGAGGATGTGGAGTTTTATGCAGAAGACGCAGGAAGGTCAGAGCCGGATTTCCTTTGTAAAATCATAGAAGAAGTAATCAAAGCAGGTGCTAGGGTGGTCAATATTCCAGATACCACTGGATATTGTCTTCCTGAGCAGTATGGTGCGATCATCGCCAATCTGAAAAATAATGTTCCCAATATCGATAAGGCGATTATTGCTACCCATTGTCACAATGACTTAGGGATGGCTACTGCAAATACAGTGGCAGGAGTGCAACATGGGGCCCGTCAGGTAGAAGTGACTATTAATGGTATTGGAGAACGAGCAGGGAATACCTCCATGGAGGAAGTGGTCATGGCGATTAAATGTCATCAATCAATCCCTGTTCACACAGATATAGTTACTCCTTTGATTTACAAGACTAGTCGATTGGTTTCTAAGCTAATGAACATGCCTGTTCAGCCAAATAAAGCAATCGTAGGAAGGAATGCTTTTGCACACTCTTCTGGAATCCACCAAGATGGAGTTTTGAAGCATAGAGAAAATTATGAAATCATTGACCCTAAAGAAGTTGGGGTTGAGGAATCTTCAATCGTTCTCACTGCTAGATCTGGAAGGGCGGCACTTAAGCACCATTTGGATGCATTGGGTGTTGAATTAGAGGGAGAAGAACTTCGTGAGGTATATGAGGCTTTCCTTTTGTTGGCTGACTCTAAAAGAGATATAGGTCGCAAAGACCTTTTGGAGCTTGTTGGCAAATATATGGATGAGTCCAATTTTATAGAATTGGAAAAAGTGACATATGCTTCTAATGATTCTATCCAGGCAGAAGTAAGCTTGAAAATTGGAAACGATTCTCACCAAGCTTCATCTTCTGGTGTGGGTCCTGTGGACGCGGTTCTCAAATCAATCGAAAAAATTGTCAAACCTCAGGTGGACTTGGAAGAATTTCTGATTCAGGCGATAACCCATGGTTCTGATGATGTGGCTAAAGTTCATATGAGATTGATTAAATCAGAAAAACCCTACTACGGTTTCGCCTCTCACGAGGATATAGTCCTTGCCTCAGCACAGGCATTTGTAGATGCATTAAATAAAATACCAGTCAAAGAATACGTGACTGCCTAATTATGGAAAAGACAACATTATTTGACAAAATCTGGGATGCCCACGTGGTAAAATCCGTTCCGGCGGGACCGGATGTGTTCTTCATTGATAAGCATTTTATCCATGAAGTTACCTCTCCTGTAGCCTTCCTCAATTTGGAAAAAAGGGGCATTGGAGTAAAGTACCCCCATAGAACGATCGCAACTCCGGACCACAACGTTCCCACAGTTGATCAAGATCAGACTATCAAGGATAAATTATCCAGAATGCAGGTCGAAAAACTTCGGCATAACTGCGCTAAATATGGAATTGAACTCCATGACTTAGGCTCGGCTCACCATGGGATTGTCCATGTCATAGGACCTGAATTGGGTGTGACCCAGCCTGGAATGACCATCGTTTGTGGTGACTCCCATACTTCTACGCATGGAGCTTTTGGAGCGATTGCCTTTGGAATCGGTACTTCTGAAGTGGAGATGGTTTTGGCTACCCAATGTATCATGCAGTCCAAGCCTAAAAAGATGCGGATTTCCGTGGAAGGAGAACTTGGCAATGGAGTCACTTCAAAGGATATTATCCTTTACATCATATCTAAGATATCCGCTGCTGGAGCGACTGGATACTTTGTGGAATACGCAGGGTCGGCTATTCGCAGCCTATCGATGGAAGCCCGAATGACCATTTGCAATATGTCTATAGAAATGGGAGCTCGTGGTGGATTGATTGCTCCAGATGAGACGACTTTCGAATTTTTGAAAGGGAAACAATACGCTCCAAGGGGCGAGGAATGGGATCAGGCTGTAGCTCATTGGAAAACACTCAAGACAGACGAGGGAGCTGTTTTTGACAAGGAGCTCACCTTTGATGCGGCAGATATAGAACCAATGATTACTTATGGTACCAACCCTGGTATGGGCATCAAAGTCAAAGATTCCATCCCAACCACAGAAGGTATGGAAGGATCCAACAAGAAGTCCTACCTGAAGTCATTGGATTACATGGGATTTCAGCCCGGAGAACCAATCAAAGGTAAGCAAGTGGACTATGTTTTCGTAGGCTCTTGTACCAATGGTCGAATTGAAGATATCCGTGCGGTAGCACAATTTGTCAAAGGCAGAAAGAAAGCTGATAACATTACCGCTTGGATAGTACCAGGATCCCGAGAAGTGGAAAAATTAGCCCATGAAGAAGGCTTGGTGAAAATTCTGGAAGAAGCAGGGTTTGAGTTGAGACAGCCTGGTTGCTCAGCTTGCCTGGCAATGAATGATGATAAGATACCTTCCGGAAAGTATGCAGTTTCTACTTCCAATAGAAACTTCGAAGGACGTCAAGGACCTGGTGCAAGGACAATGCTCGCATCTCCTCTTACAGTAGCGGCTGTAGCTGTTACCGGACGAATCACTGATCCTAGGGAGGTTTTCGATAATTAATTTAGAGTTATTAGTTATTGGTTAGTAGTTATTAGTGTCTGAATTCAATATGTCGACATCACTGTAACCCACCAATAACAAATAACCATTTTCTAATCAACTAATAAAAAATGGCTTACGATAAATTTACCATATTGACCAGCACAACAGTTCCATTGCCTACTGAAAATGTAGATACAGATCAGATTATTCCTGCACGCTTTCTGAAGGCTACTGAAAGAGAGGGCTTTGGTGACAACCTATTTCGTGACTGGAGATATGATGTAGAGGGAAATCCCAAAAAGGATTTTGTACTGAATGACCCAACTTATACCGGGAAAATTTTGGTTGCAGGCAAGAACTTCGGATCAGGATCCAGTAGAGAGCATGCTGTTTGGGCGCTGTATGATTATGGCTTCCGATGCGTAGTCTCCAGTTTTTTTGCAGATATCTTCAAAAATAACTGCTTAAATATCGGAGTACTTCCTGTGACGGTATCTCCTGAATTTGCTGATAAGTTGCTCTCTGCAATAGAGGAAAATCCGAATACTCAGATTGAAGTTAATCTGCCTAAGCAAAAAATCACTTTGCTTTCAACTGGAGATTCTGAGTCTTTTGATATCAATGAATATAAAAAGGCTAACATGCAAAACGGTTTCGATGATATCGATTACCTCTTAAACATGTCCTCAGAAATCGATGCTTTTGCAGCATCCAGATAATTAATGTCACTTATGGGGGAGGATAAAAATCATATGATCAATCAACCCTCCAAGGGTTCTAAACCCTTGGAGGGTTTGACCCAGCGACGTATAGAGATTATGGACACAACCTTGAGGGATGGAGAGCAGACCTCAGGGGTTTCCTTTTTGCCTTCTGAAAAATTGCAGATTGCCAAACTTTTACTGGATGAACTCAAAGTAGACCGAATTGAAGTTGCTTCTGCCCGGGTTTCAGAGGGAGAGCTTGAAGGTGTTCAGAAAATTACTCAGTGGGCTTCTCAAAAGGGTTATTTGGAAAGAGTGGAGGTTTTGGGTTTTGTCGACACCCCTGCTTCTGTCAATTGGCTTTTGGAAGCAGGAGCCAAGGTGATGAATTTGCTGACCAAAGGATCCCTGAACCACCTGACCCATCAACTCAAGAAAACACAGGAAGAGCACTTTGAGGATATTCGAAAATCCATACAGCATGCTAGAGAAAACCAAATAAACGTAAATGTATATTTGGAAGATTGGTCTAATGGAATGCGAAATTCTCAAGAGTATACTTTGAGTTTGATCGAGTTTTTGACCAAACAACCTGTCCAAAGAATTATGCTTCCTGACACCTTGGGCTTGCTTTCCCCGGAAGAGGTAAAGGAGTATTTTCAGTTGATCATTCCTAAGTTTCCTGATGCCCATTTTGATTTTCATGCTCACAATGACTATGATTTGTCAGTGGCTAATGTGATGGAAGCGGTTTTACATGGAGTTTCGGGAATTCATACTACCATCAATGGCTTGGGAGAGCGTGCAGGAAACGCTCCTCTGGAATCTGTCATTGCTGTGATCAAGGATTTTACAGAACTGGAAATCGGAGTTCAAGAGCAGAAGATATTCAGGGTATCCAAGTTGGTAGAGCAATTTTCAGGGCAACATATTCCTGCGAATAAACCTGTGGTAGGGGAGAATGTCTTTACTCAGACTGCAGGGATTCATGCAGACGGAGATAATAAGAAGAATCTTTATTTCAATGATCTGATGCCGGAGCGATTCGGTCGTCAAAGGAAGTATGCGCTTGGAAAAACCTCTGGCAAAGCGAATATTCTCAAAAATCTGGAAGAGTTGGGGATTTCTTTGGAAAAAGAAGAGCTAGCCAGAGTTACTCAAAGAATTATAGAACTGGGAGATAAAAAAGAGCGGGTAACTACCGAGGATTTACCGTACATTATTTCGGATGTTCTTCAGAATAATTCCATTTCAAAAAATATCAGCATTGAAGGGTACCACATGACCCATTCCAAAGGTTTGAAACCTACCGTTCAGTTGCGTATGAGGATTCATGAGAAAACTTATGATGCTTCTGCAACGGGAGATGGGCAATATGACTCCTTTATGCGAGCCTTACGAAAAATTTATAAGTCAATGGGACGTGAGCTTCCCAAGTTGACAGACTATCATGTTTCCATTCCACCTGGAGGTAAAACAGATGCTTTTGTAGAGACTGTAATTACCTGGGAATACGGAAAGATATTCAAAACCAAAGGTCTGGATCCAGATCAAACAGTGGCGGCCATGATGGCTACCGAAAAAATGCTTAATATCATAGAATCAATTAATTACAATCCAAAACAAGAAGAATCCACCTATTATGGAAATGAATATCGCGCTGCTGCCGGGTGACGGCATTGGTCCTGAGGTTGTAGCACAGGCTGTCAAAGTTGTTAAAGCTGTCGGTCAGAAATTCGGGCACAAAATCACTTTTAAAGAAGGCCTGGTAGGAGCATGTGCTATTGATGCAACAGGTGATCCTTATCCGGATGCTACCCATGAAATTTGCGCTGCATCTGATGCTGTCCTTTTTGGTGCCATAGGTGATCCCAAATATGATAATGATCCCAAAGCTAAAGTTCGTCCTGAACAAGGGTTGTTAAGAATGCGTCAAAAGCTGGGATTATTTGCCAATGTGCGTCCTACATTTACTTTTCCATCCTTGGTTCATAAATCACCCTTGAAGTTGGATCGAGTGGAGGGAGTAGATTTCGTCTTTTTCAGAGAGTTGACCGGAGGGGTTTATTTCGGAGAGCCTAGGGGAAGGAATGAGCAGGGAACCAAAGCCTTTGATACCAATGTGTATAGCAAGGAGGAGATTGTGAGATTGGCGAGAATGGGCTTTGAAGCTGCGCAAAAAAGAAGAAAATTATTGACCTGCGTGGATAAGGCCAATGTAATGGCTACTTCCAGACTTTGGAGAGAAACGGTGCAGGAATTGGCAAATGAGTACCCTGATGTGAAGGTGGAATATGAGTTTGTAGATGCGGTAGCTATGCGTCTGATTCAATGGCCAAAGGCTTATGATGTTCTGATTACTGAAAATTTATTCGGAGATATTTTGACAGATGAGGCTTCTGTGATTTCAGGCTCCATGGGTTTGATGCCGTCTGCTTCTCTAGGTTCTAATGTGAAGCTTTTCGAACCTATCCATGGTTCTTATCCGCAAGCTGCTGGAAAGGATATTGCCAATCCTTTGGCTACCGTACTTTCTGCTGCGATGATGTTTGACTATGCTTTTGATCTAAAAGAGGAAGCTGAGGCAATTACTGGGGTAGTCAATTTATCCCTGGCTGAAGGAGTGGTCACAGAGGATATCGCTGAAGGAGGTAAGTCTTATAAAACCTCCGAGGTAGGTGATTGGCTGGCCTCCAAGGTTATAAAAGCGTATTAATTGAAAAATGCCAGGGTTTAAAATTCCTGGCATTTTTTATTTGATTAATTGTATTACTTGCCGGTACTCATCTTCGTAAATCACCTTTTTAGGCAGCTCAATTTTCAAACTGTCCAACCTTTTTAGGGAAGTGGCCACTATATCATTCAAGTGCAAAGGATGATCTTTTTTTGTCACCAGGATCAAATCCGCATAGGCCTCAGGCTGCTGCAAAGCATGCATGTAATAAGGGCTGAAATGCCCTTCCCAAGTAAAGCTTTTATCCAAAGTAGAGAGCTCAGGGTAGAAAATAGCGTCATCAGCCAAGATATGTGCACTATTTTGATTTTGTAATGCCAAGCTTGCTTTTTCAATGGACTTTAAATTGGGGTCCTCTTTAGGGTCAAAAATACTTGCTGCAAAATGTCTTTCTTGTTGAACTATGCTATTTTCAAAGTAGCCAAACTCCAGCAAGACCGCTAAAACAGGCAAAGCCAATGTCAATACTTTAAGAATTAAAGACCTTGATTTCAATCCATTTTGGGAATAAAAAAAGGCAGCCATAGCAGAGGCTGTAATCAGGGATAGGTTGTTTAAATCCAGATATAGCATCTTGTTATCTGCCGCTTCGGAAATTGCGAAAAGGATGACTAGAATAAGAATAAAGCTTTTTGCTGCTTGTTTTTTACTATCCAGAATTTGGTAAATAGCTGTAACAGATAATAGAAGAATTAAGCCCAAAAATCTTGAATTGATCTGGGCCAAATTAGGCCAAAGGTCTTCATTTATTGAGATTAAAGGGAAGAGAACAGAATATGAATTCCAGCTATCTCCTGTGCTTCTTTCAAAGAAAAAATAACTGCCACTGAATACCTTGTTGATCATCAAAAAAATCAGGTAGCTCATTAAAGGGATAAATGCAACAATCAGAACAGAGGAGAAAAAGCCGGTAAAGAACTTTCTCCGCTGAGAATTATTGCTGAAAATCACGGAAGCCCTCGTATAAAAGTTGCCCCTGATTCCCTTGGCTTTGAAAAAGCTGACAAAGAATAGAACTGGCACTAACAACAAAATCAATTTCATGTATTCCATGTCCATCAATACAAAAAGTCCCATGGTCAAACTCATGAGAGTAAGATGGAAAACTGAATGTGATTCGGTGTATTTAAAGGTCACATAGAATAATAAGTAATACAGGACAAGATAAACTGCCAAGCTTGTTCCAGAAGTGCCGGCAAAAAGAATGACAGGACTGAATAAAATGTACAGGAAGAAAAATTTTGAAGGATATTTCCCTTTCCAACTCTTGAAGAAAAGATGATTAGTCAGGCCTCCAATGAGTAAAGCATTTAAGAAAAAGCTTCCAGGAATGGATGAAATGAAATTGAAGGGAACACTGCTTAAGAAGAAAACGGCAGGACTTGTGAAGTAAAATGTTCGCAAGAATCCTTCAGGAAAGCGAACAAGAATATCAGCTCTATAATCCACAAAATAGGATTCAAGCGTGTAAAAACCTCTGGATGCCAGCCATTGGGAAAGCACCAAATACCCTATGCTGAAAATCAGCCATCCTAGCCAATATGAAATTTTACGCTTTTTCATATAGAACTAGGTTTACTGCTTTTGGTGAGTCCATGATTGGTCTTCTCCCAGTAAAATGGCTTGGTAATGAGCTGAATTAACCCCTTGTATGCGGAAATACTGTGCATGAGCCAGTATAATGGATTGATTAAAGCATAAAGAATCAGCGTATAGGACCGGCGTCTAAAGACTGCCATCATATTGACATAGATCATCATCAAATTCCCCACAGAGAAGTTGAAGATGGCTATGATTACCAACCAGTCCGGGAAGAATAATTGAATAGATTCCAAGATATTTTGACTGACAGAGTAATCCGTCCAAAAGAAGAGATAATCTAAAAGCCCTGTATTCAAGATCAACATAAAGATTAGAAACAGCAGGAGAATGGGATAAACTAAAAATGTGAAAAAGGTCCCGCCTATAAAGAATTGAAATCCAAAAAAACCCTTGACTCCTACTTTTTGAAGTAGCTTGATTGGGTTTCTCATATGCACGAGATAGGTTTGCATATAGCCTTTAATCCACCGAGATCTCTGCCTGATCCAGTTGAAAAAGTCATTATTTGCCTCCTCTAAAGTGGTAGAGTCCAAAACAGTCACTTTATAGCTTTTGGCATAAGCTCTCAGTCCGAGGTCAGCATCTTCGGTTACGTTGAACCCGTCCCATCCACCTAGCTCCATCAATTTGTCGAACTTGAAGTGGTTGCTGGTGCCTCCAAGCGGGATTGGGACATCTAGATTATCCAGGCCGGGAAGCATATAGTCAAACCAATAGGAGTATTCTAAGGTGAAAAGCCTTGTCAGCAAATTTTCCTTTTTATTAAAATAATTCAGGGCACATTGGATCACGACATAGTCATCCGGTATTTTCTTAAATAGACTGGTAACTAGTTTGAGTTGATTGTTATCCGGGATATCCTCAGCATCATAAATAGTCAGGTATTTCCCTTTACTAAAGTATAGGCCATAATTACAGGCTTTGGGCTTAGTTTTAGGCTGGGCTGGCGGGATAATGAGCGGTTCGAAAATACATGGAAAATTCATGTCTTTTACCGCATTGTAGGTCATCGCATCATCAGCCTCTATCAATAGTTTGACATCCAGCTTTTCGAGTGGATAATCAAGGTTTCTTAGATTCCAAACCAATTTATGGATCACCTCAGATTCTTTGAAAACAGGTAATAAGATTGTATAAATCGGCAATTCATCATCATTTACTTTATCCAATTCCGCCTTGCTCACTTTCCTGGAGGTTTCCATTCTGGAACCGTATAGCGTGAGAAGAAATTTGAAACTTATTGAAAGAAATAAAAGCGCATTGAGGATGAGATTGAAGGTAATAGCTACCCCAACCGGGAAAAAATAAAATAATGAAGCACCCAAGATTAGGATAGCCCCAATGAAGATCAGCTGCTTTTTTGTAAATGTTTCAATGGCGCAACTTTCTCTGTCACTATCGTAAATCCTAAATATGGCTTTATCCAGATAGTCTAAGCCATAGGTAATGTGCAAGGCTTTTAGGACATCCAAGTCCTCTGCAACATGGAATTTATCAACTTTTTGGCCCAGCAATTCTTCCACATTGTTGATATTGATACTGTCAGAAGGATCTGATAATACCACCTCTAGATAATCATCAGTTTGCTTTAAAGGGAATACAAGACAGTCTAAGAACCGGTGAAGTTGCGTTTTGACCACCTCTTGATTGGAGATTGCTTCAAGAGATTCAAAATTGAACTGATAAAGTTCAACGCCTTCTTCTATCAAGGCTTTTTTCCAAGCTCTCCTGCTTAAGTAACCATAGTTGAGTGCAATCTTTAAAAAGCTTTTTTGAAGAGACTTTTCCAGAAATTCAATTCTTTCAATCTGGTCGGCCCGCAGATTTCCTTTTTCTTGAAAGAGTGATTTTCTGTAATATTCTTTCGTATGCATCATTTGGAATCAATTCTAATGACCGAGAAGACCTGAAAACCTCTCCCTATACCTGAATTTCTATTTAAAATATCATGGAATAAACCTCCATAAAGCGAGAATTTCGGAGTGAATTCATAACCTAAATTTGCTGCCGCTTTGAGCATGCTGAAATCTGCTACCAGCTGAAGGTTATTTTCGAAGAACTCACTGTCATCGCTAAAGGAGAAAATCCCGTCTAACTCACCCATTAAGACAAAACCCTTGCCCAAGCGGATGCCCTGTGAGGAATAAAGCCTAATTTGAGCTGGGTCACTAGGAAAGAAATAGCGAAAACCGGCTTCGATTTTATGAAAATTGTTGTACTCCCCGAGCCAAGGTGCGGTTCCACTCAGTATCAACCTTCCTTCCATTCCAAATTGGTCATAGCCAGCAAAAGGAAGTTGGTTGTTTTGATAGGCCGGAATGAAACCTGTTACAGAGCCCATCAAATAATGGTTTTTAAGCTCTTTCAGATGAAATCTCAATCCCAATTCTAAATCACCTAGGTCAGTATTTTGTTGCTTTCGCTGTGAATCTTCGTAAGTATTGAAGAACAATGGGATGGAGCCGAAAATATTTACTTTGTAACCACCTAGTGGAAGGCTAAAATAAATTCGTGGATTATAGTTCTGGAATTGCCCATTATTTTCGAAAGGAATTTTTGTCCCATTTCTGTCTCTATAGGCATCAGCCCTGTAATTACTCAAATAAGGAGAAATCAAGGCTTGACCCCTGTCTTGTTGCCAGGGGTTTTGAGCCAAAGTTTCTGTCGCAAAAAGGGCGAAGAGAATAATGAAAAAATAGTTTCTTTTAGCGCGCATCCTCAATATTCTTTTTGGAAGACTCTGATTTTTTGAAAATATAAGAGAGCAATACAATGATAAAGGCAATTACAACCACGATTATGAAAAGTCTATAGGTTTCCCAGAATGAAAGGAATCTATTTTGACTATCCATTTCTTCATCCAGAACTGTTTTGAATCTTAGATCAAAGAAGAAATAACGCTTTGGATTGGATATTAGAACATTCCCTGAATTTGTCAGAAACTGATCCTGCACTCCATTAAGAGCCATTTCCATAGCTTCTGTATTTCTAGCCTGGTTGCTGACCATCATAAACTTGCTTCCATTATGGTTAAAGAGCTGAATGAAAGCCAAATCATCCCCATAACTCACGTTGAAAAAGCGTTTGACTTCATCTGATTTGTAGGAAATACTATCCTTGTAAAATCTGATGTACTGATCTTCCTTGAAAATGTCATTATAATTTTCAGGGGAAGCAGTTAAAAGCACTTTATTAGTGTTACCATCTGCTACCTGATTGGCTGTGCTGACAGCATTGATTTTAGGGAAATAGAAGCCCGATTGGCCCGAATAACGGGTATTGATCAATTGAATAAGCTTTGAAATGCTGGGGATTTCTTGAGGACTTACTGCATAATCATACCAAATTTCAATTGGCGACCCTTCAAAGTTTTTCGGGAATGAGGCAAAAGTCAAAGGAGTGTTTCTATAGAATACAGGGCTTAAAAAGGACTCCAAAGGATCTATTTGAGCATAGAATTCTGAAGCATTAGTGTTGCAGATACCTCCCGCAGGGACGTAAATATATTCAATCCCCAAATAGCTTCCCGTAGCGAATGTAACTCGATTAGGGCTTACCTGAACCTGTAATATACCCGATTCATTCATTCTGTAAGTTCCGATAAGGTCATTGTTGATGTAGATATTGGCAAAACCACTTTCAGAAGCTGATACGGGTTTATGGTTGATCTTGAGTTGCAATTGCAAAGACCTGAGAGTTGCTTTGGACAGATAAGAAGGAAGGGTTAGGTTTTTTCTGATTTTCCCCATTTCGGTCATCATCTCAGTGTCCATCCCCAATTCCTCTAGATTGTAGGTGTTTTTGAGAGTGTAATTATATTGAAGAGTTTTTTCAACTGACTTATTTACTTTTACATGATCCGTAAGTGCGGAGGAAGTTAAATCGCTATTGAATAAAAACTGAATAGCTTTTTCAATGGAGCTGACATCCGGACCAGTTAAAAGCATACTCGAAGTGAAGAAAGGCGTTGCAGTTAAGCTATCAGTTTGTGAGGTGTAATGCATCTTAATTTCACCCTGGCCAGCTGTGTTTCCAAAGGATTTTTCTTCAGAGAAAGCTTTTTGGATTTCTGTTCCGCTGCCTATTACTAGCGCTCTGTGGATTAATTTAACATTGCTTTTATCCAAATATTCTACCGGAAGATTGACTCCAATTCGCTCTCTGAAGAAATAATGGAGGTAGGATGCGACCTCAAGTTGATTTGCTAGACTTTCTTTTGGGATAAGAATTCGCTCCACTTCTGGTAAAAACTCTTCAATAGTCCATGTCGGAAGTTCTTTAGGGTAGCTGATGAAATTTTCTAAAAGGAATGATTCTGGAGTGATTTCCAACCAGATTCCGGTTTCATCATAATCTCTGCAATCTTCATCTCTCAGGAAGAGATTCGATTTCACTTCCAATTTCACAAAGCCTGAAGCCATATCAGATCTTTTTAAAGGCAAATCCACCCGAATGGTATCAGAATACTGCCCGATAAATGTTGAAAGAATAGGTCTGTCCCCAACCAAAAAGGTGATTGTACTTTGTTTTTTCTCGATCAGCTGAGAAGGGATGATTTCCAGATGGACATAGCTGTTTTCATAGTCTCTTCTAGGTTTGTGTTTGAAGTAAAAAACAGTACCTGCCCTTGGACCATAAATTACAGACTGCTCTGGGTAACCAAAATCCGAAAATGGAGATTCATTGGTTTGTCCGTTCGTAAAATTTGAAATTCCAAGAATTAGGAAAAGAAGAAAAACAGAAGTGGCTTTGGTAGAGATTCTGGCCATTAATTTAATTGGTTAAGAAACAGGCTGTGATGATTTAGGGAATTCTAATTTGAAGGTGACACCTTCGGTCATACTAGTGGTGTATTTAAAATAGCCTCCCATTTTTTCTGTCAGGTTTTTGGCTATTTGCAAGCCTAAGCCTTGTGGGGGAGCGAAACTGGATTGAATTTCAAATTCATCCAATGGCTTGAAGATCTGATTTAATACACTTGCAGGGATTTTTGCGGAAGGAGCAAGGATTTCAATCCTCACTCGGGAATCCAAATCTTTGGTCAAAAGGATTACCTTATGGTTTGTTTTAGACCAGTCGATGAGATAATTGAGTATTTTTTCGATCAGGTTCACAAAAACATAAGGATCTGCAAGAATGGATGAATCAGTATTTTCAGTTGAAAAATCTAATTCCACACCTCCTGCTTCCAATCTTGGTTTGAGTAAACTTTTTACTTTTTTGAAACTGGTTTTTAGATTGGTGTTTTGAATAGCCAAACGAAGGTGGATGTCCGAATTTTCCTCGTCATTGCCAAAAATATTATCTACATCAGTTAATAAGTCCGTACTTACTTCTTTTAAAAGTTGAAGGTAATTCTGTTCTTCCTCTTCCAATGCGGTACCACTTTCATCAATGAGTTTGGACAAGCCTAGGATATTGGTGATTTTATTTTTGATGTCGTGACGGAGAATTTGATCTTTTTCGCGGTCTATTTTTAACAATTGTTCAATCTCAACCAATTTCAATTGAACCTCATTGACTTTCTTATTGAGCTTTCCAATGGCTTCATCTTTTTTTAAATCTCTTTCCAGATTAAGTGTATAATTCCTTTTTCTGGCATCAGGAATAAATGCAGTTAAGACTAGAAGTGAAAAAAAGGCATATCCCCCTAGATTTAAGTTGGTTTCTAGGTTGACAAAATCAGCCTGCAATTCGAAGATTATAAACATGATCAAAATGCTGACCACCAATCCAAAAGCAAATCGTGAATTCCAGAATACCAGGTAATTAGAGGAGCCTATGACCAATGTTAAAATGGTAAAATAGAGGGTAACCACAAATCCTGAATGGAGATGAATGATATTAAAGCAGTAGGAAGAAAATAAAAGTAAGTATCCGAAAATCAACCAATCAGGAGATTTGATCTGGGGTTTGATGATATTGTAGGATAAAAAACCCAATAAAATCAAAATCACTTTAAAGATAAATGTGACTTGCCAAGTAGTTTTGAGGACAAAAAACTCGAGGATAAAAAAGCCAATTAAAAGGCTGATAATTCCCCAATAAATATACTCTGCTGCGTCCCAGGTTTTTTTGCTATATGCTTTTTCAAGATCTCCTGACTGAAAAGCTGAGGTCTGTGAAATTAAATTCATTAAGTGCTCGTTATTCTAAAAGTTAATGCTGATTAAGATAAAAAGATTAATTGGTTTATCATGGAGTTATCTCATTTTCCCAAATAATTCCCTTATTGCTTTCCAGTCAAACATCTATTAATTACATACTTTGATCAAATTATTATATCTAATTCTGTTGACTTTCCTTGGCCAATTGACTCAATCCCAAACAATAGGAGATAAGATTAATCTATCAGGTATGGAAAGGTCGTGGGATTCTCCGAGATTTAAAAGTGCTGAACTAATTCGGGAAATAAAAAATATTCAGAAGAGAGGTTACACACATATCAGGCTTCCTGTTGCTCTCTCTTACCATCTTCAGTCTAATCCCAGATTTTTATCTGAGCTTGAGTCCCTTATCCAATTTACAGAAAAAGAAAAGCTCCAAATTATACTTTGCAATTTCGATTCGGAATTGAATGGAAACAATTGGCAATCGCATAGTAGCGTGATTAAATCTAATTGGCTGAGCGTGCTAAAAAAAATAAGTTTTGACACAAAATATCTGGCTATAGAATTAGTAAATGAGCCCTTAGTAAATCCGGATACTTGGGAAAATATTTTGATGGAACTGCTTCCTGAAATCAGAGAAGTTAAGCCAGATATCCCTATCATCATCGGAGCGACCAATTATAATAGCTTGTACGAATTGAGTAGAATGAGACCTTTAACAGGTTTTGGAAACATTATCTACACTTTTCATTTTTATGAGCCATTTATTTTTACGCATCAGGGTACACAATGGACGGGAAATCAAAATGCGACAAAAGGAATTCCATATCCTTTTGAAGAAGGAAAAATGCCTTCATTGAATCCTAAGGCAAAAGGTACAGCCGGGGAAATCAACTTGAGGGATTATTATCAAACAGGAAATATGCTCGCCGTTGAAGATAAAATCAGACAAATTTCGGATTGGGCTCTACGGAATCAAGTTGCTCTCTGGTGTACAGAATATGGCGTCAGTAAAAATGCTGATCCTGAATCAAGAAAAAGATACCTGGAAGATGTCAGTGCCACTCTTGATAAATATCGAATCCCGGGATTTATATGGGAATGGGAAGGTAATTTTGGAATCAAGTCCCTCATCCACCATTCGAAAAGCACTGAAGGTAATAAGTGAGTTTCAACTCACTTTAGTCGCGCTTTGGATTAATCATGATATGAGCACGATGGGTGCCGGGGTCCATGATCCATGGAAGTCCGGGGCCGGCTGGTTTTAAGGGGAGACCGGTACTTTCAGCAGTTGCCCAAGGGATGTAGACCACAGAACGTACGTAGGAATTTTTCACCTCGCCATTTGTCCAGTTTATATCAGATTCATCCGCGGTTAAGGCATGCAGCACACTTCCCTGGTCGGGGAGTTTTAATTTCTTGGCTTTGGCTTCTGCCTCTCTGATATCAAAGATTTCCTGAGCGGATTTGCCTTCCTCTCGTAATTTCCAACCTCTTGCCATAAATGCTTGGGCACTTTTGTGATAGCATGCTACACTCAGCCCTTCCCGGCTGGGATCATCTGCCAAGCAGACCGTTTCATTGTTTCCTTGTCGCAGCAATACAATTTTTCCATCGGCATATCCATATACAGTGGCATTAGCTCTTTGATCTTCCGGAGCGGCCAATACTGCCATTTTTATTTGTATATCCTTGGAAGGTTGAGATTGAGAAAAGGCAGAAAAAGCTGCTAAAATCATAAAAAGACTCAAAAATGCTTTCATAGTCAGTAATTTTGGGTTTACCTTCAATTTACACAAACCTTTAGCTCTTTCAAACCTTGCAAAGGTTTAATAATCAGAAGTTTTGCAGACCAGACCTTTTACTTACCTATTTTCCTTATCCTATTATGGTGCCCGATTCAAAGGATGGGCTATTCAAAAAGGACAACCTACCGTTCAAGGGAAACTAGAGCGGGTTTTTAGATTTGTTTTGGGAAATGACGACTTTACTATCCTTGGAGGAAGTAGAACAGATTCGGGGGTGAGTTGCAGGCATGGTTACTTCCAACTTTTTTCTAAAGAAGCTGTAGATTGGACTATTTATCTCGCAAGTCTGAATGAAAATCTAGCAGGAGAGATTCAGTTGTTAGAAGTGAGGGAAGTAAACAGAGACTTTAATTTAATCGAGCAAATCGAAGCCAAAACATATCGCTACTATTTTTCGACAGGGCCCACTCATTCATTTGCATCAGCATACATGGCTACCCTTTTTGGAGAGTCGGATATAAAGAAAATGAAAGACGCGGCTTCTCTTTTTCAAGGAGAACATGATTTTAGGGCATTTTGTACGCCTTCAGTGAATAAATCCAATTATCGAAGGGAAGTGATTTCCTGTAGAATTTCCGATGCTAATGATTTTCAAGGCGAATTTTTTCCAAAAAACCAGTGGATGATGGAAATCAAAGGAAAAGGATTTTTACATCATCAGGTTAGGAAAATCATGCGGGCTATTTGGTATGTGGGCTCAGGAGAGTGGAAAAGGGAGGATATTACTCAAAGATTGGAAAATCCGACTCAGGATTGGGAAAAAATACCTGCAGCACCTGCCCATGGCTTGATATTGTGGGAAACTATCCTAAAAACTGATTAAAAATTGCATACAAAAATCAGAAACAGTTCTCATTCAATTTCTTGTTTCTGAAACCTTTCCGCATCAAAAATCATTACCTTTGCATCCCAAATCGAGGAACAAAGTGAAAGCGAGAACATTAAAGAAAGACAAAGTCAATATCATCACCATGGGTTGCTCCAAAAACCTGGTGGATTCCGAAGTGCTTTTAACCCAGTTGAAAGGAAATGGAATCAATGCCAGCCACGAGTCCAGCTCAGATGATAATAATATCATTATCATTAATACCTGTGGATTTATAGACAATGCCAAGCAAGAATCTATAGATACCATTCTTCAATACGTGGATGCCAAAGAACAGGGCTTGGTGGATAAGGTATATGTGACCGGCTGTCTTTCTCAGCGTTACAAAGACGATTTGGAAAAGGAGATTCCTCAAGTCGATGCATTTTTTGGAACACGGGATTTGCCTGCCATTTTGAAGAAATTCAAAGCAGATTACAAGCATGAATTGGTTGGGGAGCGCCTACTAACTCACTCGGCACATTATGCATATATGAAAATTTCCGAGGGTTGTGACCGCCCTTGTTCTTTTTGTGCGATTCCTCTGATGAGAGGTGGACACGTTTCCAGACCTATAGAAGAATTGGTGAAAGAAGCTCAGCACAAGGCTGCCCAAGGAACCAAGGAGTTGTTGTTGATTGCTCAGGATTCGACCTATTACGGATTGGACTTGTATAAAAAGCGAAATCTGGCCGAACTCTTAAGACAGCTTTCGGACGTGGAAGGAATCGATTGGATTCGTCTGCATTATGCATACCCAACCGGCTTTCCGATGGATGTGATTGAAGTGATGAAGGAGCGATCCAATATTTGTAATTACTTGGATATTCCTTTGCAGCATGGTTCTACAGATGTATTGAAAGCCATGCGACGTGGAACTACCCGAGAAAAGCAAGAGGAATTGATCTATAAAATTCGCGAAATGATTCCTGAAATAGCCATCCGTACTACCCTAATAGCTGGGCATCCTGGCGAAGGTGAAAAAGAATTTCAAGAGATGGTGGACTTTGTGGAGCGAATGAAATTTGAGCGATTGGGAGTATTTACCTATTCCCATGAAGAAAATACTCATGCTTTTGGTATGGAGGACAAACTTTCTCAGGAGGAAAAACAGGATAGAGCGAATCACTTGATGGAAGTACAGGAGCAAATTTCCTATGACTTGAATCAGGAGAAAGTTGGGAAGACCTTCAAGACCTTAATCGATAAAAAAGAAGGAGGTTACTTTGTAGGCCGAACAGAATTTGACTCTGTGGAGGTAGATAATGAAGTACTAATAGACGCTTCCAAGCATTATTGTAGAGTAGGTGACTTTGTCAATGCCAAAGTAATTGAGGCAACGGAGTTTGATTTGTATGCGGATGTAATTGATTGAAATTCAGACTGTGATTAAAATTGGAGGTTTATTTTGAAAGTGCTATTTTTAATAGTCTTTTAAAGTAACCTAAAATTATGTTTTCATTTATTACTACAATTTTTTTTCTTTTTTATACTCCAGATTCAACAGAGGTAAACTATTTCTATTTTGGGAATACTAATTTGCTGGGAGTAGGCGAGATAGTTAACGACAAAAAGGAGGGGCTCTGGAAAGTGTATATTTCAGATGACCCTATCGATTTTCCCCAGCCAAGTTTGTTACAAGCAGACCAAGAGGTTTTCGAGGATAAATTTTCTCAAGAAAGAATATTGTTTCAGATTCATTTCAAATCAGATCTTCCTAATGGCTTTTTTCAAGAAAATTATCCTTCAGGAGAGATAAAATATCTCACCTTTTTTAAGGAGGGCAAACCGCATGGTGATTTCCGGGAATTCTACAAAAATGGCATAATGAAAGCTCATGGTGCTTTTTCGGAAGGAAAGATAGATGGTGCTTGGGAGGAATTTAATGAAATTGGGAAATTGGTTGTTCAAGGAAATTTTAAAAATGGCATACAAGTGGGTGAATGGGTAGAGCAATTAGATTATATGCCTGGATTTTACAGAAAAGGCAGATATCTGTTGGGATTTAAAGAAGGAGAATGGGTCCTTACTGATGAATCTGGTGAAATCTCTCAAATTGAAATTTTTGAAGATGGGAAATTAGTCTCTGTTGGGACGTTCAAAGTAGGAGACAAAGAATTAAAGGGTGGAAATTTAAAAAAGGGCTCTGGAATAAGAGTTTTCTATGATTTGGAGGGGTATATGGTGGCCAAGGGAAGATATTCCAAAGGAATTCCACAAGGAGACTGGTATTTTTATTTCCCGAAATCAGATAAGGTCTTGGCAGAGGGTAGGTTATTAGGTTCTAACCGAGTTGGTTTGTGGTATTTTTACAGTTTTGATGGAGAAATTATCGATCAGCAAGAATATTATTCAAATTCATTGTATTCCGGCCCCAATTCTCAAGGTTTAACAGTGCAAGATCAATGGAGTCCTAACTCTTCGCCAGATGCTCTACGCTCAGCACATCAAAGTATATTTAATTCCCAATTCAATATGAATGGCTCATTTTTAAGGGCGAATTAATTAATGGTAAGAGATAATCGGTTATGCTGTTTCTCCTGAAGCAGTATTTTTTTTGACAATTTCTTAAAATGGTTTTTCTATTCTTCTAGGAAAAAGACCTTATTTTTAAAGATGAAGAACTTATTCCTTTATCTAGTCGCATTTTTACCCATGTCTGTTTTTGCTCAATACTCTTATGATCTCCAAGGCCATAGAGGCGCGAGAGGACTGATGCCTGAAAACACCATCCCTGCGATGATCAAAGCTTTGGATTTGGGCGTGACCACACTGGAATTGGATTTGGCTATTACCAAGGATGGGCAAGTGATTCTTTCTCACGAACCTTTTATGAATCCGCTGATCTGTCTTGATTCAGGAGGAAATCAGATCGCATCGGGAGATCATTCTTTTAATATTTATCAGTTGACATATCAGGAGATCTTGGCTTATGACTGTGGTTCCGAATTTCACCCGGGCTATCCCCAGCAGGTCAAGTTTTTTGCTACCAAACCACTTTTAGAAGATGTCTTTAAAGTAGCAGAAAAGTATGCAAGCGATATGGGACTTCCTCAGCCTCGTTATAATATTGAAATCAAAAGTAGTCCCGATGGAGATGGAATCTATCATCCTGAAGTTCCAGAGTTTTCAGATAAGGTGGTAAAGCTGATCGCTGAAGAGTTGGGATGGGAAAGAGTCAATATCCAATCTTTTGATTTTAGAGTTCTACAATATATTCACGAAAACTACCCAGAGGTGCCTCTTGCAATGCTGGTAGAAAATGCTGCTACCTATCAAGAAGATTTGAAGGAGCTGGGATTTGCTCCCGATATTTTTTCTCCCCATTTCAGAAATTTGAACGCTGAGATTATTGCTTTTTTTCATCATAAAGGAATGAAGGTAATTCCTTGGACGGTTAATAACACCGAGGAAATGAATAAGCTTTTGGATTTAGGAGTCGATGGCATTATCACTGACTATCCTAATTTGGCTCCGAAACGTTAATTTTTGCCGTTTGCGGATCATGGGTTAATTTAGCCGATTAAAATTTTCTCCATGAAACTGATCGAAGTCACCACACCTGCCCATCAGAAAGAGTTTATCGAAATGGCGGTGCGGCTTTATAAGCATGAAAAAAACTGGATTCGTCCGCTTGATAAGGACATTGAAGGACTTTTTCACCCGGAAACCAATAAGCTTTTTAGAAATGGAGCCAAAGCTAAGCGTTGGTTGTTACAAGACGAAAAAGGTCAGACTATTGGGAGAATAGCAGCTTTTATTAATCCCAAAATGAAAGAAAAGCAACCCACTGGCGGAGTTGGTTTTTTCGAATGCATAGAAGATCAGAGTGCAGCTTTTTTGTTGTTTGATACAGCCAAAGAATGGCTTCAAAGCGAAGGGATGGAGGCGATGGATGGACCGATCAACTTTGGAGAGCGGGACAAATGGTGGGGATTGTTGGTCGATGGCTTTTCTGAGCCTAATTACAATATGCCGTGGAACTTCAACTATTATCGGAAGTTTTTCGAAGATTATGGATTTAAGCTTTATTTCAAGCAATTCACCTATATGCGGCCTGTTCAGAATGTGGGTTTTGATGAAAAAATGATCAAGCGAGCCAATCTGGTCATTGCAAACCCCGATTACAGCTTCCGATATATCAAGGGAAAGGAACTCCAAGAGAAAGCTCCTGAGTATTTTATGACGGTCTATAATAAAGCCTGGGCGCGTCACATGGGGAAGTCCATTGCATTGAAAGAGGCTCAGTTGATGTTTGGGAAAATGAAACCAATCATTGATCCAAGATTAATCTACTTTGCTTTTTACAAGGAAGAACCTGTTGGTTTCTTCATCCAAATTCCTGAAATCAATCAGATTTTCAAGCATGTGAATGGAAAAATGGACTTGCTTGGTAAACTGAAGTTTCTCTGGTATAAAACCTTTTCTCCGCCTAATAAAATGTTGGGTTTGGTCTTTGGAGTAGTGCCGGAGCATCAAGGCAAAGGTGTGGAAAGCGCGATGATTATCAGCTATGATAAAATGAGCGGAAAAGCTTCCTTCCCCTATAAAACCATAGAGATGAATTGGATAGGAGATTTTAATCCAAAAATGATGCGTGTTTGCGAGCAACTATTAGCAGACATATACAAAACACATCACACCTATAGATACTTGTTTGACAGAGAAAAGCCATTTGAGAGACACCCTATATTTGATTGAAAAAAAGTCCGATGCTGGATGTCTGATGACCGATGTCAGGCTGAGCGGAGTCGAAGCCTTTTCTACTTTGAAAAAAGATTTAAGAAATACGATTTACGAGGTTTACTTGAACCTCAATCCTGATTTTCAGCTTAAGCTTGAAAAGTATGATTATCGAATGTCAGGCTGAGCGCCTGCCTGATGGCTAGTCAGGGAGTCTAAGCCTTGTCTTCCTTGAAAATTCGGTTTACGAAGTACGAAAGACGAGGCTTGTGAGAACCTCAATCGTTATCTTTAGGACTTGAGGTTTTAATATCGAATAATGAATTAAACCAACATTATAACCTTTAAACATTACAACTTACCAACTAATTATAAATGAAAAAATACGATGTAACTGGCATTGGAAATGCCCTAGTAGATATTGAATTTAAAGTAACAGATCAGTTTTTTACAGATAATGGCGTAGAAAAAGGCTTAATGACTTTGGTGGATGAAGAGCGTCAAAATCACTTGATGAAAGTGATTAATCATGCAGAAGCAAAAAAACAAGCCGGAGGTTCCGCTGCCAATACAGTTGTGGCGGTTAGCCAATTTGGAGGAAAATCTTATTATAATTTTCGGGTAGCAGCTGATGAATTGGGGCTTTTTTATTTGAAGGATTTAATTGATTCCGGAGTAGAAATTGCTTTGTCAGAAGACAAATTGGAGGCTGGTGTGACCGGAAAATGCTTGGTGATGGTGACTGAGGATTCTGAGCGGACCATGAATACTTTTTTGGGAATTACTCAAAATTTCTCGACCCATGATATCAATGATTCTGCGATTCGGGAATCCAAATATCTCTTTATCGAAGGGTACCTGGTGACCTCCCCAAATGGAAAAGAAGCCATGATGCATGCCAAAAAGGTTGCGGAAGAAGCTGGTACCAAAGTGGCTTTGACCTTTTCTGACCCAGCTATGGTAAAGTATTTCAAAGATAATTTTGATGATGTAATCGGGCCAAGTGTTGATCTCCTTTTTGCCAATGAGGAAGAAGCCATGCTTTACACAGGTAAGGATAATCTGATGGAAGCAAGAGAGGAAATGAAAAAGGCAGCTAAGCATTTTGTCATCACGCAGGGTAAAAACGGTGCGATGATCTTTGATGGGGATACCTTTATCGATATCGAGCCTTACAAGACTACGGCAATTGATTCAAATGGTGCCGGGGATATGTTTGCCGGAGCCTTTTTGTATGGAATCACCAATGGACACAGCTACGCATCCAGCGGGAAATTAGCATCCATGGCGAGTTCTCAGATTGTGAGTCAGTTTGGCCCTAGATTGAAGTGGCATCAAGCCAAAGAGATTTTGGGAAGGTTGAATCCTTAAGCAAAATTGTTAGGCATAATAAGGAGCGAAGCAATCTTATTCACTAAAAGATTGCTTCGGCTTTTTCCTTACATGCCAATGCCATATTGAGTTGAGGATAGGATGTATAGGTCAGTCCCAGCGGAGTCGAGGACCTTTCGAATGCACTTAGTGCGACCCAAATGATAGCTTCAATATTTATCTCTGTCATCTCCAATTGAGCATTTTAAAAATGTTAAGCCTCTCGATGACCCTGAAAAGACTGGATTTTTACTTCTCCACTATCAACTCCGAACTAGGCACCCGAAATCTCGGGCCATAAATCCCTTCCGGAAGGCCTTTCCCACAACCTATAATCATACAAATTTCAGCTGCATCTGGAAGATCAAGTAGCTTTTTTACACGTTTGGAGTCAAAGCCCTCCATCGGACAGGTATCATATCCTGCAGCTTTCATCCCTAACATAAAAGTCATAGACGCCAAGGCAGCACTTTTATGAACGGATATCCGAACTTCAGTTTCTCCTACTTCCCGAACCATGGGTCTGCGCATTCCTACCCACCAGGCGATGAGTTTCTTGAGTAGGGACCAACCCGGATATTTCCCAAATAATTTAGGGATTAGGTTTTTGTAATAATTACCAGCCTGTTTTACTTTATTTTCAGATTGATTTTGTTGAGAATTTAGGATGAAATCATAGTTAGCTTTTGCTCTGGATTTCCAAAGATCTCTTCGTGTGATGATGACAACCAATTCCCTAGCAGTCGTAGCGGCTTTTTGGCGCATGCAAAGTTGGGCCAATGGATCTTTAAGAGGAGAAGATTCAGGAACTCTCACAAACTGATAAAGCTGAAGGTTTGAGCTGTTGGGAGAAAGGATAGCGGCTTCCAGGCAATGTCGGACTATGTCATGGTCAAATTCACTTTCCTGATCAAAAATCCTGACCGACCTTCTTGCTTCTACCGCCTCGAAAAATCTTAATTCCTGTAAAGTATTCTTCATTTGTCCGATTTCTCTATTTTTAAAAGACTGTTTTTTTCAGCTTTATTGATAATTTCAGGCAAGTTAAAATTTTAACCCTAACCATTTACCGATGTTTTTTGAATTGATTCGATTGCAATTTCTGAAAAGTGTGAGGTCGACCTCTTTTGCAAAGAGTGTTTTGACCAATATTTTTTTGGGATTCATTGTATTACTCCTTTTGCTTTATGTTCTAGGAGCAGGATTGCTGCTCAAAGTAATCATTGAAAAGTTGGCAGAGGGCCAAGATCCGCTTACAGTACTTAATAGCTACTTGATTTATTTTTTCCTCGGCGAGTTTATGTACCGGTATTTTATTCAGCAGTTGCCGGTTGTCGAGCTAGAGAGTCTGCTACATCTTCCCATAGGGAAATCCAAAATTATGCACATTCTTTTGCTCCGTTCTTTTATTTCTCCAATTAATGTCATTGCACTGTTGTTGTTTTTACCCTTTGGAGTTCAAGTAATCTTACCAGCCTCAGATGCAGTTGGGCTAATAGGCTGGATTGGTTCTATTGTATTGACCAGCTGGATTTTGCATTGGTTTATGCTATGGTTCAAGCAGCGTTTTGAAGATTCCACAATAGGATTACTCATCGTGGTAGCCGTGTTGTTTTTAGGTTCAGGCTCTAGCTATATGGGCTGGTTTAACTTGGGAGAGATCATGAAGCCTGTATTCGATTTATCCATATCAACTCCAATTCCGGTAATCGTATTGGCTATCCTTTTTGTAGCTAGCTACTGGCTTTGCTTTAAATATCATTTCAACAATGCTTATTTGGAGGATTTATCGTCAGAAGAAAATGTTCGCTTTACGGATCAATCCATTGGTTTCTTTTCCAGATTTGGATTGGCAGGCGAAATGGCTAACCTGGAGTGGAAACTGATCATTCGACATAAGAAAAGCCGGACATATCTAATGCTTTCCGGATTCTTTTTATTGTATGGATTGATTTTTTATACCAATCCAGTTTACGCGTCTGATGAGGGTATTTCCACAATATTCATTTTTGTAGGAGTATTCATCACCGGAATATTTATGATCCAGTATGGGCAGCTTTTCTTAAGTTGGAACTCCGGGAATTTTGATTTCTTCCTCAATAGAAGAGGAGGTGTGGAGGAGTTGATTCGCGGTAAATATTTGCTCTTTATTTCCGTTTCTGTAGTTTGCTTTCTAGCCTCTGTACCCTATGTGTATTTTGGATGGCAAATACTTGCCGTACACTTTGCTACCTTCCTTTTCAACGTGGGCATTTTGGTTCATGCCATTATTTATCTGGCATTATGGAAGCCTAAGCCTATGGATTTGAATAAAGGAGCCATGTTTAATTACGAAGGAGTAGGTGCAGCCCAGTGGTTGATGGTGATTCCAATGATGGTATTGCCTTATTTGATTTACTTACCCTTCTCCTTTTTAGTAAGTGATTATGCTGGCCTGATTGCTTTGTCAGTGTGTGGGATTTTGGGAATCATTTTCTTCAAACCCTTGGCAAAACTGAATGTGCAGCGTGTCATGCAAAATAAATACGAAATCTCATCTTCATTTAGACAGGAATTATGATCAGTGTCAAAAATCTTAAAAAACAGTACAAAGAAGCAGTAGTATTGGATGTAGAAACTTTAGATATCTCAACGTCTGAGTGTTTTGGTTTGGTAGGTAATAATGGTGCTGGTAAAACCACCCTTTTTAGAATTATGCTGGACCTGGTGAGGCCTACGGATGGAACTGTGATTATCAATGGACATCAGGTCAATCAGGATGAGGAGTGGAAGAAATTTACAGGAGCATATTTAGATGAACACATGCTTTTGGCATATCTCACGCCGGATGAATATTTTCAGACTTTGAGAAAGATTTACGGCATGTCAGAAGCTGACTTGGAAGTTCATTTGGGGAAATTCACTGAACTTTTCAATGATGAGATACGGGGGAAAAAGAAATATATCCGAGACCTTTCGAAGGGTAACCTGAAAAAGGTGGGAATTGCAGCTGCCTTAATGGGCAATCCTGAAGTGGTCTTTTTGGACGAACCTTTTGAAAATTTGGATCCAAGCTCCCAGATCAGATTAAAGAAGTTGATCTTGAAAGAAAAAGAAGATAGCCGAACCACTTTCTTGATTTCATCCCACGATTTGAATCATGTGACAGAGATTTGTGATCGGATTGTATTGTTGGAAAAAGGCAAAATCATCCGTGATCTTCAGGAGAAAGAAGCGATGATGAGTGAGTTGGAAGCTTATTTTACGGGCTAAAGCCCAACTACTATAAATTTTATTCTAGAGCCACCAGCTGAAGCTGGTGGTAATTTTCCCCATCCTCTTTGATTGTTGTTGAGGGTTGACACAAAAAAAGTAGGAGAATTACTCTAGCCTGTTCTAGATTATTTTTGAAGAATAAATAAAAATAAGAGCGGCGCTTTAGCCCTTTCATAAATATTTCCACAAGAGTTTACTGGCTTTAGCCAAAAAAACAAAAAAAAGCCCGCATTTCTGCGAGCTTCTTTGTACCCAGGGCCGGAGTCGAACCGGCACGAGTGTAACCTCATTGGTGTTTGAGACCAACGCGTCTACCAATTCCGCCACCTGGGCATGGTGCTTCTAAGCGGAAATTTTGTTCCCAAGTGTATTTTGAAATCATTTCTGTTTTCAATTCCGGCGGACAGGTCCGCCACTTGGACATTTCAATTTCTCCGTCCCTTGCTGAACGGGATGCAAATATGAGTACAAATTTTTTTTCCTACAACCCTATTCAGGCACTTCCTGTAATTTTTTTGAGCTAAATGCTACAGGCTTGTCAGAAAAGAGGCTTTTTGTAAAAGCCCAGACTGATTTAAATAACTCAGAATCACGGTATTGATTTAAGGCGGATTCACTCTCCCAGTGCGAATAGGTCATGAAAATATTTTTTTTATTTTCATCGCGCCATAGTTCCAAATGCCTGCAACCGGGAAAATTTCGAATACTTTTTTTATGACTTTCAAAATTTTCCAAAAAGGCCTCAACCTTGTCCTCCTGAAAAGTCATCCTTACCACTCGAATCAGCATAGCCTATGGATTGAAATTAATGTACACCACGCTCTCAAATTTCAACCCCAATAGATTTCCTCCATGACCATGGTTGATCCCTATTTCTAAAAGATCCAAGCTATTGAAGAATGCAAAGCAATCACCAGGCTCTACCTGATCACAACCTTTGTGTAGCCTGTCCAAACTTTCTCTTCCAAATTCTATGGTAAAGCTTCCTGGGTTGAGTTTCTCAAAAATATCTTTCGGAATGTTGGTGATCAAATTGCCATATCGATCCACTCGCATGACATGCCCGATGATTTGCTCTCTCGTCGCTTTCGGGTTACGGGGCATCAACTTTCTGAAGTTTGACAATGGTCCGCCGAAGTCGTGAATTGCTGCTCCAGAGGCAACTTTTGCTGCAATGGGAGCCAAAATATCTTTGGTTGGGAAGGAGGTGTCTTTCAGGTGTATATCTGCAAACTGAACCATAATTCCTGGGTCATGATCTGCCAACAAACTTAAGATTCCATTATTCGGGCCGATAAAAATATGCTCTTCCAATTTGACACCGATATAACCTTGTGTCATGTTTCCGGTTGTATTGATAGCTACCAAATGAACGGTGCCTTTTGGGAAATCCCGAAAAGTAGCCTTCAAAATAAAGGCAGCATGAGCTAAATCAAAGGTGTCAATATTATGAGAGATGTCTATAATATTCAATTGCGGATTGATGGCCAACATTTTGGCTTTCACCGCAGGAACGTAATAATCTTTATCCCCAAAATCAGAGAGGAATGTCACTAATGCCATAGAAGCAAGTCAATTAAAATTATGTACTTTTGTTAGTGGGGGCAGGGACAAAAATAGAAATTTTATCGGTACCCTCTCAAGCATATTTAATCAAAGAAACAGTTTGGTAGAAAAAGTAATTACACTGGAAAATGTGCCACTGGCCGAGTTTTTAGGTCAAGCTAATGAAAATATTCGCCAATTGGCACAAGCATTTCCTCAATCCAAAATAATTTCCCGCGGAAATGAAATCCGCATTCAAGGAGGAGCGCCTGAAATTCTGAGGATTAATAACCTGATCAATTTATTGCTGGAACATGTAGATAGATTTGGTCACTTGACTCCTGAAAATGTCAAAGATTATTTGGACGTTGAAGGGGTTCCTTTCGAAGAAGCAAACAGAGATCAGGTAATTGTCTTTGGAAACAAAGGCTTGGTCATCAAGCCAAAATCTCCCAATCAGCGAAAACTTGTTGAAGCTGCCGTTAAAAATGATCTGGTATTTGCCTTGGGGCCGGCAGGAACCGGAAAAACCTACATAGCCGTTGCTCTTGCAGTACGAGCCTTGAAAAACAGGGAAGTAAAGAGGATAATCATCACCCGGCCTGCGGTCGAAGCTGGAGAAAATCTTGGGTTTTTGCCCGGAGATCTACAGGAAAAGCTAGATCCATATCTTAGGCCGATTTACGATGCCCTTCAGGATATGGTGCCACCGGAAAAACTGAAATATTATCAGGAAACAAGAGTAATCGAAATTGCTCCATTAGCCTATATGAGGGGAAGGACTCTACATGACGCTTTTGTCTTGCTGGATGAAGCTCAAAATACCACCTCTGAGCAAATTAAGATGTTCTTAACCCGTATGGGACCTAATTCAAAGGTGATTATTACTGGGGATCAAACACAAGTTGACTTGCCTGTAAGACAAAAATCAGGTTTGTCAGAGGCCTTGAGAATTCTAAAGGATGTCAAAGGTATTGGTATAGTCAACCTGAGTGGAAAGGATGTGATCAGGCATAAATTGGTGAAAGCGATCATCGAAGCATACGAAAAAAATCAAGCAGAAAAAGATCAGATTAAAAATGAGTCTCCTGGTAGAAAAAGTGACAGGTAAAGCTGGGATGGATCTCGCTCTCAACATAAGACATACAGTTTTCGTTATAGAGCAGGGAGTCAATCCGGAAGATGAATACGATCAATTTGAGGATGAGGCTACCCACTTTCTGGCTTCCCTGAATGGAAAAGCAGTAGGAACAGCAAGGTATAGATTTACTCCTTATGGAATTAAATTGGAGAGATTTGCTGTTTTAAAAGAGGCTAGAGGCAGAGGAGTAGGTCAGGCATTGGTCTCGGCAGTTTTAAGGGATTTGATGGTGAATGAAAAAGCCATCGGAAAAGTCAGATATCTCCATGCTCAACTTTCCGCAATTCCATTATATGCCAAGTTTGGCTTCAAGAAAGTTGGGGAAATGTTTGAGGAATGTGAGATTCAGCACTATAAAATGGAGCTGGCATAGAGTTACATAAGATTTTAATTTAGAAATATGAGAAAGGTATTATTTGGTATACTACTTACAGCCATTTTAGGACTCACGGCAGAGGCACAGCAGGTGATTTCCAGCAGTTCAGGGATTGGAAGCAGATCCGTCTATTCGAATGAGGTCAAAGTCAATTTTCTAAACTTGATTGCGCTGGGATCCATTGAGGTTGGGTATGAAAAGTTCCTCTCTGATGACCATGCTTTGGACTTACAAATCATGTTCAATGATCGCTTTGGATATAATTCCGAAGGACAGGGCAAAAATTACAAAACCAACTCCGTTCAGGCGGCCATGAATTTTTATTTTGGTAATAATCTGAATGGCAGATTCTTTATTTATCCCTTGGCAAAATTACGTTTTGGTGAATTTGAAGAGCCTTCTGACGGGGGCGTAAGAGTCACAAATATGAATTCGTTTATGCTTGGTGCTGGCGCTGGCTACAAATGGGAAGTATCTGAGCATTTTGCTTTTGGACCTTATGTTAGTATTGCTCGTGGATTTAGTGATGAAGTGGCTGATCGCTTTACTAGAATTGAACTAAATGGAGGGTTTAGTCTAGGGTATAGATTCTAATTTCTCCACTCTTTAATTTTAGCTCCTTTGCGGAGCTATTTTTTTGCTGTAAATTCTTTAACTTAAGAGTTAATTTTTAGAGTATGAGATTTTCTGAATTCCCTTTTTTGAGGTATTTGATATTTTTTCTTCTAGGGATAGGTCTGGCAAATAGGGATTTTGAATTTCAGCCAATTTGGGTTGGAGGAGTCTTAGGGATACTTTGGATTTTTTATGTTCTGGCAATATTATTTTTCAAAAATCGGATTTGGATAGCGCCACTAGCATACGCCCAACTATTTCTGGCAGGAGTTTTTGTAGTCCAACTTCATCAAAAGCCAAGCACTGAGCAACCTATACTCGGTACTCCTTTGATAGCAAAAACTTTACAGTTTGACATCGAAAAGCCCAGATCCCAACAAAACTTATTACAAGTTTATGCCTACCAAAGAGATGGAAAATGGATCAATTCAAAAGAAAAAATTCTGCTCTATCATCAGGATTCGATTTCATTGATTCCAGAGAGTATCCTGCTCATTAATAAAGCCCCAGAACTTGTTCAGGGTCCAAAGAATCCTGGAGAATTCGACTACAAAGCCTTTCTTCAGAAAAAGGAAATTAATTACACTCTATTTCATCCAGGAGGTTTGAAGTTGATAGATGATAATCATCTTACTTCAAATACCTGGCTTTCTCCTATTCATTGGAGGCAAGGATTGGCGAATTTGATTCAATCAAAATTAGCTGATCCACAGGCTCAAAAAGTTGCAAAGGCTTTGCTATTGGGGCAGAAAGATTCCTTGGATAAAAATATCAGAGCTGAATTTGCAGATGCAGGAGTTATGCATGTATTGGCCGTTTCAGGATTGCATGTTGGGATTTTAGTCTCGGTCTTCTTATTTCTGGTAAAGCCATTCAAGCTAAAGGGATGGAAGCTCAAAGTATATCTGATTGCGGTGGTAATCATCATTTGGCTTTATGCAATGATTACGGGTTTTTCACCTTCTGTCGTTAGGGCTTCTGTTATGTTTACCCTGATTACCTTGGGACAAATGAGAGACAGAAAACCTTCAATTTTTAATGTTCTTGCATTTTCGGCCATCTTAATGATAGCAATTGATCCTGAGGTAATTTTTGAAGTTGGATTTCAGCTTTCTTATGTTGCTGTTGCAGGGATCGTTTTATTGCAACCCATGATCACCAGATGGTGGTTACCTTCTTCTCCTTGGATTGAATATTTATGGCAACTGGCAGCTGTTTCGATTGCTGCTCAACTTGCTACCTTCCCTTTGACAGTCTTTTATTTTCATAACTTTCCTCTTTGGTTTTTACCTGCAAATCTTCTGATTATACCTCTGACTTTTCTGATCATGCAAATCGGGATTCCCTTTCTTATTCTAGGCTGGATTCCGCTATTGAGTGACTTTTTGGGTTGGGTACTGAATTCACTTTTTCAACTGGAGCTGTGGATTTTGAATCTTTTCAAAAATATTCCAGTCACAAAACTGGATGAGCTGACCATATTCCCTCTGACCATGTTTTGTGTTTGGGGCAATTTGTTGATATGGGCTAGCTGGGATTTGTTTCCAAAAAAGAGGCTAGTTTATATAGCTTGTTTCCTGACATTTTTATGGGCAGGCAATCGGGTTATTAATTCCTTGATCAAATCTAATTCTCAGCTGATTGTTTACTCCGGAAATGAAGGCTTCGCATTTGATTATTGGGATGGGAAGCAATTGAAATCTTGGAATCAAGGAGTAGGAGTGGAGGAATTGGATTTCAAGGTCAAGCCAAATAGAATTTTGAATGGCTGGGGAAAGTGGCCTGAGTCTCTGCAAGCCTTTAGCCTCGAAAAGAATCTCTTATTCTTCCCAGAACTGGAGCTTTTAATTGATATTGAAAGGGGAATGATTAAGCATGAATATGCTTCTTTTTCTAAAGTGGAATATTGGCAGGAAAATGAATGGATCGAGCAAGAAAAAAATGCACCTTTAGAAATAGGGAATTCCTCTGTCAGAATTCTTTTTTAACTACCTTTTTTGACTTTCCCTGAATCTCCTCCTAACTTGATTGCACAGAATAGAAAACCCAAAAAAATGGATAAAGCAGTATTAACACATATTGAAAATAGATTAGGGACAATCACACTGAATAGGCCCGAAAAGCGAAATGCTATGAGTCCGGACTTGATTCAAGCTATGAAATCGGCATTGGTCAATATGGAGCATGATCCGGCGGTCAAAGTAGTTAGGATTAAGGCTGAAGGAAAAGCCTTTTGTGCTGGCGCAGACTTAAGTTATTTGCAGTCCATGCAGAATTACTCTGAAGAAGAGAATCTGCAAGACAGCGAAAACTTAATGGAGCTCTTCGATCTCATTTACAACTTTCCTAAAATCATTATAGCACAAGTTCAGGGGCATGCATTGGCAGGAGGCTGTGGCTTAGTTACAGTTTGCGATTTTGCCTTTTCTGCGCCCGATGCATTATTTGGCTATACGGAAGTAAGAATCGGTTTTGTGCCTGCTTTGGTTTCTGTATTTCTACAAGAACAAATCGGAGCGGCCAAAACTCAGGAATTATTACTTTCTGGGGATTTGATTTCTGCAGAGAGGGCAGCTAATCTTGGTTTGATTACCCAGGTGACTCCAGCAGAGCATTTGGATCAGGTGGTTTTAGATCATGCGGCCAAGCTAATCACTCATAATTCGGCTAATTCTATGATGGAGACCAAGAAACTTTTGAGAAGTTTAAATAAAAAGGAAAGAAATCAATCTCTGAAGCATGCGGCGGAAATCAATGCCAAAGCGAGAGCTCATGAAGACTGTGTCAAAGGTATTTCATCATTTTTAAGTAAAGAAAAACCTACTTGGTAAGTGGAAAACCGGGCGCAAGAAATATTAAAGCAGGTTTTTGGATGGGATGATTTTAGACCAGTCCAAAAAGACGTTGTTTTTTCTGTTCTTGACGGAAAGGACACACTTGCTTTGATGCCCACTGGAGGAGGAAAATCTCTTTGCTATCAAGTGCCTGGGCTGGTAAAAGACGGTGTTTGCTTGGTTGTAAGTCCATTGATCGCCTTAATGAAGGATCAAGTGGATCAATTGAAAAGACGAGGGGTGTTGGCTGCCGCGATTTTTTCAGGAATGAGTTATCGGGAGATAGACCGAACCTTGGACAATTGCATCCACGGCAATTATAAATTTCTCTTTGTGTCTCCGGAAAGATTGAAGTCAGAGCTGTTCATCGAGCGGTTTCGGCAAATGAATATCAATCTCATTGCAGTAGATGAAGCCCATTGCATTTCCCAATGGGGATATGATTTTAGACCTCCATATTTGGAAATCGCTGAAATCCGAAAATATCATCCCAGTATTTCAGTTTTGGCTTTGACGGCTTCTGCCACTCCGCAAGTTGAGGCAGATATTTTAGAAAAGCTGGAGATGAAAAACCCGGAAATTTTCAGGCAAAGCTTTGCTAGGGAGAATCTGAGTTACAGCGTGCGCTTGGTGGAGAATAAACTTGAAAAGGGCTGTGAAATATTGAACCGGGTTTCTGGCTCAGCAATTTGGTATGTTAGGAATCGTCAGGCTACCCATCAAATTGCGAAAGCATTGAATCAATTGGGAATCAAGGCAGGAGCTTATCATGCAGGAATGTCCATGGCTGATCGGAGCAAGCAGCAGGAGTTTTGGATGAAGAATCAGCTGAGAGTCATGGTCAGTACCAATGCATTTGGAATGGGGATTGACAAGCCGGATGTTCGAGTAGTGATCCATTCAGACTTGCCGGAAAATTTGGAAAATTATTACCAAGAGGCTGGCAGAGCAGGCCGGGATAGAAAGAAGGCTTATGCTGTCTTACTCAGCAATGAGGCAGATTTTGAAAATGTCCTAGGCAGGGCTGCTTTGGTTTATCCTCCCATTGACTTTGTGAGGAAAGTATATCAATGTCTGGCCAACTACTTTCGAATTGCTGTAGGGAGTAATATGTTGAGCAGCTTTGATTTTGAGTGGGGTGAGTTTGCAAACACCTATAATCTTGGAGTATTGGAGACTTTTTATGCTTTAAAAGTTTTGGAAGAGGAGGGGTTTATTGGTTTGAGTGAAAGCTATTACAGTCCTTCAAAAATTCATTTTTTAGTAGGTCCTCAGCAGTTGTATGAAATACAGATTGCCCATGCCTCCCTTGATCCTGTGATTAAACTATTGTTGCGGACTTATGGGGGTAATCTCTTTTCCGAGTATATGAAGATCAATGAGTTCAAACTTGCCAAGGCACTGGAGACCTCAGAAGCTAAAATCATTAAATCCTTGGAGAAATTAGGGCAAATGGAAGTGGTGGATTATGAGAAAAGAAAGGATAAGCCCCAGATTACTTTTATTACCTCTCGGTATGATGCTGCCAAGTTGCCATTGAATACGAAAAGAATATCCTTGCGCAGAGAGTTGACTTTGGAAAAAGCTAAGAGCATGGTTGCATACGCTCATCAGGAGGTGATTTGTCGAACACAATTCATTCAGGAATATTTTGGAGAAAAGAGTGATTCACGTTGTGGAATTTGCGATTGGTGTGTGGAAAATAAGAAAATGGAGGATCCTGCCTGGGTGGAGAAAAAATTGAAAAAGCAGATTATCGAAACTTTGAGAAGTAATGGGGAGTTATCTCAGAGTGGTTTATTGGAAAGCCTGAGAATTTCTGCCAGCGAATTTACATTGGAGCTTTTGAGAAAGCTCACTGATGAAGGGGTCATAAGGCAGCACAAAAATGGAACTTTGAGTATCGACTAATATGGGTAATTTTCTGGATGATTTATTTGGTAAGGTCTTCAAAGGATCGGGCAAAGCTCCGGTTAACGTAAAGGAGAACTTTGCAATAAAGCCAGAAGATTTGGATGAAATTGATGATTGGTTAGAGTCAGAGGAGGGCTCTACTCTGATGAATTTGATTTACAAAAATTACCACCTGAAAAGAGCCCAAATAAACGCAAGTCCCCAAGTGCATGTATTCGAATCTCCTTATGCAAATGGCTTTGCAGTAACCTATGATTCCCCTTTGACCCAAAAATCTTTTTCCAATCTTTTCTTGGCTTTCTCCCGACGAGTCTTAGCTTTGGGATATCAGCAGGTAAGTTTGGACAGGAAATTAGAGGAAATCAATGAACAGGTGAAGTCTACCGAAAAGTTTTACCTCAAACCTCCCTTGCAAGCTCCTGCAGAAAATGAGCTGATTTCTCAGTTATATGGGAATGTCAGCATAGAAAAGGTGACTATTGACAATCAACCCAGCTACCTAAAATTATTGGTGACTGTCTATTCGGATAGGCTATACCAAAATGCGAAACCCTTCGACCAATTGATGGATCGATTATTCAATGCTACCTGATGGACAGAATAACACTTAAAGAACAACTCGAAAAATACCGAACTCCCTACGAGGAGGAATCGGCTTTTATTCAGGATTTTATTCAACTGACAGAAGATCCAATAGCTTTCAACAGAGAGCGATTGGCAGGCCATTTTACGGCTTCTTCCTGGATCGTAAACCCTGATCGAACCCATACCCTTTTGACGCTTCACAAAAAGCTAGGTAGATGGTTGCAGTTAGGAGGACATGCAGATGGGAATGAAAATCTCATGGAAGTTGCCCTGAAAGAAGCTGAGGAGGAGAGTGGTTTGAAAAATCTTCGTCTGGTAGAAAACAGCATTTTTGACCTTGATAAGCATATCATCCCTGAAAGGCCTCATGTACCAGAGCATTTTCATTATGATGTTCGCTTTATGATTGAAGCCGACCTGACAGATAAATTGGTGATTAGCAATGAAAGTGTTTCTCTTGCTTGGTTTACTTTTGATTCTGTCGTGGATATGATCGGATACAATCCTTCCATCCTGAGAATGTTGGAAAAAACCAGTAAATCAGAAATCTTACTTTGAGTATATGGAAATTGATCATCTCTTGAAAGAGTTTGATTTTTCTACCCCAATTCAAATCCGCTTCTCGGATATTGATGGGTACATGCATGTCAATAACGGCGTATATTTTAATTATTTTGAGCATTCCAGAGCTGATTTTTTACATAGCAGATGTGGCTGGAATATCATGGAAGTAGGGACAGTGGTTGCTAGGATTGAAATGGACTATTTCAAGCCCATTCACTTGGAAGATGAAATTAAGGCTTTCGTGAAATGTGTAAGAATTGGGAATAGTTCTTTTGTCTTAGAGCAATATTTGCTTGGAAATGATAAATCAGGACAACAGATCCTATTTGCTAAATGTATCTGCACCATGGTTTCGGTAGACATGAAAACCATGAAACCCACCCCAGTTCCTGAAATTTATAGAGCTAAATTGGCTTTTAATCCTGAAAAACAGGCCTGATTCCCTATCTTTGCGCCTTAAATCAGAATCACGTGAGAAATTTATATTTACTGGGCTTATTAGCTTTTATTCTAATTAGTTGCAGCCCTAGCGAAGAGGAATTGATGCAGGCTGGAATGGAAAAAATGGATGGTCAAGCCTGGGCTGAAGCTATTTCTTATTTCGATCGAGCGCTGGAACAAAACCCATCTAATGCAACTGCTCTCAACGCAAAGGGAGTGGCGCTTTTTCAACAGCAGAAGTATCAAGAAGCTATTCCTGTTTTTACCGAAGCAATAGAAGTTGATTCCAGCTCATATAAGCCGTGGTTTAATCGGGCAAATTCCAATTTGGAATTGGGGAATTTCAAAGAGGCAGTTTCTGACTACAACATGGCAAATGGCTTAGATCCTTCTCAGACAGATATTTATTATAACCGAGGATTGGCTCTTTTGGGGATGGAGGCATATGAAGATGCTATTTTGGATTTTGATGCTGCCCTTCAAGTGAATCCCAACCAAGCTTTAGTGTATTTCAATAGAGGTAAAGCTCAAATTGGTAATAATGATCCGATTGGTGCAATGGAATCTTTGACCAATGCCGTCAATTTAGATGGAAGAAATGGAGCTGCATATTACCTTTTGGGTGTAACCAGAATGAGTGCCTTGGGTGAGAGTGAAAAAGAAGAAGGTTGCGCCGACTTGAAAATGGCTCTATCCTTGGGTTA
Organism: Algoriphagus sp. UBA3586; assembly: GCF_002376385.1. Taxonomy (NCBI): domain Bacteria; kingdom Pseudomonadati; phylum Bacteroidota; class Cytophagia; order Cytophagales; family Cyclobacteriaceae; genus Algoriphagus; species Algoriphagus sp. UBA3586. Next base: position 213,993 of record NZ_DFMT01000031.1, on the reverse strand, counting down.
TACAGATGCTAAATCCTGGATTGACGATTTTTGCAATTAAATGGCTGAAATCGGGAAAGATATTATTCGTGCTAAGTCCTTATTGGAGGCAGGAAAGCTGGTAGGTATTCCAACTGAAACGGTCTATGGCTTAGCCGGAAATGCATTAAATCCCGATGCAGTGGCTTCCATTTTTGAAACTAAAAAAAGACCCTCCTTTGATCCTTTGATTATACACTCCGATTCAATGGAGAAGATCAAAAGATGGGTGCTCGAAATTCCCGAGAAATTAAAAATCCTAGCCGATGAGTTTTGGCCGGGACCTTTGACTTTATTGCTCCCTAGAGAAGCTATAGTCCCAGATTTAGTCACTTCGGGTTTGGATCGGGTTGCTGTTCGAATTCCTTCACACCCCTTGACTTTGGAGCTTTTAAAAAGCCTGGAATTTCCTTTAGCTGCTCCCAGTGCTAATCCATTTGGCTATATCAGTCCGACAAGGCCTGAGCATGTTCAAAAGCAATTGGGCGATCAGATCCCCTATATTTTGGATGGAGGTGCCTGTAAAGTGGGTTTGGAAAGTACTATCGTTGGCATAGAGGATGAACAAATCTTTATCTACCGGTTAGGAGGATTGGACGTCAGGGAAATCGAAGCGCTAGTCGGGCCAGTTCAAATTAAAACCCACAGTTCAAGTAATCCAGCTGCGCCGGGTTTGTTAGAAAGTCATTATGCCCCTACCAAACCTTTTATTCTTGGAGATTTGGATCAATTGATCCAAGATCACCAGAATAAAAAGGTGCGAATGGGAATTCTTAGTCTTCAGCGAACCTTCTCTAACTTGCCAATAGAATCCCAAATGATCTTGAGTGAAAAAGGGGATTTAAAGGAAGCTGCACAAAATCTTTTTGCTGCAATGAGAGCTTTGGATGAGCAAGACTTGGATTTGATTTTGGCAGAAAGAATGCCAGATCATGGACTAGGCAAGGCGATTAACGATAGACTGAATCGAGCTGCCGCCAAGTAAAAACAGTCTACTTTACAAATTCATCATTCTAGAAAGTCGCTTTTTGCCTGAAACTTTGATAAATTCAGGCCTATTTTGATGATATTTTGAAAATTAATTCAATTCAATTTTATGAATCCAAGAATCAAGAATGTAGATAATCTCAGTTTCGAAGGGAAAAAAGCATTAATCCGGGTAGATTTTAATGTGCCTTTGGATGATAATAATAATGTTACGGATGATACCCGAATTCAGGCAGCAGTCCCTACTATAAATAAGATTTTGAAAGACGGAGGAGCTGTGATTTTGATGTCCCACTTAGGCAGACCAAAGTCTGGCCCTGAGGATAAGTTTTCATTAAGACATATTGTTGTTGCTCTGGAAAAAGCTTTAGGCACATCTGTAAAATTTGCTCCTGATTGCATCGGGGATGAAGCTAAAAATATTGCAGAGGGATTGAAAGGGGGAGAGGTATTGCTTCTTGAAAACCTACGATTCTACAAAGAAGAAGAAAAAGGCGATGAGGAATTTGCCAAGAAACTAGCTCATTTGGGAGATATTTATGTGAATGATGCCTTTGGTACAGCCCATAGAGCGCACGCTTCCACAGCAGTAATAGCCCAGTATTTTGACATCAGAGTTTGTGGTTATTTGATGCTATCTGAATTGAAGAATGCAGATATGGTATTGGGTAATCCAGAGCGCCCTTATACTGCTATTATGGGAGGAGCTAAGATTTCTGATAAGATTTTGATCATTGAGCGTTTATTGGACAAGGTAGACAACCTGATAATTGGTGGAGGTATGTCCTATACATTTGCCAAAGCTCAGGGAGGCACCATTGGGAATTCTCTATTGGAGGCAGACAAGATGGATTTTGTCTTGGAATTGATGGAAAAGGCAAAAACCAAAGGAGTGAATTTAATCCTTCCTGTCGACACAGTGATTTCAAAAGCTTTTGCAAATGATGCAGAGCAGGGAATGGCTACAAGTGGTGAGATTCCTGATGGATGGATGGGCTTGGATATTGGGCCTAAAACCCGTGAACTATTTGCGGAGACTGTATTAAAGTCCAAAACAATTCTTTGGAATGGTCCTATGGGCGTATTTGAAATGGATTCTTTTGATAAGGGAACTAAAGCAATTGCAGAAGCGGTGGCTCAAGCTACTAAAGATGGAGCCTATTCATTAATTGGCGGAGGGGACTCTGCGGCTGCGGTCAATAAATTTGGCTACGGAGAAGCAGTTTCCTTTGTATCCACCGGTGGAGGTGCATTGTTGGAGCATATGGAAGGGAAAGTTCTTCCGGGTGTGGCAGCATTGGAGCCCTAAGATAGAATCAAGGCTCCAGATTTTAGATAATAGAAAATAGTCATCTAATTTCTTTTGTTTATGAAGGTGAAAATGAAAAAAGGTCTCTGGAAACAGGGACCTTTTTTTATGAGAATCTAAAGAAAACCCTTCTAGAGGAATCAAGAAGGGTTTGTAATCATTTAAATCGGAATTATTGCCTAATAGAAATACTATGTAACGGAAAGATAGTTAAACCATTCTAGTCTTTTTCGTATGCTGGGGGATAAATAGAAGAAGTGATTTTTGGAACAGGTAGTGTTTTTAATTCCGAAATATCTAATCAAATTTTTTTAATAAATAAGAATTAGATATAAAACTAAAATAAAAGTAAAATTTCAACGAAAATATTTGTTTTAGTTTATTTCGGTTCTTATCATTGATTACTTAATCTTTTAATCAAATTTTTATGAAAAAATCTATCTATCTATCTATCTATCTATCTATCTATCTTACTTTTTGTAGGATTAGGGATTAGTTCCTGTCAAGAGCATGGGCAGGATATCACCGGTACGGATCTCACCAATACCCTAGAAATCTCAGATCCGGATCTCTATGAACAAAAGCTGAAACAGCTTTCCCTATATATGGGAGAGGTATTCAAGGATCGAGAAGCTTTGCGTGAGCTCTTTGAGCTGGCAGAGGCTGATGAACACAAGGAAGATATTGACTACAGCTTGAAGCGACTGTTTGAAACCAAAGAAAATCCAATGACCCGACAGCGTTCAGCCATAGTTAATGCCTTCTATAATAATGCAGCCAATCATCGGGCAAGTGGAGAGGACTTGGATCCGCAGGAGCTTATTGACTTTATCAATGTAAATGATATTAGCATGCTGGCGCCTTATATGATCGGCTACTTTCATCCAGACTCTATACAAGAGTTGACAGTATCTTGGTGGACCGAGAAGATGGAAGAAGAGGCTTTAGCAGTAAATCCGGAATGGGAAGGAGAGACACCGGGCTATCGACTAAGACTGGGAGAGGATAGAAATTTCATTCGATTCCGGAAAAGCTCTGCCAATTATTTCACTTCCAATCAATTACTAGTTGGGGATGATTATGCGGTTAATAATCCTACGGTGGTATTTGGAAACTTTGAGGATGGGATTCTGCCTCCTGATGATGGAGGAATTGGTGGAGGAGGGAGTAATGATACACTTTTTCCAATTGTAAATTCGGCTCGTTGTCAAGATTTAAACAGTAATAGTATTGTAAGGTTAACCATGCCAAAATTTAGATTGACCAGCTCAATAAGAGCATGGCCTCATCCAGACCGAATGACAGTTGTTGTAGTTTTAGGGACTAATCCAGGAGGTAGTGCATATGAAAATAGACCCTTTTTTGAAGCTGAAGTTACTAGAGGGGCAGCGAAGGACCAGCGATGGATTACAAGTCCTTCATCTTTTTTGGTTAATAATTGGCAAAACCGACAGGTAGATTTGGCTTTTGTGGTGTTTAATAGGAGACCTTGGTCAGGAAAGGAGGAATACAATGCAGTCGTTAAAATAAAAACTGATGAATCGGGGAATACTAATACAGAAATAACTCAAGAGTTAACAATTGGAGGGTGGCAAAGATCTCAAGTTCATGGTAACGCAACATTTAATAGGTGTGGTACTATTATTGATCCTTTTCGGGATAAAGGCTTTGGATCAGAGACTCATCAAAATAAATCCTACGGAATAGAAAAACTAAATAAGTTTGAGTTTTTGTTAGTTCCTGAAATTACTATCTAATGAAAACAGTTGTTTTTACAGTAATTGCATTTATGATTGTCGGAAGTCTATTTTCTCAAAATTTGCCTTCATTCAATTTGCAAACCCGCTTTGGAGTACAATCAGACCTTCCAAATGGCGAGTCTGTTTTTGGAGGAGGATTAGGGGGAGTTCTTAGGTTTGCTTCTATTGATAATCCATGGCAGATTGGTTTGTATGTTGATAAGTTTTCCAACGATGAATTATCAGAGCTGAATTATCATGGCTATAAACGCTGGTCTGCAATGATTTCTGTTGGAAAGATGTGGAAGACTGGGTGGAGAATTGCCAAAAAGCAATTAAGGATTGGGGGAGGGGTTTTGTTGATTTCAACTCTCCATCTTCGTGCAGCCCCTGGAGGAGATTATGCGACTGTTTCAGCACCCAGTTTCGGTGTTTATACTCGAATAAACTATCCATTAATAGAATTTGGGAATTCGGAGGTATTATTGTTCACGGATCACAGCCTTTTCGGAGAAGGTTTTATGCGTAACCTCCTCGGTATTTCTTATCCCTTGGGGAAAAAGTTAAATTGAACTAAGTAAAAATAATAAGGCTGACTCTTTATGTCAGCTTTATTTTGGTTCGATAACTGGGTTTGGGATTACCCGATAGAAATCCAGTTGAATGCAGAGACAGGCGTTCCTTTACTTACTCCGTCAAGGTATTTAGCGATGATTTGAGAGTTATCTTTTACAAAAGATTGGCTGAGTAAAGTGTTCTCTTTATACAACTTGTTCAATTTACCCATGATAATTGCAGAAGCAGTAGCTCAGGCTACTAAAAACGGAGCTTACTCTTTGATTGGCGGAGGGGACTCTGCAGCTGCAGTCAATAAATTTGGCTACGGAGAAGCAGTTTCCTTTGTATCCACCGGTGGAGGTGCATTGTTGGAGCATATGGAAGGAAAAGTTCTTCCGGGTGTGGCAGCTCTAGAGCCATAAAAAACCTGAAGTTATTTGAAACGGCTGGGTAACCTCAGCCGTTTTTTTTATTTCCATTAAATCAGGATTTGCTCCTTTTGGGCGGTGAGTTCAATTATTCTTAAATAAAAAATCTGTGCTAATCTGCGGGAATAGTATTGAACCACATAGGCCACAAAGATCACATAGGTTTTTATGGTTTTAGCTAAAAAGATGAGTAAAGTACTGCTAGGCTTCAGTTTTAGATTAGATTCCAGTTGTTTCTCCTTAGAAGAGCAGTAGTTTACTTTTTAAATAATCTGCGTTAATCTGCGAATCCAATCCGCGCTGATCTGCGGGAAAATTATTGAACCACATAAGCCGTATAGTCAACATAGTCTTAATTGTTATAGCCACAAATTGAATAGTGCACAGCTTGGTTTAGGTCTTGGATTAAGTTTCAGTTATAATTCCTGAGGAGAGCTATGGTTGTTGCTATTTGAATATGTGTTGCTAATCTAATTAATCCCTAAAGCATCGGAATTACCATTTTTACTTGATGAATCAAAAAAATAAGGGTGTTTTTAAATTGGGTTTTATATAAATAAAAGAATATAAAATGTAAATAAATACTGTTTAAATCTGTATGTTTTTTATAACTAAGAAAAAGTATGAATTAATATGTCAAAAGAATCTTTGATTAGTTACCTTTACTAAAGATTTAAATTACAGATTCATGTTTGAGAAAAAAATTTTGGTAGCCTTGGTTATGACTCTTCTGTCTTTTAAGGCTTTTAGTCAGGAAGAGAAAGGTAATAAGTTGATTTATCGAGTTGGGGCTGGGCCTTCCATAGAAGGGAATCAGGGTCAATGGGCAATTAATTTCATAAACGAATTGAGTTTTTATCCTTCCGAAAGATTTTCTATCAATCCCTCGCTTACATATTTTACTGTAGTTGGTGAGTTTGATGGAAGTGGGAGGTTTTGGCAAGATGATTTTGAAATGCAGGATTTTCAAGAATTCTCTTCCAGCCTTTTCACCGATGTTAGATTGAATTATGATGTAATTCGAACCGCAAAGGATTTTAGAGTCGGCTTGGGATTTGGTCCCTCCTTTCAATATGGGGGCGAATCCTCATTTGGTGGCTGGTTTCAGAATGAACAGGGAGAAATGGAAGGAATTATTAGTGTGGAGAGGTTTGCCCGCTTAGGATATGTCACACAGGTAGTGTTTGATTGGCAAGGTAAAAATGAAAACAGGAGAAATACCTTAGGGGTAAGTATGTCCTCCTTTTCTGGGTATTGGCCCTATTACCTGATGGTCAATTATAGGCTTGGTTTCAAGCTGAAGTGATTTGACTGCAGGACAAATCAAGTCAAAAAAAAGCTGACTTTATTCAAGTCAGCTTTTTTTATGTTAAATCGGTTAATTCAATTATCCGATAGAGATTCTTTTGAAAGCAGAAACAGTCATGCCTTTGCTTACATTGTTTAGGTACTGAGCGATAGTCAAGCTGCTGTCTTTCACAAACTGCTGGCTTAACAAAGTGTTCTCTTTGTAGAACTTGTTCAATTTACCCAAAGCAATTTTTTCTAGCATTTCTTCTGGCTTGCCTTCTGCTCTTGCTTGCTCTTTACCTACTTCGATTTCACGCTCTACAGTAGATGAGTCTACACCATCTTTGTCAACGGCTACAGGGTTCATCGCAGCAATTTGCATTGCTACATCTTTACCTGCTTCTTCTACATCGGAACCTGAAGTGTTGGTCAATCCTACCAATACACCCAATTTACCGTTGGAGTGAATGTAAGGAACTACTGCTTCAGCTTTCACTACTTCGTAATGAGAGATTTCGATTTTTTCACCGATTTTACCGGTCATTTCTACGATTTTCTCAGCAACCGTGATTTTTTCAAATGGAAGAGCAAGGATTTCTTCGATAGAAGAGGCTCCCTTTTCTACTGCTAAGGTCAAAAGAGTAGTTGCGAATGCACCGAATTCTTCATTTTTAGCAACGAAGTCAGTTTCGCAAGTCAAAGAAAGGATAGTGCCTGTAGCTCCATTGTCAGATACGTTAGTTACTACTACGCCTTCTTTGGTTTCTCTGTCAGCTCTGGAAGCGGATACTTTTTGTCCTTTTTTTCTGAGGATGTCTACAGCTTTATCGAAGTCGCCTTCTGCTTCTGTCAAAGCTTTTTTGCAGTCCATCATACCGGCACCGGTCATTTGTCTCAGTTTGTTTACTTCTTGTGCAGTAATTGCCATTGTGTGATCTGTTTGTATGATTAAACGATTTTTATTCTTGGTTTCAACCCCTAAATAGGGTTGGGGAATTTGGGCCTTGCTTCCAAAAGCTAGTCAAAGGCCGAGTAGAAACAAAAAATTGAACACCGACCGAGGCCTGATGTTCAATTTTTGTTAGTATATCAAATCAAGTGAGTTTTTACTCTTTGGTTTCAGCGTCAACAGCTCTTTTTGCTTCTTCCTCTTCAGAAAGTTTAGCATCTTCTTTGTCTTTCTTACGCTCAGAAAGACCTTCTTCGATAGCTGCTCCGAAAGCTTTAACCAATAAGTTTACTGACTTGAATGCATCATCATTGGCAGGGATAGGGAAATCCACCTCATTTGGGTTGGAGTTTGTATCTACCAATGCAAAAACAGGGATACCAAGCTTTTGTGCTTCAGCAATCGCAATGTGTTCTCTTTTGATATCTACGATGAAAAGAGCCGCAGGAAGTCTGCTTAGGTCAGCGATACCGCCCAATACAGTTTCCATTTTCTCCTTCTGACGAGACACCATCAGCCTTTCTTTCTTTGCCATGTTCTTGAAAGAGTCTTCCTTCATCATTTTCTCAAGGCCAGACATTTTCTTCAAGGATTTGCGGATCGTGGCAAAGTTAGTCAACATACCACCCAACCATCTTTCGGTTACGTAGGGCATGTTAAGACGACGAGCTTCATCTGCTACCAAGTCTTTAGCTTGCTTCTTAGTAGCGACAAACATTACTTTTTTGCCTGAGCGTACGATTTGCTTGATTGCTGCGGATGCTTCATCGAGGCAAGCAAGCGTTTTGTTAAGGTCGATAATATGGATTCCGTTCTTCTCCATGAAAATATATGGAGCCATTCTGGGATCCCACTTTCTCGTCAAGTGTCCGAAGTGAACACCAGCATCCAGTAAGTCTTTGTATTCGATTTTTGACATGAATAAAATTGTTTTCTATTGATTGAAGAAAAGATCCGATTAACGCTTGGAGAACTGGAATCTTCTTCTTGCTTTTCTACGTCCTGGCTTCTTACGCTCGACCATTCTAGGGTCACGAGTCAAGAATCCTTCTTTTTTCAATGGACCTCTGTGCTCTTCGTTGAATTCGCACAAAGCTCTGGAGATAGCCATTCTAGCTGCCTCAGCCTGCCCTTTGATACCACCTCCGTCTACATTGATTTGGATGTCGTAGTTTCCGTCTTCTCCTACCAAGGCAAGAGGCTGCTTTACCACAATCTGGTGCAAATCAAATGGGAAGTAAACTTCTAGTGTCTGATTGTTTACGGTGATGTTGCCTTTTCCCGGAGCCATGTAAATTCTGGCTACAGAGGTCTTTCTTCTACCGATTTTGTTGATCATTTCCATGAATTAGTCGATTAAAGAGTGATGGTTTTTGGCTGCTGCGCTGCATGTGGATGCTCAGATCCTTCATACACGTACAGATTTCCGTACAATTTCCTACCTAATCTGTTTTTTGGCAACATGCCTCTGACAGCTTTCTCTACCAAAATCGCTGAAGATTTTTCTTTCAACATTCTAGGTGTAGAGATTCGCTGACCACCTGGGTAACCTGTGTGACGCACATATACTTTGGCATCCCACTTGTCACCAGTCAATCTGACTTTGTCTGCGTTGATTACAATGACATTGTCACCGCAATCCACATGAGGAGTGAAGCTAGGCTTCGTTTTTCCTCTTAAGATTTTCGCTACCTCACTGGCTAATCTACCCAATACTGCTGCTTGGGCATCCACAATCACCCATTGCTTTTCTACAGTCGAGTTGTTAGCCGATACGGTCTTATAGCTTAAAGTATCCACTGTGTAACTGTTTAATTTTTAGCTTGTTAAATATATTCGACCCCCAAAAAGGGACACAAAGATAGAAGTATTTTATTTTCCATGCAAAATATTTCCAAGGCTAATCCTGATTTTCACAGGTTTAGCATAAAAACACCGAATTTTTTATTGCTTTTTCAGACTGATAATCAGGCTGTTTTTTCCAACTGATGGACCAAAACCTGAAAATCTTTGGGATAAGGAGCATTGACGGTGATTCTTTTTCCGTCCAATCCTTCAAACCCGATCGAAAAAGCATGCAAAGAAACCCGCTGCATGATGGGTAATTCTTCTGTCTCTTTTTTCAAATTGAAGCGGCGCTTGAGCGAAGAAAGGTATAATTGCTTACCTCCGTACAGCTCATCTCCGCAAATCGGAGATTGTAGGTAGGCCAAGTGTACCCGGATCTGGTGCAATCTACCCGTAATGGGTTTGCATTCGATCAATGAATGTGCCCTGTAGGTCTGTATCGTATGAAAGACCGTCTGAGCAGGCTTGCCTTCCTTGCTGACTTTGGCTACACCTTTGGCGGAAGCAAGTAGGTTACGATCCACTGTCAGGTGTTCGTATTCCCGGATGCCTTCTACCACAGCATGATAGATTTTGTCCACTTTTCTATTTTCAAACTGGATGGCCGTGTGCCTGTAGGCCTCTGGATTCTTGGCAATCACCAGACATCCGGATGTCTCCTTGTCCAAACGATGGCACAGCTGGGCATCTGCTGTGTGCATCTTGGCAAGGTCCAGGATGTTCTGCGCCTCATGTCTATCGTCTAAGCTCGACAGGTAAGGCGGCTTGTTGATTACCAGGTAATCCTCGTTTTCAAACAGAATGAGTTTTTGAAAATCTATTTTTTTCATGGATTCGCCTGTGCCTCTTCAAAGAGGCTGCAAAGGTAGGGAAATGATTGCTCAAAAAAAATCCTTCCGAGGGGAAGGAATTCTGCTTTCTATTCAAGGATGATTAGCGCCCTTTGGTGATTATAAAACCAGCTTTGATATGTGAAGGATCATTACTGTATTTTAACTCACCTTTATGAAAGACTTTTTGAATGTGTTTCTGGTTGAATTCTTTATCGTATACAATTTCTGAGTAAAGCGTGTCTGCCTCGTTTTCATTCCATTGAATCACTGTCACTTCGGAATCAATGATTAATCTCATTTGATGGTATTTTTCATCCACATGCGGAGAAATAATCCAAAAATTCCTTCTCATGTTGGAGTGCCCTCCATTAAAATACTCTTCCAGCTCTCCCGCTCGCTCATAAAAGATTTTGATGACATTTTCCCTGAAGGACTTAGCCCGTTTTTGATCCAAAAGGTCATTGCCTTCCCTGTCTTGGACTTTAAGGTTAATCGCATTATTGCCAATAGGGCAACAAGGATCCATATGCTTATCGCAGGAAAAAGTACCGAAAGCAAAAATAATTAATACTAGTTGGGTAAGATGTTTCATCAGTTCTAAAAATTAAAACGCAAGAACTAATGTACTAATTTTAAATAATTAATCCGTTGGACAATGAAATAAAAGTAAGATTGATATTTATGGCTAGTTTCATGTATTGAGAACACATTGATATCAAAGGGGGAAATCGAGGTTGAACTATTAGTCAACTTCTATGTTTTTTTCCAATTCCTTCTCCTTCACTAAAGGCAAAGAAAAACTAAAAATTGATCCTTTACCCACGGTCGAACTTACAGAGATCTTACTTTTATGACCTTCTAATATGTGCTTGACAATAGCCAGTCCGAGTCCGGTTCCGCCTTCTTTTTTGTTCCGGCTTTTTTCTACTCGATAAAATCGCTCAAAGATTCGCTTTAGGTCTTCAGGTGGGATTCCCTGTCCATCGTCTTTGATGTCTACTTGAATGTGGTTTTTCTGAGTCTTCAGAGATATTTTGACCTCACCTTCATCATGATTGTATTTGACGGCATTGAAAATCAGGTTTTGACAGACTCTATAGATTTTCTGCCTATCAGCATGGGTTACATAGCTTTTATCAGAGTCGTATTTAAATGAGATATTGACCTTTCTCTTGGATGCCTTATGCTCCAATTCCTCAATTACTTCATCTATCACTTCTTTTAAATCAAAGTCTGTGTACACAAACTTGATTACTCCGCTTTCCATTTGATTCAGGGTTAATAAATCCTGCACCAGATTATCCAGAGAATCCAGACTTTTGGCTGCCCGCTTGAGGAACTTCATCCGAACTTGCTTATCATCGATAGCTCCGTCCAGAAGTGTATGGATATAGCCTTGCGTTGCGAAAATTGGAGTCTTCAGCTCGTGGGAAATGTCAGCTATAAATTCCCTTCTGAACTCTGCGTTTTTTTGCAGCGCATCAATCTCTTTTTGCCTGGCTATCGCATAGGAGTTGATGACATTATTTATCCTTCTCAAGGGAGAAATAGAGGACTTGGAGCTTTTGTCAGAAATCTCTGATAAATCTTTCTTCTGGATTTTTTCCAAGAGGGAATAAATATTTCCGATCTCACGAAAGACCAAAAATTCCAAGGTAATATTGATCAATAAATAAGAAGCGGAAAAAGATAGTCCGAAAGCTACCAATATTAAGACAGGAGTAGAGTCTTGTAATAGTGATAAAAATGCTGCTACCATGACCGAAATAGCCACGGCTAAAATCAAAGAAATACCTCGGGAGCTTGCAAGCATGAATTAGGAACCCAAATCGAATTTATATCCTACACCTTTTACAGTAGTGATGTAGTCATCTCCGATTTTTTCCCGAACCTTCCGTATATGCACATCCACCGTTCTGGCAAGTACAAATACATCTGATCCCCAGATATTCTGAAGCAACTCATCTCTACTGAATACCATATTAGGGTTTTTGGCCAGGAAATACAATAATTCAAATTCCTTCTTGGGCAGCGTAATGGTTTTGCCGGATTTTTCAATGGTATAGCTACCCCGGTCGATCAATAAATCCCTGATTTTTATCTGAGCTAGATCCTGATCTTTTTTCGATTCTCTTCTAAAAAGAGCGGCAATTCTACTCATCAAAGCCCTAGGCTTAATAGGCTTGGTGATATAATCATCTGCTCCTACATCAAAGGCGGCTACCTCTGAATATTCTTCCATTCTGGCAGTCAGGAAAATGACAAAAGTATTTTTCAGCTCTGGGATTTCCCGGATTTGACGGCAAGTTTCCACCCCATCCTGGTGAGGCATCATAATATCTAAAAGTATCACATCGGGTTTGAACTTCGAAGCAGTTTTCACTGCCTTGATCCCATCTTCGGCAGTTGCTACCTCATAGCCTTCTTTTTGTAGGTTGTACTTTAGAATCTCAACTATGTCTGGCTCGTCATCTACGACCAGGACTTTGATTTTCTGTTTGTCGCCCATGGATTGTTTTTGTTAATTCTTTCAAATTAAAGAATATTTGGAGATTGCTGCCAATTTTATTCAGGGATAGGAAAAACTACGGGGTGTTTTTAAGCCAGAACTGCCCTAATTCCAATCCGAATGTTAAGTAAATATTAATTCTTTGGATTAATTGTAACGTAATCCTTTGGCAGATTTGATGTCCAAATTGATGGAGCCGAGGAATAAGTTGGCCTTGATTTTAACAGGGATTTTATTTTGATCCTGTGTCACCCACACCTTTACCGGATACTCACCTCGAAAAAGGTTGTTTTTAGGTAGCTGGGGAGAAAAAATGTAAGTATCCTTGGTGCCGATCTCTGTTTCGAGTTTTTCAGTTCCCTCGTAAATTAATTTTATGTTATATATTTCTTTATCAAAGAATCCACGAATGACCAATTGGTCTCCCGGCTTCAGATTTTTGAGGTTTAAGGTTCTCAAATAATAAAACCCACTGACCAAGTCCTGTACCTGTCCGGGTAGCTTAAACTCTCTTTCTTCCTTCAAAGACTTATTTTCCCGGTCATAGAGTTGCATGAAGGCTGTTTGATTTTTTTGATCAAAAGTTACTTTTTCATGCTTCCTGTATTTACCCTCTTCAATATGTCTATAAGATAGAGATGGAAGTTTGGAGTCTATGTCTATCAATGTTCCCCAATTGTCATTTACTTTTCCGAAAATAGTTGCGGCTCCTTTCGTCTTGCCATACACATCAATTTTGTAATGAGGCTTGCTATCTTGTAAATGAGGCTTCCGGGCTATTTCCATTTTTGCATCTGCCAGGTTGAACCAGCCATAGCTCACTTCGAAATTCAACTCCTCACCAAAGGTGTATGGCTCCGTTGCGGAATTTTGTGAAAAAACCGGATGAACGAAGAAAAAGAGGAGAGAGAAGTAGATGAATTTTGGGTTGAGCATAAATTTTTTGACAATACCTGACAAAAACAGTGTAATTTCAGATTATATACGAAAAAGCGTGCCGTTTGGGACTTAAAATTACGAATTTGTCAGAGATTTTAAGAGTTCGACAGTTTTTGGCGGAGGACTTAGCAATCTTTAACTTCATACTTTGATTCTATACTAATAAACACATGAGTAATAACGCAGAAAAATTAAAAGCACTTCAACTCACCATCGATAAGCTCGAAAAAACCTATGGAAAAGGGGCAGTGATGAAGCTGAGTGATAATAAGGTGCAGGACGTGCCGGCAATCTCCACCGGATCATTGGGCTTGGATATGGCTCTGGGTGTAGGAGGTATTCCTAGAGGTAGAGTGATTGAGATTTATGGACCTGAATCATCCGGTAAGACGACATTGACAATGCATTGTATTGCAGAGGCTCAAAAGGCAGGCGGTTTGGCCGCTTTCATTGATGCTGAACATGCTTTTGATAAGAGCTATGCAGAAAAGTTGGGAATTGATACCGAAAACTTATTGATATCTCAGCCAGACAATGGTGAGCAGGCATTGGAAATTGCGGAACACTTGATTCGTTCTGGAGCCATTGACATCATTGTCATTGACTCAGTGGCAGCATTGGTGCCTAAGGGTGAACTTGAAGGCGAAATGGGAGAGAGTAAAATGGGCTTGCAAGCTCGTTTGATGTCCCAAGCCTTGAGAAAACTGACGGGAGCTATTAATAAGACTGGCTGTGCTTGTATTTTTATCAACCAGTTGAGAGAGAAGATCGGGGTCATGTTCGGAAACCCGGAGACTACAACAGGTGGTAATGCTTTGAAATTCTATGCTTCAGTTCGATTGGATATCAGAAGAATCGGCCAGATCAAAGAAAGTGCTGATAATATTTTGGGTAACAGAACCCGAGTAAAAGTGGTGAAAAACAAAGTGGCGCCTCCTTTCAAAGTGGTGGAGTTTGACATCATGTATGGTCAGGGTATATCCAAAGTTGGAGAGATCATTGATTTGGGGGTAGAGTTTGACATCATCAAAAAGGCTGGATCTTGGTTCTCCTATAATGGAGAGAAATTGGGCCAAGGTAGGGATGCAGTTAAAAATCTATTGCTTGACAATCCGGAGTTGATGGAAGAGCTGGAAGGAAAAATCAAATCAGCTTCAGGGCTTTTGCCAACTGAGCCGGTTGCGGATATGGAGGAGTAAGTATAATTAAACAAAAAAAGGAGAGCTGTTTAAGCTCTCCTTTTTTTATGTTTAGTTGGATCGAATTGCTTCTACAGGATCCAATCTTGCAGCGAGTGTTGCGGGAACAATCCCTGACACGATACCAATCATTGAGGAAACGCCTAATCCTAGAATAATATTGGAGAATGAAAGGACTAATTCCAAACTCCCTAATTGTACAAAGCTGAGGAAATAAACTAGGATAATCCCTGTGCCTCCTCCTATTAAGCTGAGGCAAATAGCTTCAAATAGAAACTGAAAAAGAATGAAATAATTTTTTGCTCCCAGAGACTTTTGAATACCGATGATATTGGTTCTCTCCCGGACAGATACAAACATGATATTGGCGATACCAAATCCACCAACCAGAATAGAAAATCCACCGATGACCCAGCCTGCGGCTGAAATTACATCGAAAATTGACCCAATGGCATTTTGAATAAATTCGGTTTTATTGAGGGCAAAATTGTTTTCCTCTACTGGTTTTAGGCCTCTTTTGGCACGAAGGAGTCCGGTCATTTCATTTTCCAGAGCAACCAACCCAATGTCTTCTTCTCTGCCTTTTGCTGCAATCGTAGGCTCAATTCCATTTCTTCCGGTGTAGAAAAGTTTGGTAAAAGCTCCATAAGGGATCAAAGCAGCTTCATCTTTAGATGGTAAATCAAATAAGCCTTCTCCCTCTTCCTCAAATATTCCCACCACGATGAATTTCATTCCTTTCATCTTGATCTCCTTGCCAATGGCAGTTTGATTGGGATAAAGTGTGTTGGCAATGGTTTTTCCGATGATTGCCAAGTTCCGCGAGGCATTAATTTCCATTTCTGAAAAGTAGCGACCTTCTTCCAAAGCAATTTCATAGACGTCCTGATAGGTATAGGCTACTCCAGTGAGCTGAGTTCCCTGAAAAGCGTTGCTTCCGGCTTGAACAGTGGTGGTGGCAGAAGCTGAAATGGTTACTGCTTCAGCTGAACTTAGGCGTTGTTCCAGAAATCTATACTCAGCAACAGTGGCGCTTGGGCGTCTGAAATATTTCCACCAAGGATAATCCTGAGGACCAGATGCAAAAGGGAATCTATCCACTCGCATTACATTGGTACCAAGAAATGAAAAGGAAGATTTGATGTTGTTTTCCAAAGAATCCACCAAAGTGAACACTGCGATGATGGCGAAAATCCCCACTGTAACCCCTAGGAGGGATAATATGGTACGAGTCAAATTGGATTTGAGCGCACTGATTGCGAAGCGGAAACTTTCCCAGGTGAGTTGGAAAAAGAGCATGCTTTTGGGTTTTGATTAAAACAATTCATCAAGTTAGCGGATTTTGCCTATTATGTTATTATCTTTGCATTTTTTAGAGTAATTCTAAATCAAAATAATCAAGCTCTTACATCTAAAGCTTCTCTATGAAATTATCAGATTTCAAATTTGACGTACCAAAGAAACTTATCGCCCTTTATCCGACAGATAACCGAGATGAATCCCGGTTAATGGTGGTTCACCGGAAAACAGGAGAAATTGAGCACAGATCATTCAAAGATATCATCGAGTACTTCGGTGAAGGAGATGTATTTGTAACCAATGACACCAAGGTTTTCCCAGCAAGACTTTACGGAAATAAAGAAAAAACGGGGGCAGAAATTGAAGTTTTTTTGCTCAGAGAATTAAATCCTGAGTTAAGACTTTGGGATGTTTTGGTAGATCCTGCCAGAAAAATCCGTGTAGGTAATAAATTGTATTTCGGAGATTCCGACCTAGTAGCCGAAGTAATCGACAACACCACATCAAGAGGACGTACTATCCGTTTCTTATTTGATGGAACAGAAGAAGAATTCCACAAGACGATTGATACTTTGGGAGAAACTCCTCTCTTGAAGGAGATCATCGACCGAAAAATTGAGCCGGAAGACAGAGAAAGATATCAGACTGTTTTTGCTAAAAATGTAGGAGCAGTAGCCGCACCTACAGCTGGGTTGCACTTCACTCCGCATTTGTTGAAAAGACTGGAATTGCAGGGAGTAGAAGTAAGCCCAATCACTTTGCATGTTGGCTTAGGCACCTTCCGTCAAGTAGATGTGGAGGATTTGACGAAGCATAAAATGGACTCTGAGAATTATGATATCCCAGAGAAGACCGTGGGTTTGGTCAATGAGGCCTTGGATAATAAAAAGCGTGTTGTTGCAGTTGGAACTACTTCCTTGAAAACCATAGAATCTTCCGTGACTGCCAATGGCAGGTTGAAAGCTTCAAGCGGCTGGACTGATAAATTCATCATCCCTCCTTACGAGTTTAAAATCGCCAATGCTTTGATCACTAATTTCCACTTGCCAGAGTCAACGCTGTTAATGACAGCTTCTGCATTTGGTGGATACGATTTGATCATGAAAGCATACAAAGAAGCAATCAAAGAAAAATACCGTTTCTTCTCTTACGGGGATGCGATGTTGATCCTTTAAAATATAAAGCTCCCTTCATGGGAGCTTTTTTTGTATTTTCATTTTTTGATAATCTAAGGTTAAACTTGCTAAGCATCATACTGCCTACATTTGCCCAAAATTAGAATATGAAGAAAGCTGCTATTTTGGTTGCCGGAGGGAAAGGAACCCGGATGGGAGGTCCTGTTTCCAAACAATATTTACCAATTGCGGGAAAGCCTATTTTGATGCATACGCTGGAAGTTTTTTCAAAAGCCGAACCAGAGATAGAGTTGATCTTAGTCTTACCTGAAATGGATTTTGGGCTTTGGCAAGGATTGGTAGAAAAGCATCATTTTTCAATTGCACATCATATAGTAGCAGGGGGGAACTCCAGATTCCAATCTGTGAAAAATGGAATAAAGGCAGTTTCTTTCAACTCTGGACTGGTTGCCATTCATGATGGAGTCAGACCTTTCGTTAAGGCATCTGTAATTCAGGATAGCTTTCAGGAGGCTGCTCAAAAAGGAAGTGCCATAGCAGTGGTTTCCTTGAAAGACTCCATTAGAAAGTTAACCGATGATGGAAAATCATTCTATCAGGAGAGGCAGTATTTTCGCTTGGTACAGACTCCTCAAACTTTTCAGTTGGAAAAAATACGCAAAGCTTTCGAAACCACAGAACTCCCTCAGTTTACTGATGATGCTACAGTTTATGAGCATCAGGGTTGGCAGGTAAGTTTAATTCCAGGAAATCCTGAAAACATCAAAATCACCACCCCGGAGGATATGGATTATGCGGAATTTTTAGCCAGCAAAAAGTAAAGCTTAGAAACTATCTCCAAATCTTTTATAGTACCAGAAATCCTTCAAATAGTAGAATAAACCTTTGCTCTAGCGAAAGCCAATCCCCCTTTCAAAGTGGCAATTGGGATTTAAGTCAAAATATTTCTACCCAATCCTAATCCATACTAGTTTCTGGATTTTTCTACCGACAAGCCAAAACTTCAAGCATTTTCACCGACTTTTTGTATGTGTTCACCGACTTTTTGCGGGCTTTGCCTATTTGAGATTGGGCATATTGGCTTCTCAGGATAGTTTTGAGCATCATTTTAAACAAAAAAGCAATGGCAAAATATTCTAACCCTAAGTCCAGCAACGATGGAGGATTGGTTTTCGGATTTGTAATCCTCGGTATAGGCTTATTACTCCTTTTAAGGAAGCTTGGAATTTTTTACCCGGGATGGTTACTTTCCTGGCCAATGATCTTGATCGTGATTGGTACGGTCGTATTAATCAAGCATAAATTCGAGTCATTCTTTGGCTCAATTTTGCTCGGTTTTGGTCTCTATTTCTTGCTCGAAAGAGAGTTTGGATTTGATTTCGGAATCGAAAACTACATTTTCCCGGTAGCCTTAATTCTACTTGGTCTGTATTTGATTACTCAAAAGCAGAAGGAGAAAAGGATCTTGGATAATGTACAGGAGCAAATCCGAAATAAATCATTCAAGTCCAGTTCTGGAAGTTCTTTTTCTTCCTCGGATGTGGAAGACGCTCAGGTAGAGTCTGACAAGGATGACTATGGGACTTCTGCCACTGGAATGGGCGGAGTTTCAGGAATTTCCTACTCTGACCGCGTCAATATCGATGCGATTTTCAGCGGGGTGAATAAGAGAGTGCTTTCCAAAAACTTCCAAGGAGGTAAACTAACAGCAGCTTTTGGAGGCATAGATTTAAATCTTAGCCAAGCAGATCTAAATGGGGTGGTAACCATGCAGGTAGATGTGATTTTTGGAGGCATGAAGCTGATTGTTCCGCCTCATTGGGATGTGCGTACTGAAGTAACCAACATAGCCGCAGGGGTAGAGGATAAGCGTATCTACAGACAATCGGAAGTAGATCCTGATAAGGTGCTGGTTTTGCGTGGAACCATTCTATTTGGAGGTTTGGAAATCAAATCATTTTAACGAACTTCCTTCAAAACTTTAAGATTTTGTTTTCCAAAGCATTTTCTTCCCCTTCCAAAGCCAATTGGGTCATTCAAGGAGCCGGAGTAATCTGGCTCCTTGCCTGTATCCTCATTCTCCTTCATTATCAAGTTTCCTTCAAAATAGCATTGACCGATGCTGCAGTGTATACCGGCTTATTCATTGGTGCGGTTTTGATATTGGATCGTGTTTTTAGCTTTTATTCTCCAAAAGGGAGAAACGTCATCTTACTGTTAATCTTACCTCTCTTCCTCAGTTTAATCGGTGCTGTAATTCATCGCTTTGGGCTGCAATGGTTTTTCCAAGATGAAGAGGAATACTATTCATTTCTCCAGCAACATTTTTATCTCAGATGGGCCATCTTGGCCTTGGCTGAGGTCATGGTGACTTTGCTGGCAATTGTAGTCGCAAGATTAGAGCAGCAGGAGGATTCACAAAAGCGGGAAATTCACATGATGGAATTATCCCGAGAGGCTGAATTGTCCCAGTTACGGCAGCAGTTGCAACCTCATTTTCTATTCAATAGTCTCAATTCCATTAATGCATTGGTTGTTTCTCAGCCCCAAAAGGCAAGACAAATGGTTTTGCAACTTTCCGATTTTTTGCGTGGAACTATTCGCAAGGACTTAAAGGCTTGGCTTAGTTTGGAAGAAGAGCTTTCATTTCTCAAGCTCTATTTGGAAATTGAAAAAGTGAGGTTTGGACATAGACTTCAGGTAGAAATTGATGTGCCTGATCAAATATTGGAAATGAAAATCCCTCAGTTACTCATTCAGCCTTTATTGGAAAACTCCATCAAGCATGGACTGTATGGTGTGACAGGAGAGGTGATGATCAGTCTGAAGGCTTTCAAAGAACAGAATTACTTGATTTTAAAACTTACAAACCCCTTTGATCCGGAATCGCCCTCACCGGGAGGAACCGGTTTTGGACTGAGTTCGGTCGAACGCAGACTCTATCTTTTATTTGGAAGAAATGATCTCCTAGAAAAGTCCAGTGAAAACTCCCTGTTTTCCATTCAACTCAAAATACCCCAGCTGAAATGATCCGTACTTTAATCATAGATGATGAACCCTTGGCTGCTTCGGTAGTGGAGGAATACCTGCAAAACTATCCTCAATTTGAGATTCTGGAAATTTGTCAAGATGGCTTTCAGGCCATGAAAGCTATTCAAAAGCATGAACCTGATTTAATTTTTTTAGATGTTCAAATGCCGAAAATCACGGGCTTTGAATTATTGGAACTCTTGGATGAACCACCTGCTGTAATCTTTACCACGGCTTTTGACCAGTACGCTTTGAAAGCCTTTGATGCAAAGGCAGTGGACTATTTACTCAAACCCTTTTCACAAAGCAGGTTTGAGCAGGCAATAAATAAATTTCTGGAAAGCCGGAATGGAGGGGAGCCTACCAGTACCGAAAGAATTTCAGATATGGCTGAGAAAAGCAATCGTTTAGTCGTTCGAGTAAAGAATGAAATTAAGATCATTCCAGTTGCTGAAGTCCAGTATTTCGAGGCTCAGGATGATTACATCGCCATTCACACAGACTCAGGGAAGTATTTGAAGAAAATGACGATGAAGTCCCTCGAGGATGCTTTGGATCCAGATAGGTTTGCGAGAATTCATCGGTCTTTTATGCTCAATTTGAATTCTATCACCCGAATCGAACCCTATGAGCGGGACAGCTATTTGGTTTATTTAAAAAATGGAGAGAAGCTTCCTGTCAGTAAGTCTGGCTATGCCAGGTTGAGGCAGGTTTTAGGTTTATAAGCCCATAAAGAGGCTGATTAAAAACCTCAGTTTTAGTAAAATTCAGAAAAAAGCCCCGAAAAAATCCGGGGCTTTGGTATTAATATTCGTCCTCGTTGAAGAAGAAATCATCTTTGGTCGGGTAATCCGGCCAAATTTCTTCGATAGTTTCATAAGGCTCTCCGTCATCCTCCAGTTCTTGGAGGTTTTCCACTACTTCTAGTGGCGCACCAGATCGGATGGCGTAATCAATCAACTCATCCTTGGTTGCTGGCCAGGGAGCGTCCTCAAGGTAGGATGCTAATTCAAGTGTCCAGTACATAGTGTTTATTTTAAAGGTGTTCCGGATTTTAAGGTTGCAAAATTATCTTTTTTTTCTAATATGTAATCGTGTACTGATTATTTGTAAGAAAGTTGCTTCAAAATATAATTTTTTACGTCAACTTTTCTCTTTAATCCTGACAGTTTCTTCTTCATCATAATCTCGAAATCACTGCTTCTAACCTGGAAATTATCCGTATTTCCCTGAGCTGTATTGTATTCCGTTTGATCTCTATGAAGTAAGTCTTTCAGTAAAGCAGTTTTGATCTGATTTTGTTCCTGAGCAGATTTTTTATCAAAATCAGGATATTTTCCATGGACCAGTTTTTCCAGAAATGCTTTTTCAAAGACTATATCCGAAAAGAACTGAAATGATCTTGCCAGCAAGTTGGCATCTTTAGGTTTTCTAGGAGGAAGTTTTCTCCATTCCTGCTGAATCTCCTTAGCCTGATTGATCAATTCTGGAGTGGTAGGTTGACCTGCCAGCTTTTTGATCTCCTCAGTCAAGGTTTCAACTTTTTTCATCACCTCACGGGGATGCATCTGAGGGCCAGGGTTGAGCGTACGCTTATATCTGGAGAAAATTCTGTTGTTCAAGCGAGAAAACTCATCCCACAGAGGCTGCCTTTTTTCTGCAGGCACCTTTCCGGCTGATTTCCATTCTTTCTGAATTTTCTTGCTGATTTCGAAAGCCATTTTGGCGTCGGGAAGATCATGTGCTTCTCTTGCCTGAACAACCAAGGCTTCATAGACTTTGATGTTTTCTTCTGCCTGAAGAGCCATTCCTTCAAAGAAATGTCTTCTGTTTTCGAAGAAATGCTGTACAGCATCATTGAATTGAGTTTCAATTTCTTCCTGAATCTCCTTTTCAACTGGACCGGTTTTGATCCAGCGCATTTTCAAGTCTTTATAAAATTCGGTTGTGGCTTTCCAGTCAGTATCGTCCTTCATAGACTCTGCTTCCAGAATCAAGGCTTTTTTTACTTCCAGGTTTTTAGCCCGATTAGCCTGTATAATTTCATTCAGGTATTCTTCCTGCTGATTGAGTTCTTCGATCAAAGGGATAAAATCTCCCAAGGCATCTGATTCATACAAGGAATCTCTCAGGTGAATCAGTTTCATTAAAAAGGATCCCTTATTCTGGTTTTCCTGAATATCGGATTTCAATTTTTCTACCTTTTCTTTGATTTGCTCAAATCGATCCTCGAAATAAGCGATGGTAGAGGCTTCATCTTCTTTTACTTCACCGATCTCCCTATCTGCTTTTCCAAGAAATCCCTTCAAATAAACTTTATTGTCCTTAATGTATCCATACGGATGCTCCATTGTTCTACAGTAGGTTAGGTGGTCGTTTTCAATTTTCCGCAAATTAATTAATTCAAAAGCACTTATCCTAAGAAAGGGCTTTTTTTGCATCTTTGCTGTTTAACGCAATTTCTCAAGAAAAATTCATCGCATGAGCGCAGAAAAAATCATCTTTTCCATGGCTGGAGTCTCCAAAGTCTATCCGCCACAGAAAAAAGTACTCAAAGATATTTATCTCTCATTTTTTTACGGAGCCAAAATCGGTGTCCTTGGTTTGAACGGTTCGGGTAAATCTTCCTTGCTTCGGATTATTGCCGGAATTGATAAAGACTACATCGGAGAAGTAGTATTCTCCCCGGGGTACACTGTTGGAATGCTGGAGCAGGAACCCAAATTGGACCCAAGTAAAACCGTCAAAGAAATCGTTGAAGAAGCGGTAGCTGACACGGTCAATTTGCTAAAGGAGTTTGAAGAAATCAATGAAAAATTCATGGATCCGGCTCTAATGGAAGATCCGGATGCGATGGATAAATTGATTACCCGTCAGGGAGAGGTTCAGGAGAAGCTAGACGCCGCCAATGCCTGGGAACTGGACGTGATGCTGGATAAGGCAATGGATGCTCTTAGACTGCCTCCTAGTGACGCCAACGTGGCCAACCTTTCCGGTGGAGAAAAAAGAAGAGTGGCACTTTGTAGGCTGCTACTTCAGGAGCCAGACGTTTTACTACTTGATGAACCTACCAACCACTTGGATGCAGAATCTGTGCATTGGTTGGAGCAACATTTGAAAAACTACAAAGGAACTGTCATCGCCGTAACTCACGACCGTTATTTCTTGGATAATGTTGCAGGTTGGATTTTGGAACTGGATAGAGGAGAAGGGATTCCTTGGAAAGGAAACTATTCTTCCTGGTTGGATCAAAAGCAACAGCGATTGAAGCAGGAAGAAAAGACCGAATCCAAACGTCAAAAAACCTTGGAGCGAGAATTGGAATGGATCCGAATGTCTCCTAAAGCAAGGCAGTCCAAAGGAAAGGCACGTTTGAATGCTTACGATAAGCTAGTTGGAGAAGAGGCGAAGGAGAAAGAAGCCAAGCTGGAATTATTTATTCCCCCAGGGCCAAGGTTGGGTGCCAAGGTGATTGAGGCTAATAATGTTTCAAAAGCCTATGGTGATAAATTATTATTTGAAAACCTCAGCTTTGCATTGCCTCAAGGTGGTATTGTTGGGATTATTGGTCCTAATGGTGCAGGTAAATCCACCTTATTCAAACTGATTACTGGGCAGGAAAAACCGGATGCCGGGAATTTTGAGGTAGGAGAGACGGTGAAATTGGCATACGTGGATCAAGAGCACGATTCATTGGATGCCAATAAAACTGTTTACCAGACGATTTCGGAAGGAAATGAACTGATGAAATTGGGGAATAAGGAAGTGAATTCCAGAGCTTATGTGTCCAAATTCAACTTTGCAGGTTCGGATCAGGAGAAAAAAGTAGGAGTATTGTCTGGCGGAGAGCGAAACCGAGTTCACTTGGCTTTGACTTTGAAAGAAGGAGGCAACCTCCTGCTTTTGGATGAACCTACAAACGACTTGGATGTGAATACGCTTCGGGCTTTGGAGGAAGCTTTGGAAAATTTCGGCGGCTGTGCGGTGATCATTTCTCACGACCGTTGGTTCCTGGATAGAATCTGTACGCACATCTTGGCATTTGAAGGAGATTCTCAAGTTTACTGGTTTGAAGGAAACTTCTCCGATTATGAAGAGAATAAGAAGAAAAGGCTGGGCGATGTGACACCGAAACGAATTCGGTATAAAAATCTGAAGTAAGCTTGGAAGTCAGAAGGCTAAAATCAGAAAGCTGAAACAATGCCTCTCGAGGAGAAATCTTCGAGGGGTTTTGTTTTTTCAAATCGAATTTATTTTGTTAGTTTATAATTACTCAATCAATTTATCAACGCCTATTTTATCTTGGTAAATTTTCAATAATATCAGAGTTTTTGTTCTTAGTTTATCAAGTTGATCTATGCTAAAAATTATTCCGTTTTCTTTTCTTTCCTGTGGTGCGATTTGGGGGCTAAATTCATGATATGTTTTTTTTAAACTCTTCAAATGAATCTCGTGTAATCGGATTGATTGAAACCAATCAAACAAATGCTGGAATTATCTTTTTGGGATTTTTGGCTTTAGCCTTTTTTATTGACTTGATGGAAAGAAAATGAAAGATGAATTAACTTAATCAATTATGAACCCACTAATTTTTCTTTTTCCTGCTTTACTGATTTCTCAGCTTATCTTCATCCGATTTCAAAAATTGAGATTATTGGGTAAAGTACTTTATCTACTAATTGGGTGTATCAGCCTTGGATTTTGCATTTATATAATTCTTTTTCCATTTTATTTTAGAATTGAATAAAGCTCATGAATCAATCAACTATAAAAGAAGGTAAATCCATCTCTCGGGATTTCTTTTTTTCGTTAGCCTTAGCCTTCATGACGAAACTTCTAATTGAGGGGATGTCCTCTACCGAAGAGGTTACGTCTATTCACCTTTCTGTTATGACTACATCAAGTTTTATTCTAATAAGAACATTCCCTTTTCAAAAGTCGACAAAATGAACAGGTGAAACATTTAGTGCGAAAAGCGAATTTAGGCCTTCATTCCTTACTGGCTATGAAATAAAAATTAGTTGCTTATCTAAATTGAATAAACCTTTGTGGTATTGGGTTTTGATTGTTTTTTAAAGAACTCAAATTTTTTTGTTCTGATTTTTTACTGATCAAGAGCTTTTTTCTCCAGAATTATTCGTGATCTGCTGGAGTTTTGGAATAAAATTTCAAAAAAATTAGATTTAGGTTAAAGTTAGATTTAAAGGGTAAAAAATTGAACTAATTCTATTTTGGAAAAATAAAATCTTTTTTAGTTTTTAGTGTCTTCTTACAATCATTATTTCAATTGAAATGATTTTTCTGAATCTTTTTGACTCAAAATAAGGCGCTGAATTTTTCGAAGAGCGTAATTATAATTTGATCAATAAGAATTCATGAATCATGAATTAAAATTCTTTTTAAATCTTTATGGAACTGCTGTCCTATCTAAAGTCCTTTTTCAAAAACCCTACAATCAACGAGCCTTACACTCCTTTACCATGGAAAGATTTTGTTGTTTTATTGGTTTTAGTTTTGATTACCATTATACCGTATTCTTTTTTCCTAGAATTTTTGGGTATAGATCAATTTGATCATAAGCTATTAGATCTTCTAAAGAAGAATAAATGGCTATTTGCTTTTTTGGGGGTTTTCTTGGCACCATTAATTGAGGAACCAATTTTCAGATTGCATCTAGATTTAAAAAAATCTTCACTTTGGTGGAGTTTGGGGCTTTCTATTTTGGTGATTAGTGAACTTTGGTATCCAGCGGCATTACTAATGATCTATCTGATCCTATTATTAATAATGGTTTATCGTGGTGTTCAACCAAACAGAAAATATGTGATTTTTATTTCAGCCGCCTTATTTGGCCTAGTCCATATGATCAATTACACTGGTTTTGACTTTGGTAAATATTATTATTGGGTTCCTTTTTTAGTGGCTATTCAATTTTTTCTGGGATTGATTTTAAGTTATATCCGCCTCAAACACGGGATCAAATGGGCGATTATATTTCATGGTACTTACAATGCAATACTAGTGATTCCAGCTGTTTACTTTTTAGATCCGAATAGTTTGTGAGTAATTCTGGAAAAGAATGGAGAATGGGAGAAAAATAAATGGATGGAGAAATGATTAACTCAAAGAGCTTTAGTTTTTAAATTTATCAATTATGAGCAAGCGTCGACTCCATTTCCATCTTTCCATAATCTTGTTTGCTTTATTTATTGGTGGTCTATCAAATTGGCAATCAGGCTTTTGGATGGAGGGGCGGAATAAGGTTCCAAATTTTACTGGAATTACTATGGTCTTATTGATGATCGGGCGAGGTGGAATGGTTTTGAGAGGTTTTAAAAAAGGGAAGAATTAAGTTGATTCTATGGAAAAAAAAGATAGAAGTCTTTTAATCGCCTACACAGTTCTGTTCATTGCTTCCCTGTTAATTGGTGGATTTTCGTGGTGGCACAGAGGACTTGTGACTGAAGGCAAAAATTATCCGAATCCCATTATGGTTTCGATGTTTTTAAATTGTATTTGGTCCGGTGTGGGTATAGTTCAGCAGTGGAAAAAGGCAAAAAAATTGAATGAATAAGGCATAAAACTTGGGATCCTCAGTTTAATCTTTTTTCTCTTCTTTATTCAAAAAGCCGAAAGAGACCCTCGATTGGTTGGGAAATGGACAATGTTGTATTCCAAAGATGGAAATGGAGAAATCATCAAAGATGAATTTTACGGAAAGAGCTATGTGGAAACCTTTACAAAGGATGGGAAGTGGATCATTGATCCGCAGTTCTTTCGAGATGATGCAAAAAGGTTGGGGATAAATGCTCCTATTGACTATTCCGCCATTCCAATTTTCCAATGGAAGACAAAGGATAATCAAATCCTGGAAATGAACACCAGTGAAGGGAGTCAGACTATTCGATATGGCTTTTTAGGCGACACGCTGATTTTTGGCTATCCCAACGCACACACGAGATATCTTTTGAAAAGAAAATGAGTCAAAAAACATTCAAATACCTGCATGCTTTCATTTTTCTCAGCCTTGGTCTTTTGTTAGTTGTAAAGTACTTGGACTTGTTTCCACTACCTACATGGATTTTGGGAGTAGTTATAGCATGGGCAGCAATCGCTTTTTTTGCGGAGGGGATGAGGAATAGGAAGAAATAAATTTAGCTAGACTATTGAAAATCAATTGGTTTTAAAAGCTTGTATTGATAATACAAGATATTGAGGGCGGGATAAAGTTTAATTAGATCTTACTTAAAAAGTTAAAAAAAATACTCTGGAGGTGGGAATTTTGGAGGGTTTTTGAAATGAGAAAATCTCAATGTTTAGGTGCTTTAGTTCAATTGGATTACAAAAACTAAGCGCTGTAAACTATATAAAACTTAAAAGGATAGTTTTTCCACAACTTTAAATTTCAATTTTTAAAGAGTCTCGACAATTTCAATGTTATTTCCACATGTGTCGTTAAAAACTGCGAACTTCCACGTTCCCATGGTTGATGGTTTTACGCTGAACTCAACTCCAAGTTTTGTTAGCCGATCATATTCTTCATCGACACTTTTTACATCAAATTGTGTGTAAGGCATTCCTGCTTCCATCAATGCATCTTGATAGATTTTACAGGGTTCAAAATGGTTTGGTCCTGGCTCCAATAATAACTCCGGCCCGTCCTGCCATTCTGGTGAAACTAATGTTAACCATCTAGTTCCCTCACCTAATGGCAAATCTTTCTTAATTATGAACCCTAATTTTTCAGTGTAAAATTTTAAGGCCTTTGCTTGGTCTCGAATTGGAATGCTGATAAGTGATACTTTCATTTTGATTTATTTTTACCTCTTGCCAAAGTTGAGAATCATACTGTTAAATTACTTCTTGAAAGTTGCTGTTTTTGATATTCTCTTGGAGATTTTCCTGTTTTTGTTTTGAAGAGTGAGCTAAAAGAACCTAAACTCTCAAAACCCACTGCAAAACAAGTTTCGGTTACATTCAATCCATTTCTTAAGGTTTTCTTAGCCATTTCAATACGTTTATCTATTAAATATTGCCTTGGTGTAATTCCGTAATATCTCTTGAAAAGTCTAAGTAAGTGATATTTTGAGGTAAATCGAATGCTTGAAAGAAACTCCAAGTTCAGTTCTTTCTCATAATTATTGTCAATATACTTTCTTGTATTTATCACTGCCTCTATCTGCATATCGTTGGAAAAACAGATATTTTTCAAGTGGCTCAATTTTTCTTGGTAGAATGTCATTTCTAATAAATATACCTTTTATGGTTAATTTATTGGTAAACTCGTTTATTAAAAAATTTTCTATCGAAGATTATATATGAGCTAAAATTTGTTGATAGTTGTGTGCTCCATTCCCTATTTCCTCCTCAACTCCAGCACCGTAATCTCCGGCCAAATCCCTACCCGCCCAGGAAAGGCTAAAAATCCAAAGCCCCGATTGACGTGGAGGTATCTACCCAATTCTTCGTAGAGACCAGCCCATTTGGGATACCGGAGGGAAGCGGGACTCCATTTGATAAATCCAGGAATCTCTATTCCAAACTGCATCCCATGCGTATGCCCACTAAGTGTCAAATGAATAAACTGAGAGAAATTTTTCACTTGTTCATCAAAATGGGAGGGATCATGACTCATCAGGATTTTGAAGCTTTTTTCTTTAAGACTGCTCGCAGCTTTGGCTAGATCGCCATACTGCGCAAAGCCTTTCCCCCAGTTTTCCACCCCGATTAGATCGATACTCGCATTTCCTTTATTGATAGGAAGGCTTTCATTTCGTAGCAACCTGAAGCCCAATTCTTCGTGGACTTGGAAAAGCCGCTGCATATTCTGCAACTTGGCTTCACGACTCGGCCAAGACATGTAATCTCCATAATCATGATTGCCTAGGATAGAATATTTGCCCATTGGAGCCTTCAGTTTTTTAAAGGTCTCGATCCAAGGCTCCATTTCTGACGCCTGATTGTTGACTAAATCACCGGTAAACAAGATAACATCCGAATTCTGCTGATTAATTAGCTCTATGCCATATTCCAGTTTCTTTTTGTTGTCAAAACTACCTGAATGAATATCTGAAATCTGAGTCAGGGTGAACCCATCAAATTCCTCAGGAAGATCATCAAATTCCAAGGTATGCTTCATCACCCGATAACGGTACTTACCAATCAGCACTCCATGGAGAATCCCTAAAAAAGGAATAGCGGCAATTGCTAAGGCTGCTTGGCTGATAAATTTTCTTCGATCAGGTAAAAAATCTCCTTCCCTGTTTTCAGCCAAGGAATAATATCCGCCAGTAATAAATCGAAGTATATCTTCCCCAAAAAGAAAGGCGATAATAATCAGCTTTGGAATCAAAGACAGAAATAGAAGTGAAATCATTTTTCCATAAGCGGGGCTGAGCGCACCTCTTTCGAATGACAGAAAACTATAGATGACAAATAGGTAAATGAAAATGGAAAAAGCCCAATACCCAATTTTTACCCAAGTTTGAGAAGGGAAAAGCGTCTTAAAGGCTTGGAAAGAATACCAGTCAATTAGGCCAATAAATAGGATGAAAAGAGAGATTCGAATAAGGATTGAAAGCACGTAGCGAAAATATTTTTGATCATTCTAAATGAGTAACTTCATTCACTCTGAATTTACCTGAACGTACTGCAATATAGCAAGTTGGGTATTAACAAACTGAAGTCCTGAAAATAGCTGCGAATTTTCAAATTCCTTTTGTCGGAGGAATTCGGGATAAACTTTTTCAAGGTGAAAAAAACAAAGCCGGACATGTGCCCGGCTTTGTTGAAATTAAGGTTTAATCAGGTTTTAGTTTTTAATAATTCTATGAAGGGTGCCAAGATCTCCAACCCGGATAAAGTATAAACCATTTGCCAAGTCCTGCATAGCGAATTGAACATCTGTGCTGGTTGCTATCAATGATTTCACTAAGCGGAAATTGCTGTCATAGATATATACCTGTGCAGGTAGAATTTCCGGATGAATTCCATCTATCGTCAAGATATTGGAAGTCGGATTAGGATACATTCGAATCTGTTCATCTTTTCTGTCAAGTTCTGTTGCTACTTCCTGAACTTCTTCCTCCAGCTTTCTTGCTGCCTCATCCAAAGGTTGACATTCAGGGCTTGCATTTAGAGGTGCTAGATATTTTGGTCCTATGAAAGTAGATCCATCAGTAAACTGAACCTTATTTGCATAAAGCGTTCCTTCCAATACAGAGTTTTCTGCAAAATCCACTGAAGCAAAAGGAGCAAGGATATTTCCTTGGAAGAAGGTATTTTTAAATCTGACAGGTTCATTTCCTGAATAATGAATGCTCACCATACTTTGTGCTCCATCGCTTCCAGCGAGGTACTGCTGATCGGCATGAGGCAACCATTTTCTCACTTGAATCAAAATTGGTCCATTGCTCACATCGAAATTGATAGTGGTATTTTTGCCTGAAATTTTCCAGCTGTCAAAATTGTACACTCCGCTTTCCAGATTCAGTATAGTGCCTTCCAGCATATCAATGGATCGATAAGTGCCCGGTGCAAGGTCCAAGGAATTCCCTTTTTTCAATTGAATTTTCTCTTTGGAATTGTTGTCTGGTACTTCCAAAATCGGCTGGTCAAATGAAACTACACAGTCAGACTCTCTACTAATCGCACCCAATGGAAGAAGGGCCGACTTCTTTTGACTATCTACTTCTTTACCCAGTTGCATGTAATCAAAGACGACTCTTGACTCACCTCTTAAGATAAGCTCATTGGCCACATAGATATCGCCGACGATTGTTACAGGAGCTCCGCCTTGCAGGGATACATTTTCAAAAATCATGTCACCAGCAGATCCGACTGAACCTTGAGACTCTGAGAAGTTCTTGCTGAAGTATACCTGCTCGAATCCATAAATACTGAAGTCACTCAATTCATCTATGACTTCCGCGCCCAAGTCTACGGTGTTAATAATGTCTGGGCCCGTTATCTCCTGCGTACATTGGTTGAAATTATTTTCTACAAAAGTTCCTATTGGGCTTACCCCAGTCGCTTTTGCAAATACATCATATTCCACAGTTTCAAAGCATCCGGATTCAGAAATAGATGCGATTTCAGGAGTAATGATAACCAATACTTCAATGGTGAATGAATCGCCTACTCCAATTTGATTTCCATTGGCTAATAAGTTTTTATCGATTTCTCCATCAAATTCAGAATTAACGATCAATCCATTACTGCTAATGCAATTGACAAAGAAATTCGATGCATCTTGAAAGCTTTCAGAAAGGTCAAAAGTTGACTGTACTTCGCTGAGCAGAACATCACCTTCGTTGCTTAGCGTTATTTCATAAACCACCTGCCTTTGACCACCGCCGATATTCAGGATATCCTTTGTGATTACATCTTTGACTTCAATTACCGGATTTTCGGGATCAAGTAAGAAGCCAGGAAGGTCAAGAATTTGTGTTCCTTGAAGGTTGAAAGAATGGTCCAGTATCTTTTTCTTGTCTACTTCAACTTTTGGTGTTTCTTCGTCGATTAAGGTGAAATCAACAACTCCTGCAACCTTCACTTCTCCAAATCGAATCTGAGTGCTTTCAAATACCGTTTGACTGGATTGACTATTGAAATCGCCATTAATAAAAGAATTTCCAGTGACGGGTACCGGAGTACTGATATCTGGGAATTGAGCTTCGATATACTGTCCAGCTAATAGTTGTACTGAGTTGCCCGAAGAAGTATAAGAAATAGATCCATCTCCATTGTAAACTGTAAAGCTCATTGCCTGTCCCAAATTAACGACCAAGTTTACTTTAGGGTCAAACTCAAATGCCATTTCTTGATCTATTGTCAAGGTTGGCGAAACGTCCCCAGCATCAATGCTACCCAGGCCACTTCCCAAGCTTGCAGATGTCTTTATTCCTGCATAATCCAAAAAAGAAGTAATATCATAAGAAAGCCTTGAAATTGCTGATTTAGTACCTGCTACTTTTAATTTTCTCCCGCCATTTAAGGCCTCAAAATTCAATTCTGACGCCAATGAATTCTTAAATACTCCTTCTATTTCAGGTAGCGTGACGGGAGTTCCTTCAGGAAAATCCGGGAAGGAAATAGTCACCTGATTATCCCCTTGAAAAGTAGCTGCCTTTAAATCGCTTCCATTTCTTCTATTGTAGTCATTCAAAAATCTTTGTCCAATATTGAGGATAGGCTCAACACTAGACCATCTACAATTTAAGAGCCTTGACTCATTAGAATTTTGGCCAAAAGCATCTTCACAGAAATTGATCAATGGTGGCAAACTGGGTAAGCTTCCTTCCAACAATGTGAATGTTTTTCCTTCATTGAAAGAGACGATAGTCTCACATACACTACCGAGTGGGGTTGAAACTCCAATTGCTGCAGTGGCGCTCAGGCCAATTCGGGTTGAAAAAGAATAATCATCCAACAGGGGGCCCAATTCTTGATTGAAAAACGGAGGACTTACCTGAAGTTTATTCGGGTTTTGTGATTCCAATATTTCGTAGGAGGTTTTGATATGAATAGTCTCTCCACAGGCAAAAGTGTTTGCTTCGGGAAATTCTACCGAAACTAAAACCGGATAGTCTATGCCGATATCGGATGTCCCGACAGAATGAATTTGGTAAAAACCTCCTGCTTTGATCGTAGCCTCTGCACTAAAGGAGGGATTGATAGATGAACATGAGAAATCACCAGCTCCAGAAGCCAAATCTATAATAGCACTTGGTATACTAATTCCTGCTTGAGATAAAATCCTTTGGGCAGCGCTTGAACCTATACTTCTTGATTGGGGACCGGAAGAGAATTCATGCGTGAATGTA
Source organism: Algoriphagus sp. UBA3586 (assembly GCF_002376385.1). Taxonomy (NCBI): domain Bacteria; kingdom Pseudomonadati; phylum Bacteroidota; class Cytophagia; order Cytophagales; family Cyclobacteriaceae; genus Algoriphagus; species Algoriphagus sp. UBA3586. The sequence goes on along the minus strand of NZ_DFMT01000031.1, from coordinate 181,098 downwards.
ACCCTTGAACCACCTCCTACATTCGGATTAGGGTCTAGGTTTACATTATTAAACTCTTCCTGAAAGCGGAGATTTTGTTGCACCGAAGATGTGCTTCCTCTGGTTTGCCCAAAGGTAGTGAGGGGAAAGACTAGAAGGCAGATTAGCCCAATTAGCCTTGACAGGTAAAATTGTTTCATCGTTTCAAATGATATTTGGTTAGTGTTTGATTAAATGGTCAGGGCGATCATTTTTCAATAACTAATAATCCAAATACATTTTACTGCATATGAAATATTTATAAATATATGTGAAAATTATTTGATGCCAAAGAAAATTCTGTTTTTAAAACTCATCAATCATTCTCCGGTCTTTAAATTGTCAATTTTTGAAAGGAATTAAGGGTTTTAAAAAGAAAAACCAATTCTCTTTTCTGCTAAAAGCATTGAATATGATTTACTTTGTGGAGGAATTTTTCACTAGCCTATTGACCTATGAGACAGTTGCTGCTCCGCCCGGGAGCTGAGGAATTGAATTATGAAATCCGTGGAATCGTAAAGAAAGCACGGCAAATTGAATCCTTGGGATTTCCCATCACTTGGGAAAATATCGGTGATCCTATCCAAAAAAGTAATCAGGTGCCTACTTGGATGAAGGAAATCATTTCAGACTTACTCAAAGAAAATAAAACCTATGGATATGCTGATTCCAAAGGAATGCCTGAGACTAGAGCGTTTTTGGCAAACTTGACCAACCATCAGGGAGGTGTTAAATTGAGTGCTGATGATATCCTTTTTTTCAATGGACTTGGAGATGCAATTGCAAAACTATACCAATTTCTGATCCCTACAGCAAGGATAATCGGCCCATCTCCCGCCTACTCAACTCATAGCTCAGCGGAGGCAGCCCATGCCAATACAGCTCCTATCACTTATAAACTGGACCCGGATAATCAATGGCTTCCGGATATGGATGATTTGTACATGAAGGTCAAGTACAATCCCTCCATTGTTGGAATTTTGATTATCAATCCGGACAATCCTACCGGTATGGTCTATCCCAAAGAGGTATTGGAAGGTTTTGTGAAAATTGCTGAAGAGTTTAACCTTTTATTAATAGCTGATGAGATTTATCAAAACATCACCTACAATGGAGTTAAGGCAGTAGCTCTGGCAGAAGTAATCGGAGATAGACCGGCAATTTCTTTGAAAGGCATATCCAAGGAGTTTCCTTGGCCGGGAGCTCGCTGTGGTTGGATGGAATTTTACAATCGCGAAGCATCCAAGGAGTTCTCCAAACTTTGTCAAACATTGGAAAATGCCAAGATGATAGAGGTATGTTCCACCATCCTACCCCAACTGGCAATTCCTAAGATCATGAGTCATCCTGAATACAAAGCGTACAGGGAGAAAGCCAATGAAGCTATTGGTAAAAGAAGTGATTGGATGGCAGAGATTCTTGGCGATATACCTGGAATTAAATTCAACCCTACACAGGGAGCATTTTATAATACCATTGTTTTTGAAGAGGGAGTTCTTAAATCTGATCAGTCCTTAGAAATTGAGGACGCTAGGGTGAAAACCTTGGTGGAAGCATGGGTTGCAGATAAGCAAATGCCCTTAGATAAGCGCTTTGTTTACTACTTGCTTGGTTCCGAAAGAATCTGTGTGGTTCCTATTTCCTCATTTTGTTCTGATCTGCGGGGCTTCCGCGTAACGCTATTGGAAGAAAAAGAAGAAACCTTTAGAGATACTTTTGAGAGATTGGGGAAAGCGATTCGGCGTTATTTGAAGTCAAAAAGCTAAAATAAGTCTGAAGTCTGAAATCAAAAAGCTGAAAAAAAAGTCCCAGGTCTTAAGTGATGAACCTGAAATCAGGGTTCATCAAGAATTTCTTTTGGCATTGATCACCATAGATGTGAAAATGGCAGTGAGTTCATTTGACTCTTTGAGTAAAGGGAGAATTCTTTCTGAACCTAGTAGCTCGCTATCCATAATTAATTCAAGCCAAAATACAGTTTCGTCTGCCTCTTCTTGAACTACGGATAGTTTTGAGATAAACTCAGCTCTAGATCTGCCTCTTTGTGAGGATCGATAGTTGGCACCAACTGAGGTTCCAGACTTAATCGATTGTTTACCTAATTCGAAGCCTGCGGTATTTTTTGGCAATTCTGAAACAAGTTTGATTACTTCAAAGGCAAATGTTTTCGTTCTTTCTTTCAGATCTCTATCCATGATGTTTTTTTAAAAAGTTTCAGCTTTCATACTTTATCCTTCTGATTTCAATGCTCTCTAACCCTCAATTTCAGATCTGGATTGATTTCTTCCTCCTCCACATCTATAGATGGTAAGCTCTTCAGGTCTGGTTGCCCGGCATTGATCCAGGCGGTATACCAAAAATCAGCGATGGCTTTGATGCTTTTTTTCATCTGCCTCTGTACCATCCCGTCTAGTTTTTCAGCATAGGCTTCAGAAAATTCTTTAGAATAAACCCGTACGGTCAGATTATTCCGCTCCTCAAAACTGTACTTTCTATCCGAAGGGAACTCCCGGCTTAGCTCTTTTTCAAAAAGTAAGACTGAATCAACCTGGCTGTGTGTTTGGGCTACGATTTCCCAAATAGCATGTTGTGGTTTGGCTATATAATCAGCCTTTCCCACCCAAAGACTGTAATCAGTTGCCTGTAATTCAGGAATCCGACTCTCCCAAAAGCCATGAATGCCTTCTTGCCCGGTTAATTGCCCATTGTAATTTTTTGTCGTGTGAAGCGGTACATGCAGATCCCCTATATAATGTCCCAGATCGGCAGAGATTCTGAGAATGGCTGAATGATTCCTTTCAGAAAATGCCTTAGTCAGATTTAAAAAAGTAAAATAGGCTGCCCAAGGTCCTATGCCATTGGCGCGCAAACTATCTTCCCCAAATTTTTCAACTGCCTCATTCCAATAAATTGGCAAAATAAAAAGTGCAGAATCTCCGTAATGGTCCAAATCTATGTAGTGCTTTTCCGCCTCACCTTTTACAGCGTACCTTCTGCGGTCAGGATTGACTGCTTTCTCCGTGATGAACTGAATATGAGGCTTATACAAAACCATCATTTCCGGTGGTAAAGAATATACCGCCATTCTGTTGATTAAGCTGTGCGCATAAAAGCCCCAGTAAAATGGGCTAATTATGAAAAATGTCCCATAAAAAATGGAAAGGATAAAAATCTTCATACCTAAAATTAATCAGAATTTTCTAGGAGCAAAAGTTAAAAAATGCAGTATATTTGCACTTCGAAGCAGGTTTATTGTAGAATTTTCAATTCTGGAAAAACCATGCTAGCAAAGGATTGTTTGAATTTCCTTTGGCAGAATTAATTATTTACAATAACTTTGCACTCCAATTCGGTATAGGGGAACGTAAAAGAACTTTATTTAAATCAAGATATGGCAAATCACAAATCAGCTCTTAAGAGAATTCGTGCCAACGAAGCGAAGCGTTTGAGAAACAGATATCAGGCCAAGACCACCAGAACTTTCATCAAAAGACTGAAGGCTGCTACTGATAAGGTAGAAGCAATGGAGTTGTACCAGAAAGTCTCTTCTATGTTGGATAAATTGGCTAAGAAGAATGTGATTCACAAAAACAACGCAAACAACAAAAAATCAAGATTGGCTAAGTTCGTGAATGCTCTTGGTTAATACCTGATAAAAAATCTCTGAAAACCCTGCTTGTCGGGGTTTTTTTTATGCCTGAAAATCAATAAATTTAGTTTTCAAACTTTTTAATTGATCAGGTATGGAGAATTATACATCCCTCAAGATTTCTCAGTTGGCAGAAGAAGATAGGCCTAGAGAAAAACTTCTACTGAAAGGAAAATCCGCTTTAACTGATGCCGAGCTCATTGCTATTTTGATTGGTTCAGGTACGCCTTCGGTCAGTGCTGTCGACTTATCCAGGCATATTTTGGCTTCGGTCAACCATGACTTGGCGTCATTAGCTAGGCTGAGTATTCAGGATCTTAAAAAATTCAAAGGCATAGGAGAGGCCAAGGCTATCAGTATAGTCAGCGCCATGGAGCTAGGTAGAAGAAGAAAAGAAAACGAGCCACAGCGGAAAGTTAAAATTGGTAGTTCCCGCGATATCTATGAGCTTATGAAACCAGATTTATTGGATGAGCACGTAGAGCATTTTTATTTGGTTCTCCTTTCCCGCTCTAATCAAGTGATCAAAAAACATCTGATTTCCTCAGGAGGTACAGCGGGTACGGTCGTTGACGCAAAAATCATTTTCAAGGTGGCTTTGGAGCATCTCGCTCAATCGGTAATTTTGGTTCACAATCATCCCTCAGGTAGCCTTACTCCATCGGAGCAAGACAAAAGACTGACAGACCGATTGGTGAGAATAGGAAGAGATATGGATTTGCCTGTATTGGATCATTTGATTTTTACTGATTCAGGTTATTTCAGTTTTGCGGATGAAGGGATTCTTTAGGGTAAAGAATTAAGAGACGAGAGGCGAGAAGCGAGACACTCCAATTTGTAGTCAAGTAGAGATCTTACAGAGATTTGGTCAAATCCTGAAAAGGTTTCAGGATAGATTGTAATTTTGAGCAACACTTGAAGAGTCCTGCTGTTGGTAAAAGGGAGTGCGGGAAAATCGAAATAGATCCATGAAGACAAATCACATACTTCTCATCTTAGTATCCTTGGTAGTAATTGCTGCGGTAGCCTACATGCTAACCAGTGCAGAGAGCCCGGAGGTCTATCAGGAAAAAATTGAAGCGGAAAGAGAACGTCAGTACAAGTTTATCCGGTTTAATGTGGAATCCCCTTTGACAGAGGAGCAGAAGCGTGATTTTAAGGAATTGAATTTTTATCCGATTGACCCTAATTATAAGGTCAAAGCAAGGCTAATTCCTGTGGAAAACAGAAAAGTAAGGGAAGTTCCGATGACAGATGGTTCTGTGGAGCGTTATATAGAACATTCCTATGCAGAATTTGAGTTGGGAGGAAAAACCAATCGGCTTTTACTCCTGCAGTCTGTTAGTGAATCTGATATGCGTAATTTCTTCCTGGCTTTTGCAGACGAAACCAGCGGAAGAGAAACCTACGGTGGAGGGCGCTATATCAATGCCCGTCAAGATGGGAAGAACTCTATTACGATAGATTTTAATTTGGCATACAACCCATACTGTGCGTACAATCCCGATTATGCCTGCCCTTTGCCTCCCAAGGAAAATATTTTGAATATTTCCATCCAAGCAGGCGAGAAAAACTATAAGGATTAAATAAAAATTACAAATTTAATTTGGTTTTTCATTTTTTTTTTTTAAACAGAACTTTAAATATTTTATTCATTCAAATTAAAATTTTCTATGAAAAAGCTATTAAGTCTTACTTTTGGATTGCTATTTTTATTTAGCATTCAAGCTGTTCCTTGTACTGCTGAATTTGCTTGTGCAGACGGATCAACTATTAAATGTACTGGAAATTCTAGCTGTGAAGCTGGTGTTGATAGTGTAATTTGTACAAATCAAGACGGGACTCATTCTTATGCATCTTGTTAAAAAACTAAATGAGAAAGGATGGCCATCGATTTTTCAAGGTGGTCATCTTTTTTCTTTCATCCAAAACTGGCTTTTTTATTCTCTTCTTTTCCTGCTTTTCTCTTGTAATGATGTTTCAATAAAAGAGTTGCCGACGACCATTTTAGAGCCAAATTTGGTTTTTGATGAGTTTGAAGGTCCGATTTTTTTCACCAATGTTCAGTTTGAATCAGATAAAAATCATATTTATTTGATCAATGCTAGGCCATCCATGTTTATAGTTTTGAACAAGAAATTTGAAATTCAGTCTTTAGTTGAGAGGAGAGGGAATGGGCCAGATGATTTAGACTACCCTATTCAATTGCAAAAAAGCAAATATGGAGTATTGATTGAGGATCGGGGTAACTATAAAATAAGTATAGTAAGCCCAAAAGATGGTAGCCATATAGATGAAATTCCAATTCCTGAATCAGTGGGACACACTAGGTTTTTTTTCCAAGACGATACGTTTTATTTTCCAATGGTTGGATATAAATCAGACACATCATCTGTATTAAAATTTAATTTATTAGGAGAGCCAATTGGGAAAACAGGATTACTGATGCCTGAGGGGGAAAACGCAATCAATCGTCAGGCAAGGTTGATTCAGCCTCTTCAAGACAAATTAGTATTAATTGGGGTCAACCTTCCTTATATTGATATTTTATCTACTGGTGATAAGCATGAATTGGTAAAAAGGCACCGTTGGGATCAATTTGAGCCATTGAAAAGAGCATTGGATTCTTTAGAGAATGATTTTAATAAACCCGGATATGAAGTAAATGAAAGAGAGATAAAGTCAATTGTAATTGATGCCCAAATTGTTAAAGACAGGCTTTATGTGACTTTCACAGATCGAATTGGATTAGATCGATCAAAAGCGAGACATTTGCTGGAGTTTAAAATCGATAATTCTTCCCTTGAGTATGTTCGTGCAATCCGTTTTCAAACCGGGACACCGGATGATAATCTGCACCCTACTGCTTTTCATATCGATGAGTCCGCCAAAAAGATTTACACCCAAGGGTTGATAACAAAACAGATTTATGTTTTCGATTTGCCCTTAGATTAAATACTCTAAGGATGGTGTGGGAATTTATAGCAAAGATTTTTTAATTTTGAATTTTAAAAATGAGGGGTCATTGAACCCCTTTTGTTTATCTGGTAAATTTGGTTTTACCGAAGCCCATAAATCCATGAGAATTTCAATCAATCGATTAAAAAAATACATTGCTTTAACCCAATCACCGGAGGAAATTGCAGCACTTTTAACCCAGTCCGGATTGGAAGTAGAAGGGATCGAAGAGTTTGTATCCATCCCCGGTGGCCTCGAAGGGATCGTAATAGGAGAGGTACTGACTTGTATCAAGCATCCAGATGCTGATAAACTGAGTCTGACCACGGTGGATATCGGAGCGGACGAACCCTCGCAGATCGTTTGTGGAGCTCCCAATGTAGCAGCTGGACAGAAAGTGTTGGTTGCCACTGTAGGCGCCACACTTTACCCAACTGAAGGTGATGCATTCACCATCAAAAAGGCCAAAATCAGAGGTCAGGCTTCAGAAGGAATGATTTGCGCTGAAGATGAAATGGGAATAGGAACAAGCCATGCAGGGATTATGGTCTTAGATACGGACTTGCCTAATGGCACACCTGCATCTCAAATCATCCCTGTCACCCATGACCATATCCTTGAAATAGGGCTTACACCCAATAGAGCCGATGCGGCCTCTCACCTGGGAGTTGCCAGAGATCTGAAAGCGCTCTTAGGCAAAGAATTATGCATTGACTCCAGCCCTGAAATCAAAAAGGAGGCTGAAGGACCAAAAATTTCTGTCAACGTAGAAAATTCAACAGATTGTCCGCGCTATGCCGGTGTTACCATCACAGATTTGAAAGTAGGTCCTTCTCCTCAATGGCTACAGGATTTCTTGCGTTCTTTGGATTTGGAACCCATTAATAATGTGGTCGATATCACCAATTACATCCTTCATGATTTGGGACAGCCCCTTCATGCCTTTGATGCAGCTCAGATTTCTGAGGGGAAAGTGATTGTCAAAAAGCTTCCTAAGGATAGCAAATTTGTGACTTTGGATGAAAAAGAGCGTAAACTTTCCGGAGAGGAATTGATGATTTGTGATTCAAAAGGAGGCATGTGTATTGCTGGGATTTTTGGAGGAATTGGTTCAGGCGTAACAGAAAATACGACTTCCATTTTCTTGGAATCCGCATATTTTTCACCGGATGTGATCCGAAAAGGAGCGCAATATCATGGTTTAAAAACGGACGCTTCATTCCGATTTGAAAGAGGAACTGATCCCAATATGCCGGTTTATGCATTGAAGCAAGCGGTAAAGTTATTGCAGGAAATCGCGGGAGGAAAAGTGGCTTCTGATATCATAGATATCTATCCACAGCCAGTTGCAGATTTTGAAATAGACGTAGAATATGGTCATATCAATCGTCTGATTGGTAAAAAAATAGCTCCAACTGAGGTGAAGTCTATTTTGGAGTCTTTGGAAATCCAAGTAGAAAATGAAACTGAGCAGGGATTCAAGGCCATTGTGAAGCCGTATCGCGTGGATGTTACCCGTGAGGCAGATATCATTGAGGAGATTTTGCGAATCTATGGTTTCCAGCAAGTAGCGCTTTCAGAAAATTTACGAACAGATTATTTGGCTGAGCATCCTGCTAAAGACCTAAATAAGCTGCAATACCGATTATCTGAAATTCTTTCGGGTCAGGGATATTTTGAGATTATTACTAATAGTTTGACCAAGCCTTCTTATGCCGAGAAGTCTGGATTCTTGGATGCTTCCCAAAATGTGGAAATCTATAATAAGCTGAGTGAGGACTTAGGTGTCATGCGCCAAACCCTGCTTTTTAGTGGTTTGGAAGTATTATCCCATAACATTAATAGGAGGCAAACAGATATCAAGATTTTTGAATTTGGCACTGTTTATCAAAAAGGTGAAACTGGCTACGAGGAAGGCAAGCGATTGGCAATTTTCCATACCGGAAACAAATCTGCTGAAAGTTGGCTGGAAGAGGCCAAGCCTTTTGGTTTTGCGGATGTTTACAGCACCGTTGAGCGAATTTTGGAGAAACTAGGAATCCAGGTCGGTGATGTTTCCATGATCGAGTCTCAGCCCTTCACTTATGGGCTTCGCCTGATGTTGGGTCAAAAGGAGTTGGGTATAATCGGCCTGGTAGATGAAAAAATGCTCAAATTAGCCGAGGTAAGACAGGAGGTCTGGTTTGCCGAATTGAATTGGGACTTGATCTGTAAGAAAGCAAGTGGTCTGAAGCGATATCAGGAAATCTCCAAATTTCCAGAAGTAAGGAGAGATTTATCTTTGGTGATCGATAAAACCGTGAATTATGATCAGGTAAAATCTGTAGCTTTAAAGGCGGGAGGAAAATTATTGCAGCGAATTGGCGTTTTTGATGTCTACCAGGGTGATAAGATTGAGTCTGGTAAAAAGGCTTATGCATTGAGTTTTTACCTGCAGGATCAGGAAAATACACTAACGGATAAGGTTATTGATAAAACAATGAGTAAATTGATTCAAGCCTTTCAAAATGAGGTGGGAGCTGTAATACGAAGCTGACAAAATGATTCACGAGGAACTGCAAAAACTGGAAAAACTGGCCCATCAAGCGGGGCAGCGATTGCAACTGCTTTCGGAAGAAAATGCACAGTTGAAACAAAAATTAGCGGAAGTATCCGCTACTTTGGAAGAAAAAGAGCAGGAAATCGATCATTTTAAAAATAAAATTAAAATTAGTAACATTGTGGACAACCGACCGGTGAATCCCGAGGATTCGGCCGAAATGAGTGACTTAATCAATAATTATATACAAGAGATCGATCAGTTGATCACCTACTTATCCGAGTGATATGGAGACACTTGCCATACGTATTAAAATCGGGGATAGAGAATATCCCATGAGAGTGAAGGTTGAGGATGAAGCAAAAATCCGACATGCCGGCAAGTTGATTAATGAAAAATTGAGAAAATATAAAGCAGAATTTGGTTTGGATGATAATCAAGACCTCTTGGCCATGGTGGCCTTTGACTGTATGGTGGAATCTTTAGAAACCAACGAGGTCAATGCAGAGGACAGTGAACATATCCGTAGCAGTATAGCAAACATCAATTCCCTGCTTTCTAAAGTTGTATAGTTGTTGAATTTCCACTGATTTTCCGAGTTTTTTAGGATTACCCGCAGGTTCAATTTATATATCCAAAATACCTATGGGAGAAGTTTTATATATCATCCTGGCCGGCCTGGTAGGTCTGGGAGCAGGAGCCGCGCTAGCGGGAGTATTTATCAAAAATAAACACAAACAATTAGAGGAGGAGACTAAAGACAAAGTCAAATCCATGTTGCGTGAAGCAGAAATTTCTGCTGAATCTCTGAAAAAAGATAAAATGCTTGAAGCCAAAGAGCATTATCTCAAATTGAAGTCAGAGTTTGATGAGGAGATGTCCAATAAAAAGAGCATCATCATCACCAACGAAAACAAGGTCAAGCAAAGAGAACAGCATTTGGCTAAGGAACTGGAGCAATTGAAGCGAAAAGAAGCGGAATTGGACTCCAAAAAGGAAAACCTCAGCGCACAGCTTCATGCAGTGCAGGTTAAAAAGGAAGAACTTGACAAAATTACCAATCAGCGAATTGCTGACTTGGAGAAAATTGCAGGCTTGACCAGAGAAGAAGCTAGGGAGCAATTAGTGAAAATGCTCACAGAAGAAGCTCAGACCAAAGCTTCCTCTCAAATCAAAGATATTTTGGATGAGGCCAAATTATCTGCAACCAAGCAGGCTAAGAAAATTGTATTGGATACTATTCAGCGTACTGCTACAGAGCATGCGGTAGAAAACTGCGTGTCTGTATTCAATATCGAAAGCGATGATATTAAAGGTAAAATCATCGGTAGAGAAGGACGAAATATCCGAGCTTTGGAATCTGCCACAGGTGTTGAAATAGTAGTAGATGATACTCCAGAGGCCATCATTATTTCCGGGTTTGATCCGGTTAGAAGAGAGATAGCTAGACTTTCCTTACACAGATTGGTACAGGATGGACGTATTCACCCTGCCCGAATCGAAGAAGTGGTGGCCAAAACCGAGAAAAACATCGATGAGGAAATTGTCGAGATCGGGGAAAGAACCTGTATAGATCTGGGAATTCATGGCTTGCATCCAGAATTGATTAAGATGCTGGGAAGGATGAGATTCCGTTCTTCTTATGGTCAGAATTTGTTGCAACACTCCAGAGAAGTAGCAAACTTATCTGCAATTATGGCCGCTGAGTTGGGATTGAATGCCAAACTTGCCAAGAGAGCTGGTTTGCTCCATGATATTGGAAAAGTGTGGCCGGAAGAGCAGGAGTTACCTCATGCTATTCTGGGAATGGAATTGGCCAAGCGCTATAAAGAGCATCCTGAAGTATGTAATGCAATCGGAGCTCACCACGATGAAATTGAAATGACTTCGATGATTTCGCCTATCATTCAGGCTTGCGATGCGATCTCAGGATCCAGACCGGGAGCAAGAAGAGAAATCATGGATAGTTACATTAAGAGACTGAAGGAATTGGAAGAATTAGCTTTGAGTTTCAATGGTGTAAATAAATGCTTTGCTATGCAGGCAGGTAGGGAGCTTCGGGTTTTGGTCGATGCAGACAATGTAGATGATCAAACAGCAGGTCAGCTATCTTTCGATATTTCACAAAAAATAGAGAAAGAGATGCAGTATCCTGGGCAAATTAAGATTACTGTGATCAGGGAAATGAGAGCAGTGAATTACGCTAGATAAATCAAAAATTTATAGAAAGCTGTCTCAGAATTATTCTATTGTCAGCCTGAGTGCCTGCCTAACGGAAGGCAGGGAGTCGAAGGCCAGTCCTAATTATTTGGACTACATTTCGACTTCGCTCAATGTGACAACCCGAAATAATGAGACAGCTTCTTTTTTATCATGTTAGGTCCACGCTTTTTTATTTTTATTTCGGAAGTTCTGAGGCAGGTTTGGATCCTTGCTTTTCATTATCGTCTGAGCCAAGAGGATAAGGAAACCCTAGAAAAATATTTTCCCTACTATTCCAATTTAAAACCAGCTCATCAAAAAGAGTTTAGGCATAAATTACAACTGATTTTAACCCAGAAAAGATTTTTCGCAAGAGGAGGCTTGGATAGAGTGAGCGCTGAGATGAAAGTTCTTATCGGAGCCACAATTGTACAAGTGACTTTTGGCTACCGAAATGTGTGGCTTAAGCATTTTAATAAGATTCTGATTTATCCCAATACCTATTTTTCCAATATTTCCAAAACTTATCACAGAGGTGAGGTCAATCCCAGACATGGGATCATAGTTCTCTCCTGGGAATGTTTTGTTAGAGGGCTTGCATTGGACCATGATGGAGTGAATCTGGGAATCCATGAAATCGCTCATGCTTTGAAACTGGAAAATCAAATCCAATACAATGGTGAGAGTAATTTTTTTAATCCCAAACTTTGGCAGAAATACTCTGAGCTGGCAGCTCAAGAAAAAGAATTATTGAAACAAGGTGAGGATGATTTTTTTAGAGAAAGGGGAGCAGTTGATCTCCATGAGTTTTTTGCAGTTGCCTTGGAAAATTTCTTTGAAAGGCCTGATGAATTTAAGTCCAGAAAGCCTGAATTGTATCAGGTTTTGGTGATGTTACTGCAGCAAGATCCTCTAACCCTCAGAGCTGTTTAACTCTGATTCTAGCTTCTTAAGGGCTTTTAATAGGGTTTTTGCCAAACCAGGAAGTATATATAAATCCTGTCCCCACAGATTTTGGTTTTGAAGGATTCCCTTAATCGATACTGATCTATTTTCCAAATTCCAAGACCTTAAGAAGAACTCCAGAATTTCCGGATTATCCTTAAGAGGAAGGGCTTTTCCCTGGTTTTTCCCTTTGTAAATAAGGATTAATGCAGCAAAAGCAAAAAGCAGCTGCTCGGGCCATTTTTGGAATTTATTATGGTATTCTAAAATACTGGTAAGAACCCTTATACGAAATTTTGAAATGCTGTTTAATGCTATGCTTTCGAGCTGATGATCTAAAAATGGATTCTCAAATCGCTCTAAAATTGCTTTAGCATATGTTTTTAACTCAGATTCTTCCAAGTCCATACTAGGGACAATTTCCTGGAAAATCAGTTCTCTGATCCACTGACCTATTCTCTCATCGTTTATCGATTCTCTGACGGTTCTACAGCCCAATAAATAAGCAAAAGGAACCATAGCGGTATGAGCTCCATTGAGTATTCTGACTTTTCTTAATCGATAAGGGGAGATGTCTTTGACGAATTTCACATTCAAGCCAGCTTTCTCCCAGCCGAGTTGGTTTTTTATTTTTTCTCCTCGCTCGATGGCTAGAAAATAATAGGGCTCTGCCTGTACGAGCAACTGATCCTCAAAGCCAATTTCCTGCTGAATCTCAATAGCTTTATTCTTAGGATATCCAGGTACTATTCTATCTACCAAAGTATTACAGAAAATACAATTAGAGTCCAGCCATTGGATAAAAGCGTCCGACAATCCCCACAGTTTAGCATATTTAAGGACACAGGATTTTAATAAATCCCCATTATTTTCAAGTAATTCCAGCGGGATAATTCCAAGAGGCTTATCTGTTTTTTCAAATACCTGAAATCTTCTATATAATAAGGCGGTGAGTTTGCCCGGAAATGTTTTTGGAATGGATGTAAAATCAGAATCATTGGGATCAAACTCGATTCCTGCTTCTGTGGTGTTTGAAAAAATGAATTCTAAATCTGGATTTTCAGCTAGCTGCAAAAAGGCATCATAAGATTCAAAAATGGAAGAGTAGTTTTGTACACAGGAAATGAGGCTGTATTGCTGTGTTTTTTCCTGCTCATAAATCCCCATTTCTGCAACATGAAATAAGCAGTTCTGCTCTAGCATTCTTTGGTCAACCGCAGAGGAATGGATTTGAACAGAATGAATACCGCCCTTGAAATATCCCTGATCTATAGTTTTTTGAACCATCCAATCCAGGAATCCCCGTATGAAATTTCCATTTCCAAATTGGAGAATTTTAATAGGGAGTGATTGAGTTGTTATTTGGCTTCGATTAAGTGACTTCATGACTCCATACTAGGTCTAAAAAGAGATTAAAGAGACACCCCTCTTTTCCAAGGAATGAAATCATCCTGCTCCAGCAACATTGCTTTAGTATCCGTAATTCCACTAGCCACCTCAATAACTTTCTCTAAAATTTCTTCCCCCATCTCTTGTATGCTTTTTTCTCCGGAAATAATAAAGCCAGTATTGATGTCAATAATGTCAGGCATTCGCTTGGCAAGCTGATGATTGCTGGAAATTTTCAGCACAGGACAAATTGGATTGCCAGTGGGCGTTCCCAGTCCGGTAGTAAATAGAATCACATTGCTTCCTGCTCCTGCCAAGGCTGTAGTAGATTCTACATCATTCCCCGGAGTACATAGCAAATTAAGTCCGGGTGTACTCGCATACTCCCCGTAATCCAATACATCTGTAACAGGGGAGTTCCCCCCTTTTTTAGCAGCTCCAGCAGATTTGATTGCATCCGTAATCAATCCGTCCTTGATATTTCCCGGAGAAGGATTCATATCAAATCCAGAGCCTACAGCCTCGGCTCTGGAGGCATAGGATTTCATGAGTTGGGAAAATTTCTCCGCTTTCTTTTCATTGCTACATCTATTAATCAATTCCTGCTCTACACCGCAGAGTTCCGGAAATTCGGCAAGCATGGTTTTTCCTCCCAGCGCGACCAACAGGTCTGAAGCATAGCCCACTGCAGGATTGGCTGAAATACCGGAGAAGCCATCTGAACCCCCACACTCTAAGCCCATAGTTAGCTTGCTCAAAGGAGCAGGTTTTCTTTCAGCTTGGTTGGCTTTGACCAAGGCTTTGAAAGTTTCCTTGATGGCCTCTGTCAAGAGCTCTTGCTCAGTACCAGATTTTTGTTGCTCGAAGACCAAAACCGTCTTATCAAAAGATGGGTTTATGGCAGCTAGTTTTTGATGAAGTATATCCACTTGGGCGTTTTGGCAACCCAAACTCAATACCGTAGCACCTGCCACATTGGGATTATTAATATATCCAGCCAACAATGCACAGAGAGATTCAGAATCCTGACGGGTTCCCCCACATCCACCCTGATGAGTCAAAAATTTAATTCCATCTATGTTTTCAAACAGTTTGGGCGCCTGTTTTTCAGAATCGGAACCCGCTTGTAATCTATCCAATTCCGCTAGATTCCCTTTTTTGAAAGAATCAGCCATCGCCCTAACCAATTGCTTGTAAGGATTACTTTTGGCAAAACCCAATTCTTCAGCAAAGGCTTCTCGGATGGTTTCTACATTTCTATTTTCACAAAATACCAGAGGGATTACAAGCCAGTAATTTCTAGTCCCAACCTGACCGTCTGGACGTTGATAGCCCATGAACTGCCTCTTTTCAAAACGGCTGACATCGGGTTTTTCCCATTGATATGTTGATGAGTTGATTTTAAAATCAGCGGCTTGATGTTTGATATTTTCGGTGCTCAAAAGACCTCCTGCCGGAATAGCCTGTGTAGCTTTTCCTACCAATAGCCCATACATGATTACTTCCTGATTTTTTTCAAAAGATTGAATTGCCAATTTATGTTTGGCTGGAATATCCTCTTTGACAGTCAATTCAAAATCTCCCATAAAAACTGATTCCCCAGCTGAAAGATCTTGCAAGGCTACTAAAACATTGTCATTGGGATGGATTTGAAGGGTTTTTGGATTCATGTAGGCCTAATTCTTCTGATAGAAAACCTAATTTAAGCAATGTCAGGTTAGGAGTTTTGGATTTTACCAAAATCGATTCCGTAATTCTTTGAGTATTTGACCTTGGAAAAACTTATACTTGTTAGATAAGAAGCTGATGCTATGCTATACCCAAAAAAACCGAGCTACTTTTTCTTACTTATTTGTTTCTGTCTTTTTACTCTTTCCTGCCAAGGGCCCCAGAGTAAAAAAATCATTAAGATGGGGCATGCTTTGGTGCCATCCCATCCTGTGCATGAAGCGATGCTTTTTTTAGCTCAGCGGCTGGAGGAAAAATCCAATGGTCAAATTATCGTCAAAGTATACCCTAATCAGCAATTGGGTACCGAACGGGAATTGGTCGAGCTTTTGCAAATAGGAAGTCTTGGGATGACCAAAGTTTCTTCAGCTGCTTTAGAAGGATTTGCTCCTACCATGAAAGTTTTGGGGATGCCTTACCTTTTTAGAGATGATGAGCATCTGAATAAAGTGTTGAAAGGAGAAATCGGAAAGCAATTACTACAAGATCCGGAGGAGTTTTGGCTTCGGGGACTTTGCTATTATGATGCAGGGAAAAGAAGTTTTTATACCAAAGAAAAGCCAGTAGAAAGTCCTGAAGACCTGAGCGGGCTAAAGGTTCGAGTAATGGAAAGCGCAGTTGCTTCTAATATGGTGAGAAGTATGGGAGGCTCACCTACTCCTGTAGCTTATGGCGAATTATACACGGCTTTGCAGCAGGGCATCGTGGATGGGGCTGAAAATAATCCGCCTAGTTTGTACACATCCAAGCATTACGAGGTCTGTAAGTACTACAGCATAGATGAGCATACTGCCTTGCCAGATGTAGTCATTGTCAGTACCAAGGTTTGGAATAGTTTGAGTGAGCAAGAGCAGCAATGGCTTCAAGAAGCTGCGGATGAGTCGGCAGAACTCCAATATAAAATATGGGCAGAAGCCACCGAGGAGTCTTTGAATGAATTGAAAAAAGCGGGTGTTCAGATTTCCTATCCGGATAAAGGGCCCTTTAGGGAGGCTGTTTCCTCTATGTACGAAGACTTGAAAGTTCAGTCTCCGGAGATTTACCAGTTGGTTCAGGCAATTCGAGCAATTCAATAAACCCAAAATTGATGTTCATAACTTCTGTAAAAAATAATATAGACCGATTTGTAGCCATTATCTTGGTTATTCTGATGGCCTTGATGGTTATTAATGTTTCATGGCAGGTAGCATCTCGCTATATTTTTCAAAATCCAAGTGCCTTTACGGATGAACTAGCCAGATATATGTTGATTTGGGTGGGGATGCTTGGGGCAGCTTATGTGGCTGGAAAAGATGAGCATTTGGCGATTGATTTGATTCAGGCAAAACTGAGTTTCAAGAATCAACTTAAAGTAAAAATAATCATCCATGTATGCGTCATGATTTTTGCAATAGTAGCAATGGTGATCGGAGGGACCAATTTGGTTTACATTACCTTTATTTTGGATCAGACCTCTGCTGCCTTGGAAATACCCTTGGCCTACGTTTACATCATTATTCCAATTAGCGGTCTTTTGGTAATTTTTTATCAAGCGGAAAGCATCATGAAGTTGTCATCAAATCTTAAAACCGACTAATATGGAAACTTTAAGCATTTTAGTATTGGTGATTTCTTTTCTGGTCTTTTTAGGTTTAGGTGTACCTGTTGCTTGGAGCTTGGGATTATCCAGTTTGCTGACTTTGATGGTGACCGTGGCAACGGTTCCTGCCTGGACTACCATTGCCCAGAGGATGGGTACTGGACTAGATAGTTTTTCCCTTTTAGCTATTCCCTTTTTCATTTTGGCAGGGGAGTTAATGAATCGAGGAGGTATTGCCAATCGACTGATTGAGTTTGCCAAAGCACTGACTGGGCGACTACCGGGAGGATTACTTCATGTGAATGTCATAGCAGCTATGCTGATGGGCGCAATCGCGGGTTCAGCAGTAGCTGCAGCATCTTCTATGGGTGGAATTTTAGGAAAAAGAATGGAAAAGGAGGGATATCCTAAAGAGCTTGGGGCAGCTGTAAACATCACCTCTTCCACAACAGGCTTGATTATACCCCCATCCAATGTTTTGATTGTTTATTCTTTGGCTTCAGGAGGAGTTTCTGTGGCTGCGCTTTTTGTGGCCGGATACTTACCAGGTTTACTGGTAGGACTTTTATTGATGATCACCGCAGCAGTCATGGTGAAAATCAAAAAACTTCCCTCTGGGGAAAGATCCAGTATGGGCTTATTATTCAAGACATTCTGGAGAGCTATTCCAAGTCTATTCTTATTAATTGTAGTAATAGGCGGAATCATAGCTGGAGTATTTACTGCCACCGAAGCATCTGCCATTGCAGTTTTATACGCTCTGGGACTTTCCTTGATATACAGGGAGTTGAAGGTAAATGAGTTGCCTTCTGTTTTGCTAAAGTCAGCCGAAACTACTGCCGTTGTAATGCTATTGATCGCAACTTCTATGGCCATGTCTTGGGTAATGTCTGCGGAAGAAATCCCTCAAAGTATCTCGAATTCGCTCCTTTCTTTAAGCGATAATATCTTCGTGATTTTGATTATGATTAATCTGATCTTACTGTTTGTGGGTGTTTTTATGGACATGACTCCGGCTGTATTGATCTTTACTCCGATATTCTTGCCGGTTGTCACTGCATTGGGAGTAGATCCTGTTCATTTTGGGA
This sequence comes from Algoriphagus sp. UBA3586, assembly GCF_002376385.1. Taxonomy (NCBI): domain Bacteria; kingdom Pseudomonadati; phylum Bacteroidota; class Cytophagia; order Cytophagales; family Cyclobacteriaceae; genus Algoriphagus; species Algoriphagus sp. UBA3586. The sequence goes on along the minus strand of NZ_DFMT01000031.1, from coordinate 163,003 downwards.
TTATGATGGTTTTGAATCTTTGCATAGGATTATGCACTCCTCCCGTAGGTTCCATATTATTCATAGGAGTAGGGGTTGCCCAAACGAGCATACAAAAAGTGCTAAAGCCCTTACTGCCTTTCTTTTTTGCAATGATTTTGGCCTTGATTCTGATTATGCTGTTTCCTGAGATTTCCTTGTGGTTACCAAGATTTTTCGGAGTATAAACAAATTATTTTTCGAGTTGCTTCTTGATAAATGCTACAGATTGAGGAATTTGTTCTACCGATCTGCTACTTTCATCTTCAATGACCAAATACTTTGTGCCTTGCTTTTTTGCTTCTTTGATGATGCCTGCAATGTCAATATCTCCAGTGCCTAAAACAACATTGGTTTCCACGTCACCATGTCCGTCCATAGATCCCGGTGTGCCTATTTTTCTATCTTTCAGGTGAAGCATAGGGAATTTCCCTTTATATTTTTTCATGATTTTCACCGGATCTCCACCACCCATTTTTACCCAAAAGACATCCATGTTAAAAGCGAAGTTTTCGGCATTTTTCCACATATAATCCATGACCACTCCATTCCCAGCTTTGGCGAATTCATAGCCATGTGGATGGTATAAAAAAGTAAGTCCATGCTCTTTGAGCTCAGCTCCTACCTGATTAAATAAAGCTGTAGCCAGTTTGATTTCATCCAAAGAAATAGGACCTTCTTCATGAGGAATCCAGTAGCAGGTGACATATTTAGCCCCATAAAGTTTGGCTTGTGCAATGATGGGGTTTAGATCTCTGGCCAGTTGATTGAAATCAGCTCCAACTCCCACTATTTCCAGCTCATTTTCTTCTAAAAGTTTCAAGTATTCAAATTCTGACATCTCATGCCTACCCAAGCCCTCTAAAGCATAGACTCCCCAATCAGCCACCATTTGATGGTATTTTTCAGGGTCTTGTGGAATTTGATTTCTGAGGGAATAGAGCTGTAATGCGATTTCCTGTGCGTTCATTTGAAATGAAAAAAAAGCGAGAATAAAACTTAAAATGAGCCTTTTCATGGTTTGATCATGTTTGGGATATCTAAATTTATTTAATTTTTCGGCGCCAAACTATTGAAAATCTGATTCTCTGAATGTTGATTTTTCATCTTCCCTGCATTTTCCTAACTTGAAGTAAATCAGCACCTATGAATTCCAGAAGAAGATTTATCCAAAATTCCTCCTTGATCACTTTAGCTATGAGCCTTAAACCTGACTTTTCTTTATTTGCAGCACAAGATCAAATTTTAGGTCATGGAAATTTCACCTACAAAGTAGATATGAAATGGGGTAATTTAGACCCCACTAAAGTTCCCGTGGTCAACTGTCATGAAATGGTCATGGACAGAAAAGGCAGGATGATTCTTTTGACTGATGAGCCTAAAAATAATGTGATCATTTATGATCAAACTGGAAAACTGCTGGATACTTGGACTTTGGGTTTGAATGCAGCCCATGGATTGACTTTGGTAGATGAGGGGGATGCCGAATATTTATGGATAGTTGATAATGGAGGCAGAGTTGTAAAAACTACTCTGAGTGGTGTGGTGGTTTCAGAAATCCCTATGCCCGCTAAAGAGGGTATTTATGATGAAAAAATGCGGTGGACTCCAACTGAGACTGCGGTCGCTCCCAATGGAGATTTATACATTGCTGATGGCTATGGTTCCCAATATTTATTACAATATGATAAGTCAGGAAATTTTATTCGAAAATTTGGAGGAGATGGACACGGTGATGCTCAGTTTAAAACTGCTCATGGGATAGCGGTAGATCAGCGTGGAGGCAAGGAACCTTCTCTGATCTGTACCTCAAGAGGGCATAATTCCTTTAAGAAATTCACGATGGACGGGGAGTATTTGGAAACCATCTTTTTACCAGGCGCATATGTATGTCGGCCTGTAATTCATGGCGAAAATCTGTATGCGGGTGTCTGTTGGTCAAGACTTAAATATTTGGAGCAAATGGACAATTCAGGGTTTGTGACTATTCTGGATAAGGAAAACCAAGTTGTTTCTAATCCTGGAGGAACAGCTCCCGAATACCGGGACGGCAAGCTTCAGTTGATGGTTCAATCAGATCCTGTATTTAAGCATTGTCACGATGTGTGTATTGACCAGGATGAAAATATCTATGTATGTCAATGGAATGCAGGAAAGACCTATCCCATTAAGCTTACTAGAGTATAAAAAGCCTATCATCAATTTATACATAAAACCCTAAAGCTATGAAATCTGTCACTGTAGGATGGTTTGAGATTCCAGTAAAAGATATGGATCGCGCCATCAAATTTTATGAGTCTGTATTTGACTGCAAGCTAAACAAGCAAGTCATGGGCGATTTTCAAATGGCCTGGTTTCCTTGGGACGAAACGGGAAAAGGAGCAGGAGGAAGCTTAGTATACCATGAGCAATTTTATGAGACAAGTGGCCATGCAGGGGCTTTGATCTATTTTTCTTCAGCGGATTGCCAAGTTGAACTGGGTAAAGTGGAGGCAGCAGGAGGGAAAGTACAAATCGATAAACGAATGATTTCGGAGGATGTTGGCTATATGGGAGTATTTTTAGATACAGAAGGAAATAGGGTTGCGATTCATTCAAGAGCGTAATTAAACTTTTTCCTTCATTATCAATTTTTAGTATTTTAAATACAGGATATTGTACGGTATTGTGAATTGTTTTTTTATTTTTAGTTTTATTTGCTTTTTAATGCTGTCGACGAGATTTTGATATGAGTGTGTTAGAGTACTTGGATAAATCTGGAAATCTAGAAGAACTCCAAAATAAAATAGCTTTAGTTTTTGCTGCTTTTGCCGGCACACTAATGATTTTTTTGGGCATTTCTGATTATTTTATTGGACTGAGTGCCTTTATAATTGGTCTCAAATTAACCTTAGCGATCCCCTTCTTTATTGGCTATTGGTATATGAAGAAGTTTGGGAAGTACCAGCTAATCCTAAACATGATGATTGGGGCAGGAGTAATGGTGATCATATTCAATTATTTTGAAAATGACGGATTCGACGGCCCTACGCTTTATACCTTTTTTATTTTTATTGTTGCCATAGCAATATTGATAAAAGGAGCTTGGAAGGCCATTTGGTTATTTTTAGTCACGCTCACATTTAGTCTGTTGTTTTATTTGGAGGTTTATGGATTCTATTCTGTTCCTCGGATATATACAAGTTTGGAAAACAGATTTTGGGATCATTGGATCACTTTAATTTGGTGTGGGCTATTCGTATATGCTGGTGTAATGGTATTTATCAAGAATTATCAGAGACAGAATTTTTTCTTAAATCAACTGAGGAAAGAGAATGAAATAAATCTTGAAAAGCTATCGGATGTCAACCAGAAAAAAAATCAATTGATCGCTCTTTTGTCTCATGATTTGAAAAATCCCATTGCAACCCTGAGTTCGACCATGGAAATGGTTGACCGGGGAGAGTTTGATGATGACGATATGAAGCAAATTTTTTCAGAGCTAAAAAATCAAAGCTTTCATCTAAACAAGGTTCTAAATAATACCTTATCATGGGTTATGACTGAATTAGATGATCGTACTTTTGAACTTAAAAAATTGGATCCCAAGGATTTGATGAAAGAAATCAGAGATACTATGCTGATCCAAGCAGAAAGAAAGAATCAGCGTATATCTCTTAAGATAGATGGCGAAACTGAGGAAATTGATTTAGAAGAAAACGAGATTAAAATCATTCTAAAAAATCTTTTAGACAATGCACTGAAATTTTCCCAATCCGATTCTACCATAGAACTTTCCTTGAAAGTGGCTCCAAACATGTTGAGATGGGAGGTTCAAAATGAAGGCCCGGTTATTCCAGAAAACCTTCGTGATGAACTTTTCGAATTCAAGGTAAAAACCTCGTATGGAACCAATCGCGAAAAAGGAACTGGTTTAGGTCTTCCATTGTGTAAAAAAATTGCTGACAAGCTGGAAATGAAGCTAGGATTTGAAGCAGATGGAGCTTCCAGAAATATCTTTTTTCTGGAAAGGAATTTGGTCTAAACTAATACAACCCTCAGGCTTTTCGCACCGTGAGCTCCTATTACGAGTGATTGTTCTATATCCGCTGTTTTCGAAGGTCCTGCTATAAATAAACCAAAGCTATAGCTTTGACTTGAGGTTTTAATGTAGGCCTGATGCATGGTAGATACAATTTCATTTTTGGGAAGCACTATTACCAAATGCTCTGTAATAAATGGAATGGCTCGAAATGGAACTTGTTCATTGGTGATCCAGATTGCGCCATTTTCTCCTACGCCAAATTGACCGTCTATTATTGCAACTTGAAGTTGGTCTAGCTCGTGAGCATCTTCAATCTTAGCATAAGAAGTATTTAGGTTAATGAGTTGAGAGAAATTTAGGATTTTCTGAAAACCGGTTTCAGAAATCCACGACATGAGTTTTTCCTCAGGAATAATCTCCCCTTTATTTGCCTCAATTGATGCTTTAAATTCCTCTTCAGTGTTTAAGGGATTTTTAAATTCAGGAATTGTGGGAAGTTCGGTTTGGTCCAGCCTGAGTTTCTTAATTTTTTCGAGAATTTCTTGTCTACTGCTCATTCTTCCTGTGATTTAAATACCAATTTCTGAAAGACTCCTGAGGAGTTTCTGGTAGCTTTCTTCCTTTTCCCCAAACATTCCAAGGATTGTATATCAAAGAGTCGGGCAAATTTTTAATGAGTTTACGCATCAAAATTCCTGAGATCCTGTAGGCTAGCGGGCTTTTAAAAATCCCACTGGCTAATTTCATGCTTAAGCTTTCCGCATGATTTGGATTGGCCTTGGTGATTTCTTGCCTCCATTCATAAAGTTGTTCGTGGATATTGATTTTTACTGGGCAAACATCCGTACAGCTACCACAAAGAGTTGAGGCAAAAGGAAGAGAGCTGTATTTTTTCAAATCCAATCCTGGAGAAAGTATGGAACCTATTGGACCTGGAACAGTACTTTGATAGCTAAAACCCCCGCTTCTTCTGTAAATGGGGCAGGTGTTCATACAAGCACCGCAACGAATGCATTTGAGGGAGTTTCTGAATTTCTCTCTCCCCAATTGTTCTGTTCTTCCATTGTCCACCAAGATTAAATGAATTTGCTTCCCCTTTTCTGGGCCTCTGAAGTGAGATGTATAATTGGTGATAGCTTGTCCTGTGGCAGAACGAGCCAGTAACCTCAAAAAAACTCCCAAATCATTTCTCCTGGGAATTAATTTTTCAATACCCATGCAGGCAATGTGAACGTCTGCCAAATGGACGCCCATATCTGCATTTCCTTCGTTGGTGCATACGACAAATTCACCTGTTTCTGCTATCCCAAAATTGACTCCGGTGATAGCAACTTTGGCCTTTAGAAATTTCTCTCTTAAATGAGTTCTTGCCGCTTGAGTTAAGTAATAAGGGTCTTCGTTTCCCTTTTCAGTTTGGAGTTTTTGGTGGAAGAGTTCGGAAATATCTCTTTTCTTTAAATGGATGGCCGGCAATACAATATGACTGGGTGGCTGATGGAGAAACTGCACAATCCTTTCCCCTAGATCGGTGTCAATTACCTCAATCCCATTTTTCTCCAGAAAAGGGTTGAGATGGCACTCCTCAGTGAGAATAGATTTGCTCTTTACCACCTGAGCGCAAGACTGCTTTTTTAAAATATCTAAGACGATTTGATTATGCTCTTGGGCATCTTTTGCCCAATGAACTTGAATTCCATTTTTCGTGGCATTGGCTTCAAATTCCAGAAGAAGATGGTCCAAATTCGAAAGCACATGTTCTTTGATAGAAGAAGCTATTGTTCTGAGGTTTTCCCATTCCGGAACTTTTTGACTGGCTAGATCTCTTTTTTCTCGAATCATCCAGAGAGTTTCATCATGCCATTTGGCATGTTCCGCGTTTCTGAGGAAATCGGTTGATGCTTTTGAATGGCTCATGAGATGATTTGATTGATGATTTCAGCTAAATGCATAATAGGAAGGGTGCTTTGTTTTTTATCAGCCAACCCTTTTAAATGCATCAAGCAGGACATGTCAGTTGCCGTGAGAATTTCAGTGCCTGCTTCATAATGGTCAGTCAAGCGGTCTGTACCCATGGAAAGGGAAATTGCTTCTTCTTTTACAGAAAAGGTTCCCCCAAAGCCACAGCATTCATCATTTCTTTGAAGTTGGGACCACTCTAGCCCTTCCACTTTTCCAAAGAGGCTTTTCACTTTATCGAAGGGTGCTGTATTGACCTCACTGGATTTCGAGAGCCTCAAACCTCTTAAAGCATGACAGGATGCATGGTAGCCAACTTTATGTCTGAAGGTACCTTGGAGCTCTACTTTGAGAATATCAAGAAGAAACTCTGTCAGTTCAAAAATTTTTGAATTGAGTGAAGGTTGAAGTTCTGGAGCATTCAATATTTTGGAGTATCTCTCCTTGATATGGTGAACACAGCTTCCGGTGGGAGCAACTACATAGTCGAACTGAAGAAATGAGTTAAGAAATTGCTGACAAGATTCTTTGGTTTCTCTTTCATAGCCCGAATTCGCTAACGGCTGTCCACAACAAGTTTGATCTAAAGGGTAGGAAACGTTACAGTTTAGCTTTTCTAATATTTCCAGCGTTGCTATTCCTACCTGAGGATAAAATTGGTCAACATAGCAAGGAATAAAAAGTCCTACATGTGGTCGAGATTGCTCCATAATGAAAGTTAAACTTCCCAATTTAAAATCACTAATAAGAGAGGATTTTGTTCTATTGTCGGTCCAAATTGACTGTGAGTTGTTCAGTTTTTTTAAGCGAAGTAGGATGGAAATAATTTTGGTTTCAAGCAGTTTTCCTGATGAGTAGAATAAGATTTTGTGTTAGAGATCCCGGAATAGGATAAAATCCGCATAGATGTGTATAAGTGTCAATTTTATGTTGATAAACTACTGATTCCCCTTAATAAATATGGGGATAAATTGTGGGAAAATAATCGAATAAAAAGTAGGAATTCCCCTGATTTTCAGCCAATTTTATTAAACCAAGTAAGAGATAAATAATCGGGGATACGACCCCGGATTCTAGTTTGAAATTTTGAGATCGGGCGCGAAGGGGCAATCACCAACGGGTGAAAGTCTGAGACGGAAAAACCGCAGAAGTGCCAAAAACGATATGTTGAAGTCTACGAAGTCTCTGAACTTTAAGACTAACCATTGCATGAAGGATCGAACGCGCAAGTGATCGGTTGAAAGAGGCAACTCCAGAAATGTAAACTTGGTGAATCAGCAAGCTGAGTTCTTCGGAATGAAGCAGTCGTGCACAAAGGAATAATTGCTTAAATGCAGTTGTTTGCAACGGAAAACCGCAGAAGTGCAAAAACAGATCGGCCCAGGATGAAGAGCCTCAATAGTTCTTCGAAGCTTTTGGCATGAATGGTATTTCCTTCACGGGAGATTCTGAGACAGGTTACTGCAGAAGTGCATTACAGAAGTATTCAAATGGGACAAATCTTTTCGAAGATGATTCAATCTTAGAATTTTGAACCGGGCAACTGGTGATAGTTAGTAACTGTAGCTTGGCATAGTTCAGGAATTACGATTTCTGAGTTATGAAACGGGAGGTAATTGAAAAATTGCTTCCCGTTTTTGTTTTTAATCCTCTTGAGAGTCCTATTTATTTGCTTCCATTTTTTCAAAAATTCTAGTAACATGCTTGAAGGGAGCATTGAGTTTCCATTAATGCAAGCTTTTGGCTTAGGTCTCCCGTTCTATTTATCAAAGGAAATTTGGCTTGCCAATCTAGGAGAGATAATCTTCTTTCTTTTTATTTTATTTAAAGCAATTTCCTACCTTTTATATGCTATTGTCTGGTAGATTTCAGTACTAATTGGTTTTTTCAACCAAATATTATCCAACCCAATTAACATGTCAAACCTAAACCTAAAAGCCAAGCAACAAAACTCCTATGATGCAATCGTAATCGGTTCTGGAGCTAGTGGAGGATGGGCTGCCAAAGAACTCTGTGAGAAAGGACTCAAAACCCTAGTGCTAGAGCGTGGAAGAATGGTTCGCCATATAGAAGATTATCCTACAGCCTCCAAGGCTCCTTGGGAATTTGAGTTTAGAGGAACTGTTCCCATAGAAAAAAGATCTGGAGTAGGTGCTGCCCGCTGGGGAAGGGAAGAGACCATGCATTGGGCTTTGGCTGAGGATGAACAGCCTTATATAGAGGAGAAGCCCTTTCGTTGGTTTAGAGGATATCATGTAGGTGGTAAGTCTCTGCTTTGGGCGAGAGGAACTCAGAGATGGTCCGATTATGATTTGGAAGGGCCGGCTAGAGATGGTTATGCAGTGGATTGGCCTATTAGATATCAAGATTTAGAGCCATGGTATAGCTATGTAGAGAAGTTTGTTGGTTTTGCAGGTAGCCGTGATGGCTTACCGGAATTGCCAGATCAAATTGTACAACCCGGGTTTGAATTGAGTTGCATAGAGAAATATTATGCTGAGCAATTAAAAAGCATGTATGGCAATAGACATCTTATTCAGGGAAGATGTGCCCATTTGACCGACCCTCAAGAAATCCATAAACAACAAGGAAGAAATAAATGCCAGCATCAAAATATGTGTAATCGAGGCTGTGTTTATGGAGGATATTTTTCCGCAAATGCGTCCACCTTACCTTGGGCTGAAAAAACAGGAAACCTGACCGTTCGCCCGGATGCAGTGGTAGAATCAATTCTTTACGATGAGGAGAAAGGCAGAGCTATCGGTGTAAGGATAATTGATAGAAACACGAAGGAGGCTATGGAATTTTATTCCAAGATCATTTTTGTCAATGCTTCCACAATTAACTCCAATGCTATTCTGTTGAATTCTAAATCCAGCCGTTTCCCGAATGGATTAGGGAATGATAATGGGTTGATGGGTAAATTTATGGCCTGTCATAATTATAGAGGGAAGGGTTTTGCAACTTTTGAAGGCTTTCAAGATAAAGCTACAGAAGGTAGACATCCTGGACACGCTTATGTTCCCAGGTTTAGAAATGTCTTCAAGCAGGATACTGACTTTTTAAGAGGCTATGCTATCGGAATGGCTGGTGGCAGAGGTATGACTTCCGATACAGATGTGATCGGTCATCAGTTGCGGGATAATTTATTGAATCAAGAGCATGGACCTTGGACCATGTCAGCTTGGATGCAAGGGGAAATGGTTCCGGTTGAAAGCAATCATATGCGCTTAAGCGATACCGAAACCGATAAGTATGGAATTCCTAAAATTATCATGTCCGTGGAGTGGACCGAAAATGATGATAAAATGACACAGGATTTCTTAGAACAGCAAACAGAGATGTTTGAGCGTATGGGCTTTACCAATATTGCTGTTTCTGACTCCCAAGCGCCTCCAGGATCAGATATCCACGAAATGGGAGGAGTTAGAATGGGGAAAGATCCTAAGACCTCCTTACTGAACAAACATAATCAGTTGCATGCCTGCCCAAATGTCTTTGTGACAGATGGTGCCTGCATGACCAGCACCAGTACTCAGAACCCTACATTGATGTTTATGACTTTAACTGCCAGAGCAGCTAACCATGCTGTGGATGAGTTGAAAAAAATGAATTTGTAATCTGTAGAAAATTCAATTCTTGAATTGAGCATAGAATCATTTCACGATTGAGTATTGGCTGTGAAAGTCTCAAAATAACCCAAAATCTCAACCTAAGTCCTATGAAAAATATTATAAGCTTGTTATTCCTTGCTTTGGCTTGGAATCTAATTCCAACGAAGGCATCTGCTCAAAAGAAAGGTGATCCTATGCTTCAAGTTCCCTTGGGTATAGCTTCTTATACTTTTAGGAACCAATGGAAAAACGGTGTGCCCGAGACTTTGGATATCATTCAGAGTATGGGTTTCAAAGAATATGAAGGCGGAGCTCCTCAAGGAGTCGATCCTGCAGATTTCAAAAAAATGTTGGCCGATAGAGGAATTAGCATTCCTTCTACCGGAACTGGCTTCGAAGCTTTGGAGTCAGATCCTCAAGCTGTCGCGGACAAGGCAAAGGAACTGGGAGCTAAGTATGTGATGTGTGCATGGATTCCCCATAAAAGAGGAGCTTTTTCCAAAGAAGATGCTGATAGAGCTATCAAAGTTTTTAATGAGGGAGGAAAAGTGCTTAAAGAGAATGGGATCACATTTAAATATCATGTGCATGGCTATGAATTTCAGCCTTATGGAAAAGGAACTCTTTTCGATTATTTGGTTGAAAATACTAATCCAGCATATGTCTCTCTTCAAATGGATGTGATGTGGACGCATTTCGGTGGAGGAGATCCTGTTGCTCTTTTGAAAAAATACGGAGACCGATGGGTTTCTCTGCACTTAAAAGACTTTCGAAAAGGAGCTCCGAAAGATATGACCGGCTTAACTGGCCATGAAAATGATGTCCCTTTAGGTACTGGTGAGTTGGATATCCCCGGTATTTTAAGAGAATCCAATAAGATTGGGATCAAGCACATGTTCATCGAGGACGAGAGCGAAAAAGAACTTCAAAACCTGCCAAAAAGTATTCAGTATTTGAGAGGACTCAGGTATTGATTTGGTGCAGAGGGCAGGTGGAACTAGTTTGGCCCACCTGCGTATCCCCTGACTTTGAGTGTAATTAACCGAATTAAGCAATTAAAGCTTTGTTCGTTTTTACGCTACTTAAACCAAAAGGTTAGGGAATTTCTATGAATTGATTTTATAAGTATGATAAATGGAAAAACGGTATTTTAATTGTATGGATGGTAAAGGATTTTGGGCTTTTGTCTTCCTTAATTTTTTGATTTCATGCACTAAACCTGAGGAAAAGCCACTCAATATTATTTTAATCCATGTAGATGATTTAGGCTGGGCAGATATTCAGCCATTTGGTTCTGACTTTTATGAAACACCCAATTTAAATCGACTTGCTCAGGAGGGGACTCTATTTACCAATTCCTATGCAGCAGCTGCGATTTGTTCACCCACCAGAGCAGCACTTTTGACAGGAAAATATCCAGCAAGATTAGGGATTACAGATTGGATTCGGGCAAAATTCCAAGGCTATTCTACATCCGGTGAACTTGGAGAATATGAAGAGTTTGAAGCAAGGCCTTTGAAAACCCCCAAGATTCAGGGATATCTCCCACTAGAGGAGGAGACTATAGCTGAACGGATGAAAAAACTAGGATATCAAACATTACACTTGGGAAAGTGGCATCTTGGAGAAGAGGGTTTCCATCCCGAAGATCAGGGATTTGATGTGAATATAGGAGGTAATGATTTAGGGCAGCCACCAAGTTATTTTGATCCTTATCAAGCTGCGCAGCCGAGAGAGTTTTATGAAATGAAAAATCTACCTCCTCGAGAAAAAGGGGAGTTTTTGACGGACCGGGAAAGCGATGAATTGGTCCAATTTATTGAAAATAAGGAAGGCCCTTTCTTTGTGCATTGGGCTCCTTATGCAGTTCATACACCCATCATGGGGCCTCCCGAATTGGTGTCTAAGTATGAAGAAAAAGAAAAGGGAGTTCAAAATAATCCAGAGTATGCAGCCTTGATCGAAAATCTCGATTTCAATATCGGGAAGTTGATGGAGTACTTAAACGAGAAAGGACTGAGAGAAAATACGCTATTGATTTTTACCTCGGACAATGGAGGTTTGATAGGAAATCCGGATAAGCCAATTACCGTAAATCTGGGCCTTAGGTCTCAAAAAGGCTTTCCTTACGAAGGAGGCATACGAGTTCCGACCATAGTCAGTCTTCCGGGAATTATCCCTCAGGGAAAGGAAATTGAAGCCCCGATCATAACGATGGACTGGATTCCAACTATTTTGGATTTTCTTAATCAAAATAAAATTGATTCAGAATTGGAAGGAAAGAGTTTAAAGAGTCTTCTTATTGGTGAGGAAGACCTAGAAGAAAGAGATTTGTTTTGGCATTTTCCTCATTATCGGGAGACTACTGTCATTCCTTATTCCATAATTCGCTCCGGAGATTGGAAACTGATCCATTATTATGAGCCCGGGATGGATGAGTTATATAATTTGACTAATGATCGAGAGGAAAAAAATAATCTTTTCAATGAAGAGTCGGAAATAGCAAAAGAACTTCAGGCAAAGCTTGATCAATGGTTAATTGATACGAAGGCAAGAATGCCTATTGAAAAGAAAAATGAATCAGAAGAAATTTAATCTGTTCTCGCTAAGGAGGACAAAAGGGGCAATAAGAATTTTGCCCCTTATTTTTTGAATGTGAATGTGAAGGTAGACCCTACATTTATCTCTGATTTGACTTTAATCTCACCTCCCAAATATTCTACAGCTTTTTTGACAATAGCCAATCCTATTCCGGTTCCTTCAAATTTATCTTTTGTGTGTAGTCTTTCGAAAATGATAAATATCTTTTCATAATACTCAGGAGATATTCCTATGCCATTATCTGAAACCGAAAACTGCCAATGGGTTTTTAATTCCTTACAATCAATGTGAATCGCGGGAGTTCTTTCAGGATGAGCATATTTAATTGAATTTGATATCAAATTCATCAAAATCTGAAAAAGAGGGGTTTTGAAAGTTTGGATTGTAGGAAGCTGATCGTATGTGATTTTTGCCGCTTTAGTCTGGATGATTTTTTTGAGGTAAAGCTGAATTTCTTTGACAAGTTTTTCTATAGAAAGATTCACCTTTGATTCGTCAGGGCTGCCTACCCTTGAATGTTCCAACAAATCCAAAATAATCCGCTGCATTTGCTTTGCTCCTTCTGTAGCAAATGAAATGTATTTTAAGGCCTTTTCGTCTAATTTATCCCCGTATCTTTTTTCCAGTAAGCCCATGAAACTAGAGATCATTCTCAGGGGTTCTTGCAAATCATGAGATGCAATAAAGGCAAAACGCTGAAGTTCCTGATTAGAGAATGCTAACTCCCGTATATGAAGCTCCAGTTTTTCATTCAAACTTTTGAGGGATCGCTCGTATTCTTTTTGATGGGAAATGTCTTGAATAGAGCCTACTATTCTGGTGATATAGCCTTGTTTATTTCTCAGGAAAATCGCCTTGCTGACCACATAGGTGTAAATATTATTTTTCTTTTTAAACCTGAATTCATCCAGCCAATTGGTTTTAGACAAGTCAGGAGTCAAGTAATCTTGGATTTTTTTTGTAACTCTTTCCTGGTCGTCGGGATGAATTAAACCCATAAATTTTTCAAGAGACATCTCAGATGGCTCATACCCAAATAATTTGAAAAAGCCATCACCACAGTGTAAGCTTTCTTCTCTGAAATCATAGTCCCAGATAGCTTCGTTCGTAGCTTTCGTTACCAGTTCATACCGCTCAATATTTTCCTCTATCAGCCTCTTAGACTCTATCAATTCTCGGATATCTTGCCCAATCCCTAGAATGCATGGTTTGCCTTGGTATTGAATTAAAGATGCAGAAAAATGAACTGGGATATTTCGGCCATCCTTGGCCTGTATTTCCATTAGAACTTCATTTCTATCTTCTTCCGCTACCTTTTTAATCTCATCTAAAATTCGCTTCTGATCTTCTTTTTTAAAAAAATCATCCGGCTTCATTTCTCTAATCTCTTGCTCAGAATAACCGGAGATTGATTCGATATTATGGTTCCATAAAATGATTTTCCCTTTTAAGTCAAACAGAAAAAATATTCCGGGTAATTTGTGAAGGAAAGATTGGTTTAGAGCTATCTCTTCCTGCAGGGCTGCCGTGATATTTTTTTCTCTAGTAATATCTACCATCAATCCCTGAAGCTTCACAGCTTTTCCATTTTCGGAAATCACCTTCACTCTGTCATTCAACCAAATTAATTCACCATCTTTTTTAATGAATCTGTAGTCGAATGCATGGTCTTTCAACCTTTGAGTTTCTAAGTGACATAGGTTTATTGCACTGTCCCTGTCTTCAAGAAAAATGTGATTTTGCCAGAATTTGGGGTCAGCAAGCCACTCCTCCTGAGTAAATCCTGTGATTTTTTCAACCTGTGGACTAACAAATAAAAATTCAAATGTTTGTGCATCTGCCTCCCAAAAAATTCCATCCAAATTCTCATAGAGAGACTGATTCGTTTCTACTACTGTCTCCAATTCTTTCTTGGTAGACAAAATTTCAGTTATATCCCTAAAAGCACCTGATAGAATTGTTTCGCCTGTGGTATTATTTTTTAGCCATTTTGCTTTGGAAATTACCCAAATATGAGTTCCATCGTTTTTTATAAGCCTTTTTTTAATTTTATAATCTTTGGACTTGTTGAGCACCTCATTCATATGGTCAACTGCTCTCTCTCTATCTTCTGGGTGAATTACCGAAAGTCCTTTCTCAAAAGTTACCTCAAACTCGTTTGGTTCGTAACCAAGCATTTTAAAAACACCTTGTGACCAAGACAATTTGTTTTGTTGAAGATTTAATTCCCATGTTCCAGAATGGGTCAATTCTTCCAACAATTGTTTTTGGAATTCAAGATCTTTATTGTCCTCTATAAATGAATTAGGCATAGGTCTAAGAGTAAGGCAGAAAAACAGTCTTTAATATCTTTCTTTTGAAAACAAGAATCAATTTAAAGGATATTCGTTCTAAGGAAAGAATAAGATTTGCGATATAACTTCAATTCAATCAATTTGTTATCCTCTTTTATCAGCTCAAGAAATTTAAAAATTTTTCTAAACTTGATACAAATGGATGTTTGGAAAATGGTAAATGAAAAGATGAATCTGTGAATAAATAATTAATGCTATTCTATTCAAAATACAGTTAGTCCCTCAAAAAAGCAAATTCTTTAGGTCATTATTAACTGAATGAGGTTGAGTAGAATAAATCAAAAAGTTTTAGCAAACTAACTTAAATCCATATCCTCTGATATTCAAAATTTGAATTTCGGGATCATCCTGTAATTTTTTCCGGAGCTTGGTGATAAATACGTCCATGCTGCGGGCATTAAAAAAATCGTCAGATCCCCATATTTGATTCAAAATCAGTGTTCTGTCGGTAATGTCATTGGCATTTTCCAACAGCATTTGCAAAAGTTGACTTTCTCTGGCCGTTAATGGGCATTCTGAATCTTTAATTCGGAGAATCTGTTTGGTTGGGTGAAATTCATATTGACCAATCGGTAACCAATCATTCTGATTTTGTCGGGTTCGCAGTCTGTCAAGATGAGCCTTGATTCGAACAATTAATTCCTCCATACTAAAGGGTTTGCGTACATAGTCATTGGCTCCTAAGCCAAAGCCTTTGACCACATCTTCAGTCTGACTTTTAGAGGTCAAAAAAATAATCGGGGTATAGGGATCAATTTTTCGAATTTCTTCCGCTAAAGAAAACCCATCCTTTTTAGGCATCATCACATCTAATATCAAAATATCCGGTTTTGAGGATTGATAACTTTCCCAAGCCTTTTGTCCATCCTCGCAGAGTCTAACCTTGAAGTCACGACTCTCCAGACTTTCCTGTATAATCATGCCTAAAGCCAGCTCATCTTCTGCTAATAGTACTTGGATTTTACTCATGGCCAATAGGTAATAAATGTGGTGGAATTTTTTCCCGTTAATAGTTCTATTTTTCCTTCATGCTTCTCCAGGATCTTCCGAACATAATATAGTCCTATCCCGAAACCTTTCACATCATGAACATCTCCTTTCGGTATCCTGTAAAATTGTTCAAAAATCCGGTTTTTTTGGTCTGCTGCGATATTTCCTCCATTGTCGTGAATTCGAATTTTATGCATGCCATTTTGATCAATGCCTAATAGAATCTCATTCCCTCCATATTTCACAGCGTTATCCAAAAGGTTGGAGATCACATTTTCAAAGTGAAAAGCATCTGCCCAAATAGGTTTAAGTTGTGCGGGCAAAATCAAGTCAATTTTCTTTTCAGGAGCTATTGTCTGAAATTTTTGGATCAATTGCCTCAATAAAGGCTCAGGGTCGATTGCCTCTTTTTTTACAATCAACTGATCAGTATCTAAGGTGGCTGTTTCTAATAATTTTTCGACCATCTGATTGAGCTTGTGCATTTGCGATTTAGATATTCCCAAATAGCGCTTGTTCTTTTCAGGGTCATTGGCTGGGTTAAATTGTTCAATCCCTTCAATGGCAGAAAGGGTAGTGGCAATAGGGGTTTTGAATTCGTGAGTGATATTACTAATCAGATCTTGCTTGATTTCTGCTATTTCTTTCTGGTTTTTGATGGTTTGGTATAAATAATAAAAAGCAAAGCCAATGATTCCCAGAAAGAGTAAGGAAGTCAATACTTCGAGCATTCCCCTTTTTAGAACAGTCAGTGCAGTATTTTCAAAGTACATCTCCAAACTTTGTCCCGGAGGAAGAAATGTGGATCTTGAAACCGTCTTGAAAGGCATGTTCGGAGTGTTAGAGACAAGCAGGCTGTCTTCTTTTTCATTTCCAGTCAAATGAATTAATCGATAATTGATATCAATTCCTTTTCTGTCCAACTCTTCAAATAAATAGGCATTGATTTTTTCAAAATCTAAGCTATCTCTAGTAATGGAAATGATGATTTTACTAGTCAGAAATTCCAGGCGGTTGATACTGTCTGCATTACTTTTTCCCATGAAAATCCTGAGCTCGTTCTTTTTATCCATGCCCATACTTCGGCCAGAGTCTAGTAAAACAATATTATTCAAGCTGTCTTTTTGGTCGGAAGACTTCCATAGGAATGAGTCCAATCCTCCTTTCTCAACATTCTCAAGAGCCTGAAAAAGTTCTTTACTCTGGCCGACTCGGTCTAAAAAGCTCCCCAAAGTGTCCAGCTTCTTGATTCTCAAATGTTGAATCTGTTGCTTGACGTTTCCAGAATCTGTCCTGCTTTTACCCTCAGATCTCATATCTGTTAAGGTAATGACATCTGTTTTCGCCAATTCGGCATAGTAGTTCTCCACTGCATTGTCCAAACTTTGCTGGATTTCAGACACTAGCTGCTCTTGAATCAGCAGAAACTGGTTGTAGTTTCTCCAAACCTGAATGCCAATGCTGACCAGTAAGGTGAAGACTATTAAAAAACCTATGCGCTTGAATTGTAACTTTTTCATCTGAAAGGAATTTGTTGTTCAAATGCCAGATGGAATCTCGCATTTTGAATACCAATCCATTGTGGAAATGTAGTTTTACTCGATTTCACTGTGCTAAAATAGAAGCATTATTAAAGTTAAAAAATGACTGTTAACACTCGTTAACAGTGCTTAACTCAATGTTTTTAAGAGTATTTCTTGATTTGTGAACAAAACAAAAAGAACTATGAAAACCAAATCATTACTATTCACGGCATTCTTTTCTTTCTTTTTACTGGGAAACTTAGCACTGGCCCAAGGCCTAACAGGAAGGGCTTTTTACAAATCCAGTTCCCAGATAAAATTATCCATGGATTCCACTAAAATGAACCCTGAGCAAATAGCAGAAATCCAAGCTCAATTGAAGAAACAAATGGAAAGAGACTATGTATTGTCTTTCACTCCAACCGAATCAAACTGGAAGCAAGTAGAAAGTTTGGGAGGCGGACCAGCTACTGCATCTTCTGGCGGAATGCAAATTATGATTAATACTGGAAGTCAGGATCGTGTACTTTATAAAAACCTGGCAGAGCAAACTTACATTCAAGAGCAGGAAATGATGGGGAAAGATTTATTGATCAAAGATAATCTTGAACCAGTAGAATGGGAGTTGACTGGAGAATCAAAAAAAATAGGAAATTACCAAGCTCAAAAAGCTATTTACGCTCGAATCATTGACTCACAGAGATTTTCCACTGGAATGACTGAAATGGAATCTGTGAAAGACACGATTCAGGTAGTTGCTTGGTTTACTCCGGAAATCCCCGTTCCACATGGTCCCGAAAATTATTTTGGTCTGCCAGGACTTATTTTGGAATTACAGAGTGAGGGGAGAACGCTTATTTGTGAAAAAATTGAATTGAATCCCTCCAAAGAACCAGTAGAAATTCAGATTCCCAAAAGAGGAAAAGAAGTCAATAGGGAAGAGTTTAGAGCTATGCAAGAGGAAAGTATGAAGCAAATGATGAATCGATATCAGGGTAAACCTGGAGATGGTAATCGGTTTACGATACGGATTGGGAATTGATTTGAGAAGCAAGATTCTAGATGCGAGACACTAGAGGCTAGAAATAAGATGTGACACTTTAGAGTACCTTCTAACTAAACTCATCCAGCTTTCTGATTTTATACATCATACTTAACCAAAATGCTTTTTTCTAAAAGATTACTCCTTTTAGCCTTTTTCATTGGATTGGCCCTCTCAGCATATGGTCAAAGCAAACCCCTTATTGGGCAAGTACTGGACTCGCTGAATCGACCCATACCTTATGCGAATGTTGTGGCTATTAATCAGAGCACTCAAAAAATCGGCGGCTTTGGAATTACCAATGCTGAGGGAAGGTTCAAAATTACGCTTGCCGAAGGTCCTAGCTATCTCTTGAGAGTCTCTTTTGTAGGTTACGTTCAATTTGAATCAACCATCAGTGAATGGGATTCGGAAAAACCACTCAATGTGACACTTCAGCAGGCAGATACAGAATTGGGTGTAGTGGAGGTGGTGTCTGAGCTTCCAGTGACTATGAAGGGAGATACCTTGACCTATAAAACAGATGCTTTCACCACAGGTTCAGAACGAAAGTTAGAGCATGTACTGGAAAAACTTCCGGGTTTCCAAGTGGATGAAAACGGGGAGGTAAAGGTGCAAGGCAAAAAGGTAGACAAGGTCTTGGTGGATGGGAAGACTTTTTTTGATGGTGACACCAAATTGGCAACTAAGAATTTATCAGCCAATGCAGTCGACCGAGTTCAGGTGCTGAAAAATTTCAATGAAGTATCACCTATCAGAGGCTTGGATACCAATGAAACTTTGGCTTTGAATATCCAATTGAAGGAGGGAAAGAAAAATCTTGTTTTCGGAGACTTGACCGGAGGAGCAGGACCGGAGGAAAGATATCTAGGACATGTAAATGCCTTTTATTACGCTCCGAAATTAAATGTGAATTTGATAGGAGGAAGTAATAATGTAGGGGAACAGTCTTTCACATTGCAGGATTATTTTAGGTTTAGTGGAGGACTTTCTGGTTTGAGTTCCAGATCTGGTTCAAGAGTTCAGCTAAATTCAGAAGATTTGGGGATTCCTTTAGCAAATAGAACCAATGCTTTTGACCTACAAAGTACGCTAGGAGCATTGAATCTAAACTACTCCCCAAGCAAAAAATGGAGGCATTCGGGATTTTTGATAGCATCGACTTCAGCCAATCAACTGGGAAGCAATTCACTAAGAACCTACCTGAATTCTGGCGAGGATACCCAAGAGCAATTGAACTCTGAAAGCTTTGTTGAAAACAAATCCGGATTGGCGAAGTATGCATTGACCTACACTCCGAAAGAGGAAACTTATCTGAAGTACAGTTTATTCGGAAAACTCTCCGAAATAAGCAACTCAAATGACTTGAATTCAAATTTTGGAGAAATCAATCAAAGAATTGACTCGCGTAATACCCGAACACCCTATGCTTTGCAGCAAAAGTTAGAGTGGTATCATGCTCCTAGTGAACGTCATGTGTTTTCAACTGAACTCAATTGGGAAAGTAAGTTTTCTGATCCACTTTTTGATTTGAACACCAATCTCAAACCTCTGCAGGGCTTATATCCAATTGCAGATGCAGAAACTTACAGGTTGCTTCAGTCTCAGGAAATCACCACAAATACTTGGGAGGCTGCTTTCAATTACTATTATATCCTGAATCCAACCAATCATTTGAACTGGACTTTAGGCTATCAGAATTTCTCTCAAAATCTGATTGGCCAATTGGAGCAGGTTGGCTCCGAGCAGACTTTTTCTGATTTTGAAAATGAAAATGAGTTTGGACTTCAGGACCGGTATGTAGGGATGACTTGGAAAACTAAATGGAATAAATGGGTTATAAGTCCCACGCTTAATCTACACCAGTATGCTTGGAGAGACTTGCAGTTAGATAATGAACAAAATTTCAACAAGCTATTACTGCTTCCTTCAATGTATGCCAAATGGAATATTCGCTCCAATAAATCCTTAACCTACAGATATCTGACTGAGGCGAATTTTATGGATATCCAGAAATTAGCTAGAGGCTTTGTGCTTCAGGATTATAATGCACTTTTTCAGGGAAACCGAATTTTGGAAAATGGCCTATTTACAACTCATAATCTGAATTATTCCCACTATGATTTTTTCAGTGGGCTGAGTGTTTTCGGCAACCTGAATTATATCCGGAAAAGGGATGATATCATTACCAATACCGACTTTGCAGGAATAAATAGATTACTGAGTTTAGTCAATGCGACTCCTGTCAATGAAAGTTTGAATGGAGATATCAGGGTTGATAAATCTTTGAACAAACTCAAATTTGAGGTAGGTGGAAAATGGAATTCTTTCAGCACGAATTTATTGTTGAATGATTCCCCTGTCAGGAACCAGCAGTTTTCTCAGACTTATGATACACGATTGACCAGTACTTTTTTCAAGGTTTTGGAGGTTGATTTGGCTTATTCTTTTACCTCTAACATTTACAATTCCGGACCAATAGAGAACACATTTATCACCCATAGTCCTAAAGTGGAAATAGACCTTGATATTTATAAGGGCTTGAAATTGAATGCGGATTATACTTATAACACGTATTTGAACAAGGTTTCGCAAACTCAGAGCGATTTTGATTTTCTCAATGCTTTTCTAAGTTATCAAGGTCCTAAAAGTCCTTGGGAATTGAAGCTCTCAGTTTGGAATATTTTGGACACCCGATCAATTAGAAGAGATAGCTTTTCAGAAAATCTGATCAGTACCTTTTCGTATCTGGTTCAACCTAGGTATGCGCTTATTACTGTGAAGTTTGATATTTAAATAGCTATTGCCCAATAGAAGCTAATCCGGCTGCTGCAATGATGCCATCTTGGGCCGAAGTCACTCCTGATATTCCAATGGCACCTATGCAAAAGCCATCTTTAAAAATCGGTAATCCTCCTTCAATGCCTACTGCATTGGGTAAGGTAGCTATTCTGCTTCCGCCCTCTGCCTTCATCAAGTCTTCAAAAACCTTGGTTGGACGCTTGAAATACACGGCGCTTTTGGCTTTTGCTTGAGCGACTTCAATACTTCCAACCTGGACCCCATCCATACGCCTCAGAGAAATCAAGTTGCCTCCATCATCTAATATGACTATCACAACATTCCAGCCTTCAGATTGGGCTTTTGCCTGAGCAGCTTCTGTGATTTTTAGAGCATCTTCCAGATTAAGGAAGGGTTTGGTCTGATTTTGTGAAAATGAAAGAATAGGAAGTAATAAGGCGAAAGTAAAGAGTAAGTTTTTCATGATGCAGGGATTATTGTTCGCATCAATTTAATCAAAAAATTGGCAGGGATTCTAATTCCTCTAGAAGCGCATGCTGATTCAGGTTCAACGAAAAAAGGCCCGAGAAATCTCAGGCCTTAAACTTTATTTCAATTGTGGTAATCAGATACTAGCTACTAGTTTTACTTTTAGGTTGACATCGTCATAAATCAACTTATCAGCCAGGTTTTCAAAGTAATTTCCTGATCTGAATTTGATATCAAATTTTGTTCTGTCAAAAGTGATATCACCTTCAGCCGTTAGTTTATTTCCTGAGGTTGACACTTTAGCTGGGAAACTAATGGGTTGTGAGATCCCCTTGATGGTCAAGTTTCCGGAAATCACGTAATCTCTTCCATTACTACTTTTTGCATCAGTGATTTTAAAAGAGGCAGTATTGAACTTCTCCACTGAGAAAAAATCATCTGATTTTAGGTGATTGGTCAGATTACCTTTGGATTTTGGATCGGTAAGGTCTTCTACAGTTAAGTTGACCATGTCCATTTCAAAGGATCCTCCTGTGATTTTCCCGTTGGAATAGTCTAAGGTTGCATCCGCTATCGGAACATAGCCCCAATGTTCTCCGGTTACTTTGGCGGCTTTCCACATGACTGAACTCTCAGATTTGTTGACAGTGGCAGGGGCAGTATTTTTTTCTGTTGTGAAAAATACTGCTAAGCTTAAAATGATGGCAATGATACTTTTCATGAATTATGGTTTTTAGGATTTGATTCTTGTTAGACTCTTTTTTCTCTTGTTGGTTTAATGAATTCAGAAAATTGTCTGATTTTTTATTTTTTTGGACTTGCAGCCTTATTTGATGAACTGGATTTCATTAATTCCCATCAAAATTTCTTCTCCTTTCACCTCAGGGTTTTTGAAGACGAAATAAAGCTTTTGTTTACCTGACGTTGGTTTAATGCTCACCTGGGCACGATTAGCATTTTCCCTTCTCCAAACGATAGGATCAACTCCTTCCGGTGGACGGAATCCCATTTCTTTGACTCCAACTTTATTGGAAGTACCCAGAAGCTCTCCGTTTGCTGAGCCGAGTCTGACTTCTACTATTCCGCCAGCTGCTCCATTTCTGGTACTCACACTGACATGAAGATCGATTTGGGTGATACCTGTGAGATCAATATTATCCAAGGCAAAAGAAGAATTATCCCCAGCCATCAAGAAGCTTACTCTTGGCGTAGTCAATAGTTGAACGCCCTTTCTTTCTACCGATAATTGAGGGTCAAGGTAAGGGTTTCGCAAAGCCACATAGTCAACCGAAGATAACGGAGGTGCTTTGGAAGATCCTTTATCTGTATAGGCTGCTCTCAGTAAGAATCCTCCTTGTCCATTATCGCCCTCAGGGATCATGGGTTGTACTTTTCCATTTAAAGGAAGGGAAGCCACCGTAGCTTGCGCATCATCCATACTTAGGATGAAATCCACCATTCTCTTGGCATCTGCCTCACTCAATTGCGGATGTGCGCTCATGGCATGTTCTCCCCATACTCCAGCTCCACCATTGATAATTTTACCTACCAAATAATTTGTGTTATCAGGAGAATTAGGATACTTGGCAGCCACTGCTTCATAGCTAGGACCTATGGAAGTCTCCTTGTATTGATGACAGGATTTACAATCGCTTCCTTCAATGAGGTTTTTTCCAATAGTCAATGAAGCCAAAGTTTCAGCACCACTTTGTTTAGAAGCTATTTCAATTGGATCAAAGCCTTCTGGTACATAATCAAAAGTAATGGCCACTTCGGCTTCTTTAATTTCTCCTGATTGAGTATCTCCATCTTCCAAGTCTTTTACACTTACTTGGTAGTCTAATTCTTTTTCTCCAAACCAGAAGGATTGGTTGATGCCATTCATGGAAATTTTCACTTCCGGAATATCATTTCCTGCTACAACCTCCAGTTTTTGACTGTTTTGGGCTCCTTTAGTGTCTGTTACCACTAATTCGATTTCATAAACTCCAGCTTGATCGAAAGTAAATGAAGGGTTAGGTCTGTTAAAACTTTCCAGAACTTTGCCCTCAGAACTGATAGTCCATTGGTAAGCCAACTGATTTAAGTCGTAATCATCATAATCATTGGTTCCTTCTGAGCTGAAATTAACAGTCAGAGGAACAGCGCCAGCGAGACGGTCTGCAGAAGCAGTGACGTTTGGTTTTCTATTCCCTGCATTGTATTCAATTTTTATAAGACGGGAATTCGCATTTCCTCTAAACCAGGCACTACCATATTCCAAGACATACAATGCACCATCCGGACCAAAGTCCATATCGATTGCAGAGCTGAAATTTTCATTCGGTAAAAAGCGCTCCATGCTTTGGTAATCGCCATTTTCATCCATGGTCACAGCCATGATCCAGCCTCTCATAAAGTCCACGATCAACCACTTTCCTTCATAATAGGCAGGGAATACAAATGGAGCATTACTTGCAAAATCAGCCTTTCTAAATACTGGCCCCCCTGTGGCAGATCTACCTGAGCTCCCTAGCATAGGGAATTCTTCTGAAACGCCATATGGGTAGTAAATCATGGCAGGAATTACAGGAGTTGGTAATTCTCTCAATCCAGTATTATTCACTGATTCATTGACAGGTTTATTCACGTCATAGGGAGCACCATAAGTACCGGCTTCATGATCGTGGCGGTTGTAGGGGAAGTTATTTCCAATAAAATAGGGCCAACCAAAAAATCCAGGACCTTTGGCCTGATTGAACTCATCATATCCTTTGGGGCCCCAAATGGAATCCACTGATGCATCCGGGCCGACTTCACCCCAATAGAGGTATCCTGTTTTACTATCCAAAGTAGGTCTCCATGGGTTTCTATGTCCCATGGTATAGATTTCAGGTCTGGTTTTTTCTGTTCCCTGAGGAAATAAGTTTCCTTCTGGAATAGTGTAGCTTCCATCGTCCTCAGGATGAATTCTCAAAATCTTTCCTCTAAGATCATTGGTGTTTCCAGGTGCACGCTGATCATCGGAGCTCTCCATACCAGGGCGCTCATCCAAATTGGAAGATCCTTCTCTAGGGTTGACTGTATTGTTTCCTACGGTAAGAAACAGATTTCCTTCTTCATCAAAAACCATCCCTCCACCGGTATGACAGCATTCTTCTCTTTGGGTTGGGACTTCGAGAACAATCTTTTTACTGGATTCTACCAGTTCATTTCCTTTCAGCTCCCATCTTGCCAATACGTGTTTGGGTTCATCTGGATCTGCATAGTACATGTAAATCCAATTGTTTTGAGCATAGTCAGGATGTGCGATTACGCCCATTAATCCTTCTTCAGCTTCCCTTACGCGTCCTTCTTTGTTGGTGTATTTTGTATTTACCGGTATAGTCGCTACCAGAGTTACTTCCTTGGTGTTCTCATCAAAAATTTTGACCCCTCCTTTTCTTTCTACAAAAAGGACTCGATTACCGGGTAGGAATGTTATTTCCATAGGCTCATCCATGCCTTCTGTCAAAACAACCTTGGAAAAACGATTGTCATCCGGCTTGATGCTGGGATCTTCTTTGGGTCCACAGGAGAAAATAAGTGAAATCAATAAGAGTGATAAGCTCAGGTTTTTGATGTGATTGAAATTCATAAGGTTTTGAATTCAGGTTGAGAGTTGTTGGGCAATTTAAGTGTAAGTATCTCTATTATCTCATTTTGAAAAAATAGAAATTGTGCATTCGGTATATTACTGTGATGAGAATCAGTATTTTGAAATATTTATTGGAAGTTAGTAATGCTTTCCAAATTTTAATTTGAAAGATTCATGGAGAATTATGTGGATAGCTTTTCAAATTGCATTAGATTTTTCAGTTTTAGGCAAAATTGATATACCATGAAAAAAATACTATTTCTTCTTTTTCTTTGCCCACTAATTCTAAAAGCTCAGAATCATTCTGAAAACATTCAAAAAATCTTCAACTATGAATTGACTGAAGGAGAGACTTATGAAAATTTAAGGTACCTCTGTAAAGAAATAGGGAATAGAATTTCAGGTTCACCTCAAGCTGCTGCAGCCGTAGAGTATACCAAGCAATTGATGGAGTCGTATGGGTTTGATACCGTTTACTTGCAGCCCGTGATGGTTCCTCATTGGGTGAGGGGCGGAAAAGAGCAAGCGAAAGTTTTGAACTCCTCCAAATTAGGAGCTGTAGATTTGAATGTGTTGGCTTTGGGAAATAGCAGGGGAACAGGGCCCAATGGTCTGGTAGGGGAAGTAGTGGAGGTTTACGGAATAGAAGGACTTCGAAAATTGGGAGAGCAGGTAAAAGGGAAAATTGTGTTTTTCAATCAGCCCATGGATCCCACTTTAATCAATACTTTTCAGGCTTATGGTGGAGCAAATGGACAAAGAGGCTCGGGTGCAGCTGAGGCGGCAAAATATGGAGCTGTAGCAGTTTTGGTAAGATCTTTGACCAATCGAGTGGATGATTTTCCGCACACTGGAAATCAACGATATAATCCAGATTATCCAGAAATCCCAGCTCTGGCTATTAGTACTAAAGACGCTGAGCTATTGAGTAGTTTACTGAAGGGCCAGAAAGATTTGAAAGTCTACCTTCAGAATAATTCAATGATGAAAGAAGAAGTTCTTTCCTACAATGTCATTGGGGAAATCAGGGGTTCTGAAAAGCCTGAAGAAATCATTGCTGTAGGAGGCCATTTGGATTCTTGGGATGTTGGAGAAGGAGCTCATGATGATGGTGCTGGATGCATGCAAGCCATAGAAGTTTTGAGGATTTACAAAGAAATGGGATGGAAGCCAAAGAGGACTCTCAGGGCTGTAATGTGGATGAATGAGGAAAACGGTTTGAGAGGTGGTCAGGAGTACGCTAAAGTAGCCAAAGCCAAAGGTGAAAAGCATATAGCTGCCATTGAATCTGATGCGGGAGGGTTTATTCCTTTAGGTTTCTCATCCAGCGGAACAGAGGTTCAGCGATCCAAGTTGGCTTCATGGAGGGACTTATTTACTCCTTACAATATCTGGAAGTTTGATGTGCCAGGTGGAGGAGCGGATATAGGTCCTTTGAGAGATCAAGGCCCCATTTTAATCGGTCTGCATCCTGATTCTCAAAGGTATTTCAATTACCATCATACTGCCGCTGATGTATTTGAGGTAGTGGATCAGCGTGAATTGGAGCTTGGTGCTGCCGCGATGACAGCTTTAGTTTATTTAATAGAGCAGGAAGGGATGTAATGTCTTCTTTTTAGAATTCAAGAGTGACCAATCTTCAAATTGATCACTCTTTTTTTGGTCCGAAAACCTGTTTTGAATGAGCAGAATTTTCAACAGATTTTTTCATAAAAGGAACACTAACGAATTCATCTTTTGCCCAGATAGAAAACAAGTTTTTATAAAATGAGCTTTCTGGATCTCCAGACTGTCCTGGGGTATTAATTCCTAGGGTTCTTTCCCAGTTTTCAGTATCTACCAAAATTCTGAAAGATGCTCCTGAAGTATTGTTATCTCCATAGGCATTGGCACCAGGTGTATAGCTGTAGCCTCCACGGGGAAGAGGGCCGACATTTAATTTGGATTGCCATTCCTGATTTACCACTCTTCCTAAAGGATGATGAATCAGGGCGTGTTTGTAGTCCTTTTGGCCATATTGCCAGTTGGAAGGATTGGCTCCTAGTTTTTTCTCCAATGCGTCGATCGCTTCCTCGAATGAGTTGGTGAGCCACTGATCCCTCTGGGATTTGGCTTGAGTTGAAAATAGTATTTCAGGACTCTCAACCCATTGAATTACGCGAGTCATTGGAATACTACCTATTAAGTCACGAACTTCATCCGGGGCAGCGAGCTCCAATGCTTTTTTTCTCAAGATTCTTTCCCACATTACATAAATTCCCGCCTCTATTGATTCTGGATTTAAATTAAAGTCCCAGCTAAGCAATGCTTTGCGCAAGGAATCGACTTTTTCATTTTCAAAATAAAGATCTGTTAGATAAGGCAGCAATTGTCTCGCAGGAAGGGAGAGATAATCATTTTGCAGAGCTCCTATTTCTACCAAAGTGAATTTTTTGTCTTGGGACAAAACTTCCTTGATTCTTTCTCCTCTAAAATTGTCAGCCCATTCAAAGCCCAAAGCTTCTGGAAAGGGGTAATTTTCAGGGGCCACATTCTGGTTTGCTGTGGCGATGAAACCTGACTCTGGATTATAGTCATGAGGACGGTCAGCAATAGGTAAATAGCCATCCCATTCATATCTGCCATCTCCCATCGTAGCCACTAAACCGGAGAACCCTCTACGGACAGGTGCTATTCCTGTAGCTTGCCAACCTATATTTCCTTCCTTATCGGCCCAAACCATATTCTCTGCAGGAATATTATTGTATGTACAGGCGTCTCTAAACTCATCCCAATTTTGAGATTGATCCATTTTTAGGCTTGCTAAATAGGGAGCCGAACCGGGTTCCAACCATGCGCATTGAACTGCTACCGCTTTAATCAAATCCTCATCGATAAAAGTGACCGGGCCATGAATCGTGTAATTATGGTTAACTAGTTGAGGAGATTGACCTTTCACCAAAATCGTGTCCTGAATTTGAGACATGGTTAACCATTCTCCCTTAAATCTATACTGAAGCGGATTTTCAGGGTTGATATCATATACCCGGAGATCTTCGTTGTCTGTGGAAAAAATTGTCAAACCCCAAGCTCCATGTTCATTATGGCCTATCGAAACCCCGGGAATCACAGGTTCACCACCACCTACTACATTCCATCCGGGAGCGCTCAGGTGAACCCAATATCTCAAAGATGGGGCTGCCTGTAAGCGGTGAGGGTCATTTGCCATGTAGGGGAAGCCACTTGCTGTTTTTTTACCACTTAAAACCCAATTATTGGAACCTTGAGCAAAGGCATCTGCTTCCAAAGTGGTTTTGAGTTCCTCCTGAAGAGCAGCTAAAGCTTCTTTTACTTCCTTTTGCTCTCCTCGATATTCGGGAGAAATATCCTCTGGCAGAAATTCCACACGGGTTCTGAATGCCCTATAAGGCGCTAGAATATCCTTAAACAACAATTCTTCGGGTATTCCGGGGTCAATTTCCAGATTAGGTTCATTGGGATGAAAGTAATAGAGTTTCTTTGCTTCATCTGAACCAATCAAACTTACCACCCGACTGATGTTGAGTTCATCGCTGACATTTTCCAACAATCCCTGATGTCTGGAAATCACAACTTCCCAAGTCCAAGGCTGGGGTTGAATTCCCAGCATTTGAAATTCTATTGGGAGAAGTTCAGGATTGGAGTTGGCTTCATCAATATAAGCGTTGATTCCTGCGACGAAGGCATCGACAATCTCCACTCCGCGGGGATGGTAATGCCGGAGTTCTGTTTCTTTATCTCCTCTGAATTTAAAAAGGCGAACTCCTCTATCGCGCTCCAACTCTCTTTCTCCCAAAATTTCAGCAAGAGTACCTGTGGCCTGCCTTCTCCATATTTCAAATTGAAACAATCGGTCTTTGGCCGCTAAATAGCCTTGCATGAAGAATAGATCTGCTTCATTTTGAGCAAAGATGTGATTGATCCCATTTTTATCCCGGATGACTTCAACCTTGTCCTGAAGCTGAGTGAGGGAAACTTTCTCCTCGGAACTACAGGAGAAAATAAAAATTACGAGTGTAAATAGAGATAGTGCTTTCATGAAATATGGGGCTTTTTGTAATTTTTCAATTTCTAGGCAGATAGGCAATACCATTGACATAAAAAATAAAACCCCGACCAGAAGGTCGGGGTCCCAATTCAAACCAATTACTAAAAAATAATCCTGATGTAATCTGAAGCCTGTTTAGCCGACTTCGATTGCTTTTTTGGGTTTATTTTCAACTGATTTTACTTTGGGTAGGACTATTTTCAAAATCCCCTTTTCGTACTTGGCATCGATTTGTTCATCTTTGACATTTTCCGGAAGGGCAAAGGCCCTATGGATGCTGGAGTAGGAGAATTCTCTCTTACGATAGTTCTCTTTTTCTTCCTCCATTTTCATCTCTTTTTCGGCTGATATGTTAAGAATTCCCTCTTCGACTTCGATTTTGAAGTCCTTTTTATCAAATCCAGGTGCTGACAACTCTAGCTTAAATTCCTTTTCACTTTCGATGACGTTAGCAGATGGAACCTCCACAGATTTATCTGTAAACCAAAACTTATTGTTCATATGGAAGGGGTCTTCAGCCCCGAAGAAGTCTTGAACCATTTTTGGCCAAAAACCTCTGTCTTTAGTTAGTGCGCCCATGGTTTCTGTTGTTTACTGGTGGATCATTTATTTAACACTTAAATCTCCAATAATTTCTTCAAAACACTCATGACGAGTGTCAGTGAACAAACTGATAAATATCAATGATTAGGAAGGTTATTGGAGACCAAAATCCTTATTCAAATAGGAAAGAATCACGTTCCCTAACTTTTTCCCGGAACCCACATAAGTATAGGCTTCTGGAAGTTGTTCGAGACTGACTACTCGATCAATCAAAGGCTTGAATTTGTCTTCAAGTAAAAGCTCTTCAATTTGAATTAAGCTTTTATTCACGTTGAGGGGGATGGGGAATTTGACTTTTTTGCTGGAAAAAAATGAGGTTGACAAAGATAAAAATGGGTTCTCCCAATTGTGTCCCAATTCAGAAGAAAGGTAAGTGCCATTTTTTTTAAGTAAGGGCTTACAAATTTTAAAACGGCTTTTTCCTACGGCATCGAGTACGGCATCGAATTGTTGCTTGATTCCTGTAAAGTCATCTAGTAATCCATCAATCACTTGATCGGCTCCTAATTGAGCCACTTTTTCGACATTTCCTAGGCTTACTGCAGTTACATGGATATTTCGGGACTTTAAAATTTGAATGGCAGCTGATCCTATTGCACCGGTCCCACCAATTACCAAAACCTGATCACCTTCTTTCAAATTAATTTTATTGAGAAAGTTATATGCATAGTGCACACCTTCAATAGAGGCACCTGCTTGAATTTGATCTATGTTTTTGGATACTTTTCGTAGGTTTTCGAAGGAAGAAGTACAAAAGTATTCTCCATGACTTCCACAGCCATTGTCTATAAAACCCCAAACTCTATCTCCAACAGCGTATTCTTTTACTTCGGACCCTATCTGCGTGATTTCACCCACAAAGTCAGTCCCTGGGGTAGCTCGCTTGGGTTTAGGATAGCCGACAAAAAGCCTCATGATCCAGGGCCAACCCGTTAAAACCGCCATATCTGTTCGGTTTACTGTACAAGTCATCACCTTCACTTGGATTTCCTTTGGTTGAGGTTCGGGTTCGGGGAGTTCTGCGATTTTCAACTCGGAAGGCGAACAGTATTCATATCTGACAGCTGCTTTCATTAGTTTAATGGAATCCTGGTAAAAATTACTTCTTGACCGTTCAGTTTGGTGATGGTGACTTGGTCAAAATTGAGCCCATAATACCATCTGATGAACTGACAATTATCTTCAAAATCCATGGACGAAATTCCATTGACCAATGCTACCTCTTCCCCGATTTCTACCAAGGCATCTTCTGGACTTAGCCCAATAGACTTTCCGGAAATAAGAAATTTTCCTTTTTCAAAACTGAAACTAAGATGATTAGGGTCTCGAAATGAAGGAGTTTCATTTTTTAATTTTAGGTAATAAGTAGATTCTGAATTGTTGATGACGGTTTGGGAAGTTAATGTTGAGAAAAATGAAACACCTATTTTTTCTGTAGTTGGATATTCAAAATTCAGGGGAATTTGGGTATACACATGATTACCTATCTTTAAACTATCTATGATTATGGTAAATGCAGGTGCAATTTGTTGGCTGATC
Source organism: Algoriphagus sp. UBA3586 (assembly GCF_002376385.1). NCBI lineage: Bacteria > Pseudomonadati > Bacteroidota > Cytophagia > Cytophagales > Cyclobacteriaceae > Algoriphagus > Algoriphagus sp. UBA3586. The sequence continues at coordinate 131,787 of NZ_DFMT01000031.1, read as the reverse complement.
GCACCAATACTCATGCTGATACTAGGATTATCTTTAGCCTCGATGTTCTTTTGTTTCAAAAAGTCCTGAACAATACTTTTTTTGTTGTCAAGATCCACAGTGCCTGCGAAACCAAAGTCAACGAGGATGTTTTGATATTCAAGACTATCAAAACTGAAATCAAGGTAGGGCCTGTTATTCCTATAAATTACATCAAAGCTTTGCCAGCTCTCATCGACCGGAAAGGGCGACTTGGATGCATAAATCATCTTGTTTTCGAAATCTATTTGCCAGTTTAATTGTCTAATCAAGTTCGAACCCAAAAGGTAGTAGTCGTGGCAAACCAAATAAGGCATATCAACTAAAAGACTACTCACATTTCGAATTTCAAGAGGGCCCAGTTCTACTATTTCAGTGATGGCCGTTCTAACCTTTTTTTTGTTTTTATTCGCATCCTGCATGGTGAGTTTTTTTCCTTTTTTGGAAATAGCCCCCTTCTCCTGAATGTTACTTCCGGCTAGACCCTGTGCAGCTCCAGTGTCAAATGCAAAATTTACCTCTCTGCCATTCATTTTTCCTTTAAAGACTAAAAGTCTGGCATCCATGTGAAATGGTGCTGAAAAAATGCTGTCATTGAAGGAATTCGCGAGAGATATCTCAAAAAAGGCGAAAAAAAAGAGGGTCAAAAAAACAATACTTCTTCTTTTCATGCTTTTCTAGATATGTTGATCAATCAAGATTCCGTTTCCATCCGGATCAAAAAATAAAATACTACCTGGGCCTTCACCATTGGGGTCAGCCTCTTGTGCTAAGGTGATTCCTTGGGATTTTAGCTCAGATTGAATTTTTCGAACATCATCATAGCCGGGGACAAGTTTTGCATCCTGGTCCCAACCTGGGTTGAAAGTGAGGATGTTTTTCTCAAACATTTCATGTAAAAGCCCAATTAGCGTTTGTTCATTTTTCATGATGAGATAGTTCATCTCCTCTGATCCCCCGAAAACTGAAAAACCGAGTTTTTCATAAAAGGCTTTTGAGGCTTGAAGATCTTTGACTGAAAGACTGATAGAAAAAGCTCCGAGTTTCATAGGATTGGCATTTTGAATTGGATGAATTTGTAAAAGACTAGCTTTAATATAGTTTGTTTTAAGTTAAAAATCAGGATAAAATTTCATGAATTCATCTTCACTTAATTTTAATGGAATAGAATACTGGATTTTCAAAACTTAATTCTATTGAGCTGTTTTCATTAGTTATAATTGTCAGGATTATTTAGTTTTGTAGCATTATTCCAATTTTATTTTAACATTGTCATGATCAGAAAATTATGTTTTTTGAGTTTGTTGTCTCTTCTTTTGTTGTCTTGCGTCCCTGACGAAACTCCCTCCATTATTTTAGAAGATTTCTCGGTATCTATAGCTCCCGGTGCTCTTCAGCCCAACATGAAGCCTTATGCTTTGATCAATTCAACCGACGGAGAGGTAGTTGATTTCAAAAGTTTTGAAAGTAATTCCAAATTGACTTTCTCTCTTGACAATAGCCAACGATATCATGTTACTTTATTTAAAATTATTGATTTCAATGGTTTTGAAATCATCAATAGTGAAACGTACACCGATGTAAAGCCTGATAATGATTTGATATTTGGTTTAAAGCCTAAGGCAATCATTGGACCTGATTATAGCTCCCAGGTGTTGGTGAAAGTTAATTTTCCTGAAGCTGGAGGTTGGGCAAATATTAGCCATAGCTCAGGTTGGACTTCCTCAATTTTCAATACGCTTATTAATAACTCTGATAATTTTTTGGAGATAAAAGTTCCAAAATTCAATTCTGAGCAAAACTATTTGATAATTGCTGAAAATGCTTTGGGAGTTAGAAAGCAAATGATGCTCGATCTTCGAAATGCCAGTTCCAGTTTAGAGGTAAATTTTTCAGATTTGAATGAGATTGAAGAGATTTCATACCTCGCATCGACTGGATTAAATAGTGATGATGAAATTAAAGGATTCACTGTTCATCAGGCTATTCCTTACGAAAATCAAATCTACAGAAAGGGTTTTTTGTATTCTGCGGCCAATGCAAACCCAATGAATCAATTACAGGAAATGAACTTGTATTTTCCATCAAGTGAAGAACTGTACCAAGTCCATCTTGTCGCACGAAGTAAAATCAATCCATCTATCCTTAAATATTTTTCTGGGCAGCTAAAGGCTGGTGATCGCATACCCCTTCCCATTGAAAATCAAATTGAGGTAACCAATCATTCTATTGGAGATTTCAGTTTTGTCAAAGGGTCTAAGGTTACTGATTGGGTTATAAAGTATAATATTCCCGTACATTCAAATACTCCTCCTTATCAGTCCTCAAAGGCTTTTATATATGGTGAGTCATCAGGTTTTAAACTGAAATACCCTCAAGAGTTACTTGATAAATATTCGTTTTTAGACCAGCTTTTTACCTGGAAACCAGAAAGTCTAGAAGTTTTTGAAAGAGGATATTCTTACGGTCAACTAATACAAAATAGGTTAGTGAGTATACCTGAATTAAAGCAAGAGAAGACAAGTTCTATGTTGAAAGTATTTTGATTTATTTGAAATAAACAGTCTTTCCTGTTTCAGCGCTTTCTTTTGCGGCTTGCAAAATATCCATGACGATCATGTTATTCTCCAAAGAGTACAGATCAAAAGGAGGAAGTTGAATTTCATCCCTGATTACGGCTTTCAATAGTAAAAATGGATCTGGGTAGGGAGCTGGTAATTCCGGTAGCTGTAATGTGCGTTCATCAAATCCATCATAGCCTTCTGCCAGTCTGATTCGAAGTTGATGTCGATTATCTGCGAAAATAGCCCCAGTTTCCCCGTAAATTTCCATGTCTTTTCTTCCTATTGGCCAATTCCAAGAAGCTTGAATGATCACTTGAGCTGTTGAATAATTTACGATGATTGTGGCATCATCTTCCACTTTGGGGTTATTTTCAGGTTGCAGTTGCTGAGTGATTGCAGTAACTGAAATAGGGCTTTCACCATTCATTAACCAAGTCATTAAATTGGCACCATAGCACCCAAAATCCATCAAGGCGCCTCCACCATTTAATTTTGGATCTGTTAGCCATTCCAGAAACTCCGGCCCAACGCCAATTTTTTTCGGGCCTCGATGGCCATCTCTTACGATTACCTTTTTGACATTGCCTATTTCACCCGATTCCAATAGTCTTTTAGCTTCATGATTGCTGGGATACCAACTCGTTTCATAATTGGTCAATAAATGAATGCCATATTGACTAGCCATTTCCTTCATTTCCAAAGCATGCTCTTTACTGACAGCAAGAGGCTTTTCAACCATCACATGAATTCCTTTCGGTGCAGCCGCTTTTACAATGGCTAAATGGGAAAAAGTATCCCCAAAAGCAGCCACTGCTTCAGGATGGCTTTTCTCCAGCATTTCATTCAAGTCATCATACACCAAGCTCATCGAGAAGCCATATTGCTTGGAGTACTTCTCCGCCAGCTCCCGGTTTGACTCGCTTATCCCAACTATTTCATAATCCCCTCGATTCATAGAGGAAAGTACCCAGCCCACATGTCCATGGTTCAGACCTGCAACGGCAAGCCGAAGTTTAGAGGTCTCTTGGCCCAAAGAGTCAAAACCTCTCAGAAAAAATAAAAGAAGCAAAGAAGTTCTTAAAATCGCCTTCATAATCAAATAGGTGCTATTCATTGGACTGGGTTTTTGGTATGTTTGATTTGCTTGATATTGCTTAAATTACTGGTCAAAAATCCAAAATATGCGAAAAACTTTATTCTTCCTCTCAATTTTAGCAGCCCTTGTGAGCTGTTCTGAAAATCAACCTTACCAATTTACTGTTTCTGACATTGAAACACATATAGACACACTTTCTTCTGACTACTTTTTGGGTCGTATGCCTTTCACAGAAGGAGAGGAAAAGACCGTGGCTTACCTGGTCAATGAATTTCAGAAATTAGGTTTGGAGCCCGGAAATGGAGATTCCTACATTCAAGAAGTACCCATGGTATCTATTTTGACCCAGCCATCAGAAACCATGGAAATTCAATCTGCCAAAGAAAAAATTTCCTTAAATGGCTTGCAGGACTATGTTTTTTGGACTCAAAGGACAGACTCAGCGGTCAGTTTTCAGGATGCAGAAATGGTATTCGCTGGATTTGGGATAGTAGCTCCTGAGTACGGTTGGGATGATTATAAAAATATTGATGTGAAAGATAAGATCGTTGTCGTGTTGGTCAATGATCCAGGTTTCGGAACAGAAGATGCATCCTTTTTCAAAGGGAATACCATGACTTATTATGGAAGGTGGACTTATAAATATGAAGAAGCCATTCGTCAGGGAGCTTTGGGATGTTTGATTGTTCATAATACTATCCCAGCCGGTTATGGATTCAATGTGATTCAAAACTCCTGGAATTCATCCAAGCTTTATTTGGATGATCGAGGAAAGGAAGGTTATAAGTTGGCCTTTGAAGGTTGGGTTACTTTGCCTACCGCCAACAGGCTTTTTGAAATGGCAGGTTTGAACGAAAGAGAATTGCTGGCAAAAGCGAGAAAACCGGACTTTCAGGCAATTCCATTAAATCTCAAGGCAAGTTCTTCTATGAAGGTGGAGGCAACCAACAATACTTCCCAGAACGTGGTCGCTAAATTGACTGGTGAACAAAATCCGGATGAATACATTGTTTACACTGCCCATTGGGATCACTTGGGAGTGGGCAAACCTGATGCAAGCGGAGACAGTATTTATAATGGGGCTTTGGACAATGCATCTGGTACGGCAGCACTTTTAGCCTTGGCAAAAGCATTCAAAGAATCCAAGACTCCTAATCGATCGGTGATTTTCTTGGCGGTAACCGCAGAGGAGCAGGGACTTTGGGGTTCTGCTTATTATGCTCAAAATCCGATTTATCCTCTGGAAAAAACTGTGGCCAATATCAATATGGATGGAATTAATCCCTATGGCAAAATGAAAGATGTTTCAGTGATAGGAGTTGGGCAGTCCGAAATGGAGGAATTATTAGATGTTGAATTAGAAAAATTAGGACGTTATTCTGCGCCGGAACCTAATCCGGTTGCTGGTTATTATTTCCGCTCAGATCATTTCAATTTTGCTAAAGTTGGAGTCCCTGCTTTGTATTTTCATACAGGTATCGACCATGTAGAAAAAGGGAAAGAGTATGGAAAAGAGCTTCAGGATCAATATACAGCTGAATATTATCACAAGCCTTCAGATGAATATGATTCCAGTCGATGGAATTTGGATGGTGCCGTTGACGATGTACAACTTCTATACAACATCGGACAAAATCTGGCTAATTCTAATCAATGGCCATCTTGGAAACCCGGCTCCGAGTTTAAGTCTATTAGGGAAGGATATATGAAGAAGTAAAAAAACATAAAAACCCCAAGCAAATTGTTTGGGGTTACTTTTATGACTTTGCCAATAAAAGCTGAAACTCCAAGGGGCTGCAAGTCTGAAACTCATCCTCGGCAAGATCTTCGAAAATTTCCTCGTCGAATTCCATTTCCGTCTTTTCTACTTTACCATCAGGATGTAAAATCAACTCTGTTCCGGTAAAATCGGAGGGATTAACCATCACCAAAACTTGATAATCATCAAAAATCCTCTTGAAATATTGTGCGATTGCCTTTGCCATTTTTTCTTGCAAAGAAAGTTAATGCATCCTAACTCTGGTAGTAGTACTTTTAATTATTATTTCAGCAGGTGGACTCTGTGTTTCTCTAATTCGTGAAAAAAGGAAATGCGCTTGTGTTAAAAAGTCACTTTCCTGATATGTCATTGAGTGGCTTACAGCATGATTTTCCACGACAAATAAAGGACCATATGGGCCTATAATCTCATAGCCATTTGGATTGCGAATTCTTTTAATTTTTACCTCTCTACCATCCGAAAACTCAAATCTTGCATTTCCAAAAAAATAGCTACCTCTGCCCCTCGCTATTTCTTTCCCAGTTTCTTGGTCAACAATTCTCGCGAAAGGTAATACGGGTCTGTTTTTATGGAAAAAAAGTCGATATGTTTTATCTCCATTTTCTAAATCTGCAAAACGAAAACCTGGATCTATTTTCATTTTAACTTCATTTTCACCCTCATATGCTACTTCCAGCAAGGGAACTTTCCATTTGGAATCAGTTTGAGAAAAAGCCTGGGAAGTGAAAAGAAACAAAAAAATCAAAGTGCTAAATATAGTTCTCATAAGGGTAAGGGGTTGATTATCTGTAAGTACGGAATGCGATTTTTAAAGTTTAGTATGAAATTCCAATAAGGACTTGTCTGGCAATGGAGATGGATTGGATTATTTTTTCTGAAAAAAATCAATCAAGACTTTTTCTTTTGAGATCCATCCCTAAATTTGCCGAACGATATGAATACAATAGCAAACAAATACTGGTGGTGGCATTTTGAATCTTTCCCGGGGAAAGCACAGAAAGCCCTTGCCTAAAATTGAATGCAAGAAGATATAATTGGCTTACTGGACTTCCCGGTAAGCCTTTTTTTATGCCAAAATTTAACCACGAATGAACCACGTAAAATTTCCGATTTTAACTACTTACCGCAAAAGGCTGGCGGACACCATCACCCCGGTAAGTATTTATTTACAAATCAGGGATAGATTTGCCAATCCGATTTTATTGGAAAGCTCTGATTATCATGGGCAGGAAAACAGCTATTCCTATATCTGTTTTAACCCATTGGCCACTTTTTCATTCAATGCCGGAAAAGTACAGGAAAAGCTACCTAATGGAGATGAAAATCATTACGAGGTAAGCTCCCAAAAGCCTTTGATGGATTCCCTAAGAGCATTTGGAAATAGATTCGACCCTTCTCCAGATAAATTTAAGTTTAGTACCAACGGACTTTTTGGCTACATACAATACGATACAGTGGGCTGGTTTGAAGATATTAAACTCGAGAAGACCCAAGAATCAGAAACTCCGATGATGCACTATGCAATGTATCAAAACATTATCGTAGTGGATCATTATAAAAACGAGTTGCACTTATTTGAGCATAGAGTTCCGGGGGCTGAAAACCCAGAATATTTGGAGGAAATCGAGCAGCTTCTGAACAATAAGAATATTCCTGCCTACACCTTCAAAAAAATAGGTGAAGAAGTATCAAATTATACAGATGAGGAGTTTTTGAAAGTTTTGAATCAGGGAAGGGAGCATTGCTTCCGTGGGGATGTATTTCAGATTGTAGTTTCTAGAAGATTCACTACTGAATTTAAAGGGGATGAATTTAATGTCTACCGGGCACTCCGTTCCGTCAATCCATCGCCTTATCTTTTCTATTTTGATTATGGTTCCTTCAAGGTTTTTGGCAGCTCTCCGGAGGCCCAGATCGTCGTCAAAAATAAGAAAGCAACCATTTTTCCTATCGCAGGTACTTTCAGAAGGACTGGGAATGATCAGGAGGATGCTGCTTTGGCGAGAAAACTATATGACGATCCAAAGGAAAATTCTGAACATGTCATGTTGGTGGATTTGGCTAGAAATGATCTTTCCAGATCTTCGGATGTGGTCAATGTAGATGTTTTCAAAGAGATTCAATATTACTCTCATGTGATTCATTTGGTGTCCAAAGTTACGGGAGAGTTGCCTGATGGAGCCAATCCTCTTCAGCTGGTAGCGGATACTTTTCCTGCAGGAACCTTGAGCGGAGCGCCTAAATATAGAGCCATGCAATTGATAGATCAGCTTGAGAATGTGAGTCGACAGTTTTACGGTGGAGCTATCGGTTACCTAGGATTCAATGGAGACTTCAATCATGCGATTTTAATCCGCTCTTTTGTCTCCGAAAACAATCAATTACGATTTCAGGCAGGTGCAGGAGTAGTAGCCAAGTCTTCCATTCCATCAGAATTGCAGGAAGTGGCGAATAAGTTGGAAGCATTGAGAGTAGCACTTAGAGCAGCAGAACAGATATGAAAATCCTGGTACTCGATAATTACGATTCCTTTACGTATAACCTGGTTTATCTGGTTAGAAAGCTGGGTTATGGAGCGCAGATGGATATTTTCAGAAATGATAAAATCGGTCTGGATGAGGTGGATCAATATGATAAAATTTTGCTCTCTCCGGGTCCTGGTGTTCCATCTGAAGCCGGGATTATGCCGGAGCTATTGAAAAAATATGCTTCCAGTAAGTCTATTTTGGGAGTGTGCCTGGGACATCAGGCGATAGGTGAGGCCTTTGGAGGCAGTCTGATTAATTTGTCCGAGGTGCTCCATGGAGTTTCTTCTCAGGTAAAAACTCAGAAGGACTTGCTTTTCGAAGGAATCTCCGATACTTTTAGTATTGGTAGATATCATTCCTGGGTAATAGATGAATCCACCCTTTCTCAAGACCTGGAGGTGATTGCCCGTACATCCGATCAACAGATCATGGCCGTGCGACACAAACAGTTTGCCGTTCGTGGAGTTCAGTTTCATCCTGAAAGTATTCTGACTGAACATGGCACTCAAATCATTAAAAACTGGCTGGAATCTTGATAATCAAGGTTTTGATCCCCAAATAATATTGCTATGAAATGCCCATGAGAATAGCTCCTCACGCAAGGGAATGATTAATCAGGGCATTCCATCTGACCATAAAAAATTAAATTATAAACAGATGAAAGAGATACTCAATCTCCTTATTGAACATAAAACATTAACCCAGGCTCAGGCCCGAGAGGTATTGAAAAATCTGGCTTCAGGTGCTTACAATTCCTCTCAGGTAGCCTCTTTCATGACCGTGTACTTGATGCGCTCCATTACTGTGGAGGAGTTGAAAGGCTTTAGGGAAGCCATGCTCGAGCTTTGTATTCCGGTTGAAATCTCTGAATACGATGCCATGGACCTCTGCGGAACAGGTGGGGATGGGAAGGATACATTTAATATTTCCACCTTGTCCTCATTTATAGTAGCCGGAGCCGGTCAAAATGTTGCCAAACATGGAAATACCGGTGTTTCTTCCATCTGTGGTTCCTCTAATCTACTAGCTTATTTCGGCTATGATTTCACCAATGATATCAGCGAAATCAGAAGATCGCTGGATGAAGCCGGAATTTGCTTTTTGCATGCCCCGCTTTTTCACCCGGCCATGAAAAATGTTGCCCCGATCAGAAAGGAATTGGGTGTCAAAACGTTCTTCAATATGCTGGGACCAATGGTTAATCCTAGTTTTCCGAAAAAGCAATTGGTGGGAGTTTTTAGTCTTGAGCTGGCTAGGTTGTATGCATACCTCTATCAGGAAAGCGAAGCCCAATTTTCCATCTTACATGCATTGGATGGGTATGATGAGATTTCTTTGACTGGGGATTTTAAAATGATATCCAATTCGGGAGAAAAACTCTTTAAGCCAGAGCAAATAGGTTTATCCAGATTGAAGGCTGAGTCTATCAAAGGTGGAGAGACGGTAGAAGAATCCGCTAAAATCTTTGAAAATATCTTGAAGGGTAAAGGAACCAAAGCCCAAAACGAAGTGGTTATTGCCAATTCAGCTGCGGCTTTAGTAACCGCTGATTCTAATTTATTCTTCCCAGAAGCCATTGCACAGGCAGAGCAGGTCTTGCTGAGTGGTAAAGCCTTGGAGGTTTTCAAAAGTCTGGTCAATCCTAAAACCTCAATTTCATTCGCTTAATAATTGAATATGAATATTTTAGAAAAAATTATCGTAGATAAATATAAAGAAGTAGCCGAGCGAAAAAGCTTGGTTCCTGTCAAGCTTCTGGAAAAGAGTACCTTTTTCGAGGGAAAAGTAGTTTCCATGAAAAAGTATGTCACCCATCCGGAAAAGTCTGGGATTATATCAGAGTTTAAAAGAAAATCACCTTCCAAAGGAATGATCAACGGAGCTGCTTCTGTGGAAACCGTCAGTATCGGTTATATGCAGGCGGGAGCTTCTGCTTTGTCCATTTTAACAGACAAGGATTATTTCGGAGGCAGCAATGAGGATTTGAAAATTGCGAGGAAGTTCAATTTTTGCCCTATTCTGAGAAAGGATTTCGTGGTAGACGAATATCAGATCATTGAAGCAAAATCCATCGGAGCTGATTGTATCTTATTGATTGCGGCTGCTTTGGAACCTGAGAAATTAAAGTCCCTAGCCTACTTTGCTAAGAGTTTAGGCTTGGAAGTACTGCTGGAAGTACATGATGGAGATGAGTTGGCTCAAAGTATCAATGATGGAGTAGATTTGATTGGGGTGAACAATAGAAATCTAAAGACTTTTGAAGTCAGTATTGATACCTCACTCGAGTTGGTTGATAAGATTCCTTCTTCATTTATCAAGATTTCAGAAAGCGGAATTTCGGATCCTAATACGTTGATAAAATTGAAGAAAGCAGGTTTTGATGGATTTTTGATTGGAGAAAATTTCATGAAATCCAGCAGACCGGAGCAGGCTGCTTATAATTTCATCAAGGATTACCAGAAATTGGCTTCGGCTACAGAATTTCAGAAAGCTTAATGGAGATCAAGGTTTGTGGGATGCGGGAAAGTGAAAACATCCGGGGTTTGATAGCAGAAGTCAGACCGGATTGGATGGGGTTGATATTCTATCCCAAATCACCCAGGTATGTAGAGGATAGTCTCGCACCTCAAATCTCTGAAATGAATGTTCCCAAAGTAGGGGTATTTGTTAATGAAAGCATCCCTGAAATTTTGGAGAAAATAGTGAAATTTGACTTGGCTGCCATCCAGCTTCATGGATCGGAAATGCCCGAATTTGTGGAAGAAATCAACTCCAAGACTGATGTTGAGATTTGGAAAGTGGTTTCGGTTGGGGAAGAGCTGGATTGGGAAGATTTAAAACCTTACGCTCCTCTAGTGGACAAGTTTCTATTTGATACAGCTACCAAAGCACATGGGGGTTCAGGGAGAAAATTTGATTGGAAGTATTTGGAAACTTATCCCTTCAACAAAAGCTTCTTACTGAGTGGAGGAATAGATCAAGACAGTGCTAAGGAGATCTGGGATTTGGCAGAAAAAGTTCCGCAATTAAAAGGGGTGGACCTCAATTCCAAATTCGAAATTAGTCCTGCCTTGAAGGAAATAGAAAAACTGAAAGAATTTAAACAAAATCTGCTTTCTGAAAAGAGAGCATAACCTAGAGAAGATATGATCAGAGTGGACGAAAAGGGCTTTTATGGCAAGTTTGGAGGAGCATATATTCCTGAAATGTTGCATCCCAACATCGAAGAACTTCGCGATAATTATGAGGCCATTGTAGCTTCAGAGGATTTTCAAAAGGAGTTTCAGATGCTGTTAAAGGATTTTGTGGGCCGTCCTACCCCTTTATACTTTGGATCTCGTCTTTCTGAGAAATACGGGGCAAAAATTTACCTGAAGAGAGAAGACTTGTGCCATACAGGGGCACATAAGGTCAACAATACCATAGGGCAGATTATTCTGGCCAAAAAGCTGGGCAAGAAAAGGATAATTGCCGAAACAGGAGCAGGTCAGCACGGAGTGGCAACTGCTACTGTTTGTGCTTTGATGGGAATGGATTGTACTGTCTACATGGGTGAGCTGGATATCCAAAGACAGCGCCCGAATGTGGAGCGTATGAAAATCTTGGGAGCTAAGGTGGTTCCGGCAACTTCAGGTTCTAAGACATTGAAGGATGCCACCAACGAAGCTATGAGACAGTGGATTAATAATCCTGTAGATACTCATTACATCATAGGCTCTGTTGTAGGACCGCATCCTTATCCGGAAATGGTTGCGCGCTTTCAGTCCGTGATTTCTGAGGAAATCAAGTGGCAATTGAAAGAAAAAGAAGGAAGAGAAAATCCTGATGCAGTTATAGCATGCGTTGGAGGTGGATCCAATGCTGCAGGTGCTTTTTATCATTACTACAATACTCCGGAAGTTCGCCTGATTGCAGCTGAAGCCGCTGGATTGGGTGTGAGTTCCGGTAAATCCGCCGCCACCACAGCCTTAGGTACCCCGGGGATTTTACATGGATCCAAAACTTTATTGATGCAGACGGAAGATGGGCAGGTAGTAGAGCCACATAGTATTTCTGCTGGCTTGGATTATCCTGGAATAGGTCCCGTTCACGCTCATTTATTTGATATCGGACGAGGAGAATTTGTGGCTGTGGAAGATGAGGATGCCATGAAAGCAGGGATAGAGCTGAGTCGATTGGAGGGAATTATTCCTGCGATCGAAACAGCCCATGCACTTCATGCTCTGAATATGATAGAATTCCGCAAGGATGATGTCATTGTGATCAATCTTTCAGGAAGAGGCGACAAAGATCTGGATACGTATATCAAGTGGGGGAATTATTGATTTACGAGGTTAAGAAATTCTCAAGCCTCATTTTAAAGGCATTGGATTTTTCCAAAATGCCAGTAAAAAGATAGGCGCCGTAAATCGTAACTCTCAAATCATCCTTTTCAAAAGATTCAATTTAAAATAGCACTTTAGCTAATGAACCGAATACACAGTTTATTCAAAAACAAACAGGAGCGGGTACTCTCCATTTATTTTACAGCCGGATTTCCAAAACTGGAAGATACCTTGTCCATCATGGAAGCTATACAGGCAGGGGGAGCAGATATTATTGAAATCGGTGTTCCTTACTCTGACCCAATCGCGGATGGCCCTACCATCCAGGATAGTAACCAAATTGCCTTGGAAAACGGTATGAGTTTGAAAAAGCTTTTTCAGCAATTGGAAGGCTTCCGTTCTAAAATTGAATTGCCGGTGGTATTGATGGGATATCTTAACCCGATCATTCAGTATGGCATGGAGGCATTTTGCAAAAAGTGCCAGGAAGTGGGAATCGATGGATTGATTCTTCCCGATCTGCCGATGCAGCAATATTTGGATGAATTCAAATCTGTATTTGAGCAATACGGATTGGTAAATACCTTTTTGATTTCTCCCCAAACTTCTGAAAAGCGAATCCTTGAAATCGATCAGAATACAGATGGCTTTATCTATATGGTATCATCTCATTCGATTACAGGAGCCAAGAGTGGGATCAGTGAGGAGCAAATTTCTTACTTCAAACGTGTTCAGGAGATGGGACTTAAAAACCCTCGTCTGATTGGTTTTGGTATTTCAGATGCAGAAACCTTCTCCACCGCATCAAAGTACAGTCACGGAGCAATCATCGGTTCTGCTTTTATCAAAACTGTCAAAGACTCAAAAAATTTAAATCAAGATATCCAAGCTTACCTTCAATCTGTTCTGAATTGAAAAATTGCCTAATTCTAAAATCACCTTTCAATTAAACATGATAGCTCCGAAGTCTCGTAAATCGAACTTCGTAAATCAAAAATCGATATGATTATTCAATTACAACCCGATATTTCATCCAAGCAAAAAGAGACTTTAATAGAAAAAGTCAATGGAATCGGATATAAGACTACAGAAGTAAAAACACAATTGGGAGATTACCTGATTGGAATTGGTAAAAATGAATTTGATATCCGCAAAATCGGCCAGCTCGATGGCATCAAGGATATCCATATTGTATCAGATGAATATAAGCTGGTCTCAAAAAAGTGGAAAGCCAAGCCAACATCAGTGGATTTGGGAGATGGAGTGTTTATTAAGGATGGGGAAATGGCCATCATAACCGGACCTTGTTCCATAGAGTCAGAAGAGCAAATTCGAAAGGTAGTTGCCCATTGTGTAGAGAATGGTATTCGAATGATGCGTGGAGGTGTGTTTAAACCAAGAACTTCTCCCTATGCATTTAGAGGGATGGGAATTGATGGATTGAAGTTATGGCATGATATCGCTTCCGAGGCCGGAATCAAGATAGTGACCGAGGTCATGCAGACTTCTCAAATCGAGGAAATGTACCCATATGTGGATATTTATCAAGTGGGTGCCCGAAACTCTCAAAACTTCAATTTGCTTGATGAGTTGGGGAAAGTAGATAAAGCTGTGATGATCAAGCGTGGGATTTCCGGGACCATCGAGGAGCTTTTGCAATCTGCTGAGTATGTGTTTTCCGGTGGAAATGAAAAATTGATTTTGTGTGAAAGAGGGATCAGAACTTATGAAAAGGCATCCAGAAATACCTTGGATTTGAACGCGATTCCTATTTTGAAAGCCAAGTCCCATCTTCCAGTGATTGTAGACCCTTCTCATGGAATTGGAATTCGTTCCTATGTGCCGCAAATGGCCTTAGCAGGTGTAATGTCTGGAGCGGATGGTATCATCTATGAATCCCATGAGATTCCTGAAAAGGCCTATTCCGATGGACAGCAAACCTTGGATTTTGCGCAAAGTGCACGATTGGCTGCGTGGATTCGGGAAAGCTTCGCTATGCGGAAAACATTTGACCTCCTATAAAATAATTTGCTTGGAATCTATCAAATTGTGTAAATTCGAGGCATAATTTAAAATCGTGAATCCAACACCAAGAACCTACGTACATCATTCTCATTATCCTCTCCAATGAAGGAATAGGAATGTTATGGTTTTTTGGTAACATATAAATAAGCCTATTCCAATTCTGGGGTAGGCTTTTTTGTTTAAAAGCTCATGTGAGCTAAGCTGCTTTTCCGAAAGAATCTTGAAACATGATCAGTTATGAATCCTGCTTCAGGAGATGCAGGATGGCAGAATACCAGGTATCAGGATAACTGAAGTTAGCAGGTTGGGAAAACTTAAAATCAAGGAATAGAGTTAGAAAATATATAAACCCGAATATAAAATGACTGATAAACCAAAAGACTGGGTATTTAGCGACCCGAGATTACAGGATCTCAAACAGGATTATGAGGCATACACCGAGGAAGACTTTAAAGTCTGGAAAATCTTATACGAAAGACAGATGCCAAATCTGCCTAAAGCAGCTTCACAAGCTTATTTGGATGGGGTAAAAATTGTCAATTTCACAGCGGATAAGATCGCAAACTTTGAAGACCTGAATCAAATCTTGAAAGATACCACCGGTTGGGCAGTACAAGTAGTTCCCGGATTGATTGACGATGATTTATTCTTTGGTTTGTTGAATAACAGAAGATTTCCTTCTTCCACTTGGCTTAGAAAAATGGAGCAGCTAGATTATCTGGAAGAACCTGATATGTTCCATGATGCTTTTGCTCATATGCCTATGTTAACGAATCAGCATTATGTGGATTTCTTGGAAAAACTTTCAGGAATTGCATTGAAGCACATCGATAATCCTTGGGCGATTCAGTTGTTGAGTAGGATTTATTGGTTTACAATTGAGTTTGGCTTGATTAGAGAAAATGGGGAGCTTAAAATTTATGGTGCAGGGATATTGAGCTCCAAAGGAGAGACGAAATTTTCCTTGTCCGATGAACCTGCTCATTACCCATATGATGTCAAGCGAATTATGAATCAGGAATACTGGAAAGACAAATTCCAGGATAAATATTTTGTCATCGAAAGCTTTGAGCAACTCTATAATTCCATTCCTGAGATTGAATCGGTTTTGGAGGAGATGCTGACTAAAGAAGCGAGAAGCTAGAGACGAGAGGCTAGAAACGAGAAAAAGAAATTTTGTCTGATAGCCGATCTGATTACAGAAATAAAATACTTGGCTTTAAATAAAACAGAAATCAAAATGTTGGAAGATTAGAGATTGATGGATTACTTCCGTCTCCGGTCTTCCTTCTTACTTATGAAAATAGCCGTAATTAAATACAACTCCGGCAATGTACAGTCGGTCTTGTATGCATTGGAGCGATTGGGAGCAAATGCTGAGCTCACAGACGATCCTGAAAAAATCTTAAAGGCCGATAAAGTTATATTTCCGGGGCAGGGTGAGGCCAGTACAGCGATGACTTATTTAAAGGCCAGAAAGCTGGATCAACTAATTCGGGAAATCAAGCAACCATTTTTGGGTGTTTGTTTGGGTTTACAGTTGCTTTGCGAGCATTCAGAGGAAAATAATACTGATTGTCTTGGCATTTTTCCGGTGAAGGTCAAGCGTTTTATCCCTGAAAATTCTCAGGAATTTAAAGTTCCACATGTGGGTTGGAATGAGTTGGAGAATTTGGCTGATAATCCTTTGCTGAAAAATTTGCCAGATACCCAGTTTTTGTACTACGTACATAGCTACTATGCAGAATTGAGTGAAGCAACGATTGCTACAACTCATTATATCCATGATTTCACGGCGATTCTCCATCGGGATAATTATTGGGCCATTCAAGCCCACCCAGAGAAAAGCAGCACCGTTGGGGAGAAGCTACTTTCTAACTTCTTAAGTATTTAAACTAAATTATGATTTACGATTTTTGATTTACGACGTCTTTCTTTATATCAGCTGTATTTTACAAATGGATTCCTGCTTGATATAAGGATTGAGATTCCTTTTCACCTCGTAAATCGTATTTCGTAAATCGTCAACACGCTCAAATCTTTCATTCTCCTATGTACATCATCCCCGCAATAGACCTTATAGATGGCAAGTGCGTTCGCCTCAGTCAGGGCGATTATAGCAGCAAAAAAGAATACCACGATGATCCTGTTGAAATGGCCAAGCGTTTCGAAGATGCAGGAATCCAAAGACTTCACTTAGTGGATTTGGATGGAGCGAAAGCCAAACGCATTGTCAATGATCAGGTGTTGTTGGATATCACCCAAAAAACCAGTCTCAAAGTGGATTTTGGAGGTGGAGTTCAAAGTGAGGAGGAAATTGAAAAAGCCTTTTATCTGGGCGCTTCTCAAGTGACTGGAGGTTCGGTAGCTGTGAAGAAGCCTGAGATGTTCAAATCCTGGCTCATCACTTATGGGCCGGAAAAACTCATTTTAGGAGCAGATGCAAAGGACCGAAAAATCGCCATTCACGGTTGGGAAGAAACTACTGAGCAGGATTTGATCCCTTTCATTCAGTCTTATTTTCAATTGGGAGTTCGCTATGTGATCTGTACTGACGTAGCAAAAGATGGCTTACTTCAAGGCCCTTCTACGGATTTGTATAGAGAGATTTTGGAAGAAATGCCAGACTTGAAACTGATAGCCAGTGGAGGAGTTTCATCGGTCAAGGATTTAGAAGAACTGGAAAAAATCGGAGCCTATGGGGCAATTGTTGGAAAAGCCTATTATGAGGGAAAGGTGAGTTTGGAGGAAATGGCAGCCTTTTAATGTATGATTTACGATTTTGGATTTACGACTTCAATTGGACTTTAATCCTTTAATCAGTAATCTCAACCTTGAGTTTCTAGGTTTGAGGTTCCTTAAAATCTCGTAAAACGTCATTCGTAAATCGTAAATAAAAAAAATATCGAACACCGAACTTCGAATGAAGAATAATGAAGTTTTGAATACTATAAAATGTTAACAAAGAGAATTATCCCCTGCCTTGATATCAAAGACGGACGAACTGTCAAAGGGGTGAATTTTGTCCAATTGCGAGATGCAGGGGATCCGGTGGAGTTGGCGAAAGTCTATTCTGAGGAGGGAGCTGATGAACTGGTGTTTTTGGATATTACAGCTACGGTCGATAAGCGAAAAACTTTGGCCGAGTTGGTAACCAAAGTTGCCATGGCGATCAATATTCCTTTTACCGTCGGTGGAGGGATTTCTACAGTGGAAGATGTGAAAGTCTTGCTGAATGCAGGTGCAGATAAGATTTCCATCAATTCTGCTGCGGTCAAAAATCCCAAAGTAATTGATGAAATGGCACGGGAATTTGGTTCACAATGTATTGTGGTGGCAATCGATACCCGTGATGTAGATGGAACAGATTATGTGCACACGCATGGGGGAAGAAAGCCAACCCTTTTGCAAACGCAGAAATGGGCAAAGGAAGTAGCTGATAGAGGAGCAGGTGAAATTTTGCTTACTTCCATGGATCATGACGGAACAAAGGCAGGTTTTGCGAATGAGATAACTGCTGAGATTTCATCTGCACTTTCTATTCCTGTGATCGCATCCGGAGGTGCGGGCACCATGCCGCATTTCAAAGATGTGTTTACCTTTGGAAAAGCAGATGCAGCTTTGGCAGCCAGTATTTTCCACTTTAAGGAAATCCCTGTTCCAAGCTTGAAGGAATATTTGATTGGAGAGGGAATTTCAATTAGAAAATAACCTTTGAGGTCTTTAAGTCCTCGAAGGTTTTAATTTATTATAGAAGAAATACAATCGAAATATCGTAGAAATATACCCTGACAAGTCAGGGTGAAATAAATATGGAGTCAAATTAATGGTTATTTCAGGCCGATTTATCGGGCAATATTCCGACTTTATTTCCACTGTATTTCTGTAAAAAAAGAAAAAACATGAATATCGACTTTTCAAAAATGAACGGCCTAGTACCAGCCATAGTCCAAGATGCTATTTCCGGTAAAGTCTTGATGCAGGGCTTTATGAATGAGGAAGCGCTGGCAAAAACACAAGAGACTGGAAAGGTGACTTTTTTCAGCCGCAGTAAAAATAGATTGTGGACGAAAGGTGAGACTTCAGGAAATTTTATGGAGTTGGTTTCAATGGCTGTCGATTGTGACGGAGATGCTATTTTGGTCAAAGCCAATCCTCAAGGCCCTGTTTGTCATACCGGCTCGGATACATGTTGGAATGAGGAAAATTCTTCCAAAACCGGTTTCATCGATCAATTAAGAGCCATTATCAAGGATCGAAAAAATAATCCTTCTGATCAATCCTACACGGCTTCTCTTTTTGCCAAAGGCATCAATAAAGTGGCTCAAAAAGTAGGGGAGGAAGCGGTGGAAATCGTGATTGAAGCCAAGGATGACAACAAGGAGCTATTTCTAGGGGAAGCAGCGGATTTGCTATTTCACTATCTCGTTCTTTTGGAGGCCAAAGGCTATGAATTGGATGAAGTGATGGAGGTGTTGATAGAGCGGCACAAAAAGTAAAGTAACTTACTGGGTAGATTTATTCGTTAAAATAATCTAAGTCAGTATATTAGAATATGAATTCTTTCAAAAGGATAACGATAGATCCCGAAATTTGTCATGGAAAGCCGACGATTCGTGGAATGCGTTGGCCAGTAGAGGTCTTGCTGGATTTGCTGGCTTCTGGGATGTCTATAGAAGAAATATTAGAAGATCACCCAGAATTAGAAAGAGAAGATATTTTAGAAGCTTTAAAATTTGCAAGAGCTTCTTTATCAGGGGTAGCAGAGTTTTAAGATGAGATTTTTATGTGATGTTCACATACCATTCAAGCTGGTTCATTTTTTTAAAAAACATGGTTTTGATGCCATTCATGTGAACGATATTCTAAATGGATATTACTCCAAAGATTCTGAAATTTCTGAATACTGTGATCAACATGGATATATTTTAGTTTCTAAAGATTCAGATTTTAGGCATAGCTATTTTCTCAATTTTAATCCAAAGAAACTTCTTTGGTTTAAATTAGGTAATATTTCTAATGATCAATTGATACAGGTAGTTGAAAACCTATTTGAAGTTCTTGGCCAACTGGATGAAAGAGATAGTTTTTTGATGGAATTAAAAGGAGAATCAAACTATTTAATCTATTAGGTTATTTCCTCACCTGCCCATTTCCTCTGACGATCCACTTGTAACTTGTCAATTCTTTAAGGGCCATAGGGCCCCGTGCATGAAGTTTCTGAGTAGAAATTCCGATCTCAGCACCAAGCCCAAACTGCGCCCCATCTGTAAAAGCCGTGGAGGCATTAGCATAGACAGCTGCGGCATCCACTTCCAATAAAAACCGCTCGATGTGTTCCTGATTTTCAGATATAATTGCTTCTGAATGTTTGGAAGAATAGATCTGTATATGTTGTAAAGCCTGCTCCAGATCATTGACGGTCATTATGGCTAGCTGTAAACTCAAAAATTCTGTTCCAAAATGTTCCGGCTCGGCTAGTTGAATCAAATTAGATTGGTTCAGCGCATGAAAAGCCTGCTCATCTGCATAGATTTTCACCCCATTTTCCAATAAAGGCTGAATCAAGTCATTCAGATTATTCAAGTGACTTTGATGAATAATCAAACAATCCAAGGAATTGCAAACGCTGGGTCTTCGGGTTTTGGCATTGTGGA
The DNA here is from genome assembly GCF_002376385.1 of Algoriphagus sp. UBA3586. Classification (NCBI taxonomy): domain Bacteria; kingdom Pseudomonadati; phylum Bacteroidota; class Cytophagia; order Cytophagales; family Cyclobacteriaceae; genus Algoriphagus; species Algoriphagus sp. UBA3586. Next base: position 111,794 of record NZ_DFMT01000031.1, on the reverse strand, counting down.
TGATGGCCTTAGCCTTCTCCAAATCAGCTGATTCATCCACGTAGGTATGAACAATTCCGGCACCTGTTTCAATTACCGGAACTTTGGCATGCTCTCGCACAAAATTGATTAGACCTTGGGAGCCTCTCGGAATCAAAACATCCACGTAGCCAACAGCTTCTAGAAGTGCCTTGGTCGCTTGCCGATCAGCTGGTAAGAGTTGAAATGCCTGAGTTGAAATCTCATGCTTTTCCAAAACCTCATGAATCAGAGAAACTATGGCTCGATTGGAGAAATCTGCATCCGAACCTCCTTTGAGCACCAGTCCGTTCCCGGATTTTAGGGCAATGGAAAATACATCAAAAGTCACATTGGGCCGGGCTTCATAGATAATTCCAACTACTCCCAGAGGCACACTGACTTTCTCAAGGTAGAGTCCATTTGGAAGCATTTTTTCCTCCAATTTGAGATGAAGAGGAGTGGGTAACTGGCTGACTTGAAGAATTTCAGAGGCGATACTTTCTATCCGGGATTGATTGAGCAGCAAACGGTCGTACATCGGATTTTGAGGATCCATGCGTTCCAAATCCCTCTGATTTTCAGCCAAAATAAAATCAGTTTTCCTAATAGCCAATGCCGCTAAATCCTTCAAAATTGACTGGATTTTTTCATCAGAAAGCCTGATCAATCCTAACGAAGCCTTTTTGACAGATTCAAAAATATTGGAGTACTCAGTCATGATCGAATAAATAGAGGTAATTATAATGAATCAGCGCTTTGTGGTTTTTTTGGCCAAGCTTTTCAGAAGCCGATTTGGATGAATATTCTGCTCTTCCTAAGCCTACTTTATCCCCCTTTTCATCCCGAATCAGCAAGATATCACCTTTGGAAAACTCACCTTCTAACTTGGTGATTCCAATAGGCAAAAGGCTTCGTATGACATCGGAAGTCAAAGATGCTTTGGCACCGGAATTAATGAAGACTTCCCCTTTGTAATAATGCGCGCCATGGGCCAGCCATTTCTTGGGGGCTTGTTTTTTCTTTTTGGGTTCAAACCAAGTACATAGTAATTTTTTATTCGCAAAAGCCTGCAACACTCCATTTTTCTTCCCGTTAGCAATGATGACCTGAATGCCCAAATCTGCTGATTTTTTGGCCATTGCATATTTGGTTAGCATACCACCCCGACCAAAGGAAGATTTGGTAGCGGAGATATAGCTAGAAACTTCCGGCGAATCAGAAGCTATTTTTTCGATCAGCTCTGAGTCGGGTTCAGCGGGATTTCCGGTAAAGATCCCATCCACATTAGTCAGCAGCATAAGGGTATCCGCATTGATCATCGCTGCGGTCAGACTGGCTAACTCATCATTGTCGGTGAACATTAATTCCGTAATTGTCACGGTATCATTCTCGTTGATTACCGGAAGGATTCCCTGCTGCAACAAAGCTTCAATGCAGTTCTTCATATTGAGAAAATGCTTTCGGTCTCGAAAATCCTCCTTGGTGACCAAAATCTGAGCGATTTGAATTCCTTTCTTTTCGAAATAGCCTTGATATTGATGTATGAGCCGGATTTGTCCGGTAGCTGCCCAGATCTGTTTTTTGAAAACAGGATTGAGCTTTTCCGGTATGGCCACAGCTTGTCTTCCGAATGCCACTGCTCCAGAACTCACCAAAACCACTTTTTTACCTTGCTCGATCAGGAAACTAATCTGAGAGACTAAATGCTTCATCCGCTCCAAATCAGGCATGCCATCGGACTGGGTAAGTACGTTGGAACCTATTTTGATGATGATTACCTTGGATTCGAGCATATTTTAGAGAATATGCATGAAATTAAGTGTTTTGTTGCAGAAACGCTAAGGCAAGAGCTGTCTGTTTGAGAAATGAAAAATTAGGCTTTGTAAAAAATCTGTTTGTTTAAGGATGAGGAGACTATAAAAAAGCCATGCTCATGGTTCCTACCAGCATCAATATTTTTGCCCAGGTACTGAGTTGGGTGAAGTGGCCTTTGCGGTCCGCGAGGTAAATTTTTCTCATAAACCATACAAAGGCAATCCCTAGACCTCCAAAGTAATAGAATAACTCAGGCTTATTAATTTCAAAAGTGATAATCAGAATGGCTGAGACAAAACAAAGAGCAACAATGAAAATCACTTGCTTGGTCTTTCGGAATCCAATGACAATGGGAAGAGTACGACAACCATGTTTTCTATCTCCATTTCTATCTTCAATGTCTTTGAGGATTTCCCGAATGAGGTTTAAAAAGAAAGCAAAAATGGCGTAAGTCAGTACCAATAGTTCGTTTTTCTGGTAATAAAAGGCAACCAGATAAACTGAAAGTCCTGTCAGAAAAGCAACCGTTAAATTTCCAATAAAGGGTTCTCTTTTGAGTCTGTTGCTGTATAGCCATAATAAAAAGGCCGCCACAAAATTAACAATGGCAATTCTGGGAGCCACTAGGGCGCCCAATCCTATTCCTGTGAAATTGAAAATGGTATGGAGAAAAATCACCACTCTTCGCTTGATTCCCTTGCCGACGATTACTTCATTCGGTCGGTTGACATAATCGATTTTTACATCGTAATAATCATTGATCATATAGCCGGCAGCCGTAATCAACAGTGTTGCCAAAATCAATAAATACAGCCGATAATCCTGAAGAACCGGTAAACCTTGGGGAGTTTTTTCTATCAGGAAGTATGCTGCCATCAACTGGGCAAAAGCTACCATGAGCAGATTAATAGGTCTGCTGATCCGGAAGAGTCCCCGGATAGATATCGTTCTGTCTGTCATGGTTGAATTCATTCCCCCAAAAATACAGGAAAAGGAATCTAAACAGCGATTTGTGGCTGTAACAAATCAAGAAAATCGATTCCGTAAATTTTCAATGAAGGTTTTTCTTTATTCGTTAACTTAAAGAGTCAATTTTTAAACCCATAAGCCATGTCTCATTCATCCAATCAATCCAGAAGAGATTTCATTGCCATGTCCGGAAGCTTCCTGGCCGGTAGTTTTTTTATTCATCCTGTTGCCCAAGCTTTAGACTTAGTTGGGCCAAAGGATGGTAAAATGAAACTTGCTCTAGTTGGTACTGGAATCAGGGGCACGACCATGTTTGGCAGGGATGTGCTAAGATCTTATGGGGAATTGGTTGAATTTGTAGGGCTCAGCGATATCAATCCAGGAAGATTGGCTTATGCAAAGAAGTTTATTGGAGCTAACTGCCCTGTATTCACAGATTTTGACCAGATGCTGAAAGAAGCCAAGCCTGATGTCTTGATCGTCACTACCATGGACAGCACACATCATGAGTTTATTATCAAAGGGCTGGATGCTGGTATTCATGTGATTTCGGAAAAACCGATGACCACGGATGAATTTAAATGTCAGGATATTCTGGATGCAGAGCGGAAGTCCGGCAAAAAGTTAATTGTGACTTTCAATTACCGTTATTCTCCTCATCGCCAAAAACTCTATGAGCTATTACGTATAGGTGAAATCGGAGAACTGACTTCGGTAGATTTCCACTGGTATCTGGATGTGTACCATGGAGCTGATTACTTTAGAAGATGGCATAGAAGAAAGGAGTTTGGAGGCACTTTGCTCGTGCATAAGTCCACGCACCATTTCGACCTATTAAACTGGTGGATTAATTCGGATCCAGAGGAGGTTTTTGCTTATGGTTCATTGGAGTTTTATGGAAAAAAAGGCCCTTTCCGCCATACTACCTGCCGGGGATGTCCTCATTCCAATCAATGTGATTTTTATTGGGATATCACCAAAAATGAACATCTGGTGAATCTCTATCCCGAGAATGAGCAATATGACGGATATCACAGGGATGGCTGTGTGTTTCGGGAAGATGTGGATATCTATGATAAGATGGCCGTTCAGATCAAATATAAAAATCAGGTTCAAGTCAGTTATTCCCTGACCACATATTCACCCTATGAAGGTTACCGAATTGCCTTCAATGGCACGAAGGGTCGTTTGGAAGCTTGGATCAAGGAGCGACAGCCATGGGAGGAGGCCGATGCAGATGAAATTCATCTGACCACAAACTTTGGGGAGCGGCAGATTATTACTATTCCGCATGGAGGTGGAGGACATGGTGGGGGAGATACCCGATTGAAGGATAAACTCTTCAAGGATCCAGCCATGGCTGATCCTTGGAGACAATCAGCTGGAAGTAGAGATGGTGCGATGTCCATCTTGGTAGGAATAGCTGCCAGAAACAGTATCGAGAGTGGAAAGCCAGTGAAAATAGCAGACCTGACGGATATAGAATTAAAGGAAAGTGGGAGAGGGGGTTAATATAAAGCTCTTCATAAGCTTGACTTGACACTTCTTTCAAGTAGTCAAAATACTGTACAAAGGAACAACTCCGTCTTGATTGGTGGTTTGCTAAAAAAGACTCGAAAAATTCGGAATAACTTTTTCTGCCATTTACCAACCTTGCAGGATACTGTCTTCTGATATTAGTCTTTTATCCTCCAGGGTGGGTTTAGTCGGTTTTTTCCGGCGCAAAATAAAACCAGTTGATTTCCATCTAGATCTTTTAATCTCGCTTCCCTCCATAATCACATCTGGTCGGATGGATCTTGCTCGAATTCAATTCCTTTACTTTGTATTTTTTCAACATGTTCGTCAAGATTCTCACATTCAAAGTAAACATGTATTCCATCTCCATTGGTAATTTGTCTGTAAGATGAATTGAAAAAGTAGAGTTACCATTCGGACATTCAAATCGCGCATAATGTGGTAGCGATTTTACAATTAATTTCAGTCCTAGTTTTTCGTAAAAAGGGATTGCTTTTGTTAAATCTAATGAAGGAACTGTAATTTGGTTTAGATTCATATTGTCTCAGTCGGTTTACTTTTCGCAAACGTAGGTAGAGACGCTGTGGCGATATTTAGGAGCCATTGTTGTTCTCCACGGTGTCGGCGGTAGTTTCTATTTCTTAATTCTAAATTTGTCAACTACTCTCTTTATAAATTTTGAAATTATATTAAGATCATTCTTAATGGAATTTTTTTCAAACTCACTAATTGAAGACTTAATGAATTTTATATCATTTTTTATAGAATCTTTTTCCAATTGACTAACCTTGCTTTTTAATTCAAGAATTAGATTAGATAACTGAATATTTATTTTTTCCGATTCTGGCTGATTGTTCCAAACTCCTTTTAAATCTTGCCAAACTTCATTTTGTTCTTTACTCCACATATTATTATAATTTATTGGTTAGACAATTCAACAATACTTTTTTTATTCTTTTCATTTTTACGGCTATATGATTCTCCGTTAAGCCAGTAATAACAGCAATATCTTTATATGGTAATTCTTCTAAATAAAGAATAATGATGGCCCTACTCTTTTCCTCTAATGAAGATATGCAGGAAGTAAGAGCGTTATACTTTTCTTGCTGATTTTTATCCTGATGAACATCCACAGGAGTAAATTCAATTGATTCTAATCGAACTAATTTGATATTTTCATTTACTGATTTCCGTTTTGAACGTAGACAGACATTTAGTGTTATTTTATAAATCCAGGTGTTGATGCTTGATTTTTCTTTAAAAGTTGAGAACGATTTCCATATTTCGAAAACAACATCTTGAAAAAGGTCTTGTGGTTCTAACGGATGTACTGAATATATTTTACAAATTCGGTAAATTTTATCTTTATTGATCTCGAGTATTTGTTCAAATGTGTTGGTGGATTGGTTTTGCATCTAATTTATTTTAAGCTCTCTATTCATATTAGTTACAAGAGTTCTTAAAATATGACAGAAAATCTGATTTAATTTCGAGATTTCTAATTACTACCAATATTTGTTTTATGCATATTTCAACCGGCAATGGTGTCGATATTCGATATGTTGGCAATTTTCCTCGCTTTGGTTCACCCAAATTAAGAATTCCGGAAGCTCCATCTATTGAAATCGGTACGATTTTCTTTGCAGTAGCCAAAGTATGGCTGAAACCTCTGGAATATTCAAAATGCTGTTACCTAGAGAGTTTTGGATTGATAAAAATTGAGTTTTTATAATCTGCTGAAATTCACTTGGCGAGTTTGAGGATGCGGGATGCTCCCTGTAGAACCAGCGCAAATACTACGCTTCCAATGATCAGATCTGGCAGCTTGGAGTTAAACCAATAAACTAATAATCCTGCCAGGATTACCCCGGAATTGATGATAACATCATTCGACGTGAATATCATACTTGCCTGCATATGAGCTTCTTTACTTTTAGATTTTTGAAGTAGATACAGGCAGGTAATATTGGCAGCTAATGCCAAAATGGAAACGATTATCATGGTTTTGAAATTGGGCATTTGCTCAACCCCAATAAAGCGACGGACTACTTCCACCAAACCGATAAGTGCCAAAGACATTTGAAAGTAGCCAGCGATTTGGGCTACTTTTTTCTTTTTCGCTAAGCTTCCACCGATTGCCAATAAACTCAATCCATAGACAAATGCATCAGCTAACATATCCAGACTATCAGCAACCAATCCCATGGATTTGGAAATAAGACCAGTGCTCATCTCTATTAAAAAGAAAGAGAAATTGATACCTAAGACGGTCCAGAGTAGCCTTTTTTGTTGATTGTTTTGGGAAGAAAAAGTAGCTTCAATCTGCTCGGTTCGGACTTTTTCAGCACCCAGCTTCAGTTCTTTTAGGGCTTTTTCAATTTGCTCCAAATTCCCACTATGGAATACATGCAAATTCCTTTTTGGTATATCGAATTCAAGATGCTCAATGGATCGAATAGTCTGAAGCTTCATCTGAATCAGATTTTCTTCAGAAGGGCAGTCCATCTGTGGTATTTTAAAAGTTGTTTTTTGCATGCCTTTCCTAACTGCAGGGTTAGAAATACTATCTGTTTTTGATCTTAGGTCGGTTCAAGAAAATGAATTGAAAATGAAAAAAGTCTATTCATTTTGCACTCCTACAATAGATTTAAATTTTAAAATAAGTACTCTTTTCACGCAGCATTCAAAAATATTCCGGTAGCTTAATCGAAAGCTACCGGATTAGTATTAATTAAAGCCAAAAGATTGCTTGAATTAGTATTTCAAAACTTCGTCCTTATCCCAAATTCCCCAGAAAGCTCCTACATCTCCCTCTGCACCTACTTTCCAAGATTCATCGAATGAAGAGAAGTAGAATAATTCAATATTCTCTTCTTTAGACCATTGCTGGGCATTGATGAAATATTTGATAGCATTTTCGGTCGATGGAACAGCCCCTCTCAGGTTGGTGCCTTGATCTGGCCATCCAGTCTCTGTAATAATCACTCGCTTTCCTTTGCCTGCATTCTTGGCTATGCGATACATTTCTTTCATATAAAGCAAGGAATGCTCCAAGGGACATCCTTCCCAAAATGGATAGCAATTCGCCAAAATGAGATCACATGCTTCCGATACCTCCGGATGATCTTCGAATTCATAATAGGCATCCACATATCCGACTGGTACTTTTTTCTGGATTTTACTTTTGACCTCTTGAATATGGCCCAGTAACTCATCCACCGCCAAATCTCCTCGGTATAATACCTCATTGCCCACAGCCGCGATATCCACCAAACCTTCATTCACCAATTCAATCAAATTGGCAACCTCTTTGGCGTTGGTCTCAGGATTATCGCCCAGCCAGGCTCCAACCATCGTTTTGATCCCCATCTCCCGGGCCACTTTTGGGATGAGCTCATTTCCTTCGGTGGTGGAGAAAGATCTGATCCATTTGGTATGAGGCTTCAGGACCTCCAATCTTTTTCTGATTTGCTCTTCTGTAAGTTGATCTCCAGGTTTTTGACCTTCCACATAGGGACTAGCACAAAATCCATGAACTCCGTCTTTCAGTTGATTTCTTAAGGTTTGCTTGAGTTCTTCTAAAGATTTGTCAGATAAATCAGAGGAGGCGAGGGAAAGAAATTTTTCTTGTCTAAATGATGGCATGGAAAGGGTAAATTAATTGTTCGATAATTTGAATCAGTTTAAGTGGTTTTTGTTTGGTCGGGGCCAATAATAATGGTTTGAATGGCAGCCGGACTGATAGAAAAAGTGGATTTGTAGTCAGCTATTTCCAGATTGATGGCAATCTTAAATTGGTTTTGGTTTAATACAACTAAGACCAGAGAACCATCCTCGTTTTTCGCAGCGGTCGCTTGAACTTTATCATCTGAAACTTTCACCTCAATGATTTTGGAACCTGGTCGGATAAATTTACTAAAGTGGGCTAAAATATAATAAAGCGGGGTGTAGTATACCTCATCATTCGATGGATCTACGATTACCGGAGCAACACACCAGTTTTCAAACCAGTTGGGACCGCCTCTTCGATCAAGCACCATATTCCAGTCTATCCATCCATCTACCCAATTATTAAAGCAGCCTATGATGTCGACGGCATACCGATACACAGGCACATATTGGGGGTGTAAGTATTTCTGATTTTCCGGAGCCCAAAGCCAACCCCAGTCTTTTGCTTCCTTGCTCCAATACCAGTCATCATCCTGCCATCTTGGAACTTCAGCATCGATACAGGCTTCAGTTTGAATAAGGAATTTTTCAGGAGCCTTGTGATGGGCATATTGTAAGGCCTCCGGAAAGACCTCATAGGTACTTTCGTACCAATGAACCGCCGTGCCTGAGAAGTACTTAGAAGACTCGGCATTTGCAAACATGACATCTACCCATTCCTTCAGTCCTTCTCGGTTTTGGTCATAACCTAGAATTTTTACCTCTTTCCAACCCTTATTTTCCAGCTTTGGGCCGAGGTGAAGACGAACAAAATCAGTCATTTCTTCAGGGCTAAAATGCATGCTTTCCCAATTATTGCCATTGCCATGAGGTTCATTTTCCACCGTTAGTCCCCAAATAGCTATTCCCTCATCCTGGAAGGCTTGGAGATATTTTTCAAAAAAATCTGCCCAGACCGGATAGTACTCAGGAAGTAGTTTTCCTCCTACCCAACTCTGATTATCCTTCATCCAAGGAGGTGCAGTCCAGGGAGAAGCGATGATTTTGAAACCTTGCTTGGAATAGGTTTTTGCCTCTTTAATCATAGGAATCAAGGCTTTCCTATCTCTTTCAATGGAAAAATTCTGGAGACTTACATCCCCGGCATTGGAATCGTAGGAGTAATGGCTTAGTGAAAAGTCACAGGAATTAATATGTGTTCGAGTCAAGGAATAGCGAGAGCCCTCCTCGCTGAAATATGCCTTGAGGATCTCACGCCTTTTTCCTTCGCTCATCAGAGTAAGAAGATGAGCGGAAGCTTCAGTGAAGGAACCTCCAATTCCTGTGATAGTCTGAAATTTTTTCTCCGGATTGAGTGTGATCTGAATCGTGATCTCTGCCTCCTCGAACTGGTCAACTTTCTCCAGCTTTCTACCTTGAGCGGAAGTTTCAAATACCTGAATTGATTTATTTTGAAGCATGGAGTATTGCAAATTGAGAATCAGAATAGACTTGGGTTACAAGTGCTCGTTTGGGGGAGGGATCATGGCAGCTTTGAGAGCTAATTCAATATTCCCTTTTTTGGTCTGTTTGAGTGGTTTCCCATCACGGGTTAAACTCTGGAAAACTCCAGCTTCAAACTGTTCCCAAAGCGCAGCTTTGACTTTGCCGTCCACGGTAATCAAACCAAAATGATTTTCTGAGCCCTGCGCATTTCCTGAGTCTTTCCAAGGTTCATCAAAGGCTTCAAAATAGAAACAGGAAATTCCTTGGCTATTGGTCCAGTTTCTCATTTCCTGGTAGTAAAGCATTTCCTTGTACTCATCGCAGGCTCTGGATCCTTCCAGACCATAAAATCCATCCGAACTGCTGGCCCAACCGGTTTCTCCTATATGTACGGGTTTGCCTGGGGCAATTTTTTCTACATAAGCCTTCACTTGCTGATATTGTCCTATAGCAAAGTCTCGGGCTCTTTGCATGGCTTTTTCCAGCTTTTCCTTTTTAGGGAGCTTTTTCTCCGAGGGACTGACTCCCCAAAATATCGGATGATAGTGGGTATTGTGCATGGGGTAAGTGTGCATGGAAACAAAATCCACTTCCCGAATCAACTGATTGAGCGCGGGGGTATGGTAAAGGGGATCTCCACCACCCCAAGAAGAAAAATCATCCGAGGAGGTGATCCAAAGTTCCGATGAGATTTGCTGCTCTTTCTTTAGATTTTGTAGGTACTTGACCCATTTCAAGATTACCTCTGGCTGTACATAATAAGATTCGGCCCATTTGACCATGGCTTCATTTCCTACAGCGATGATTTTAACGATTTCAGGATATTGATTTGCCAGCTCCACGCTTTTTGCAATTTCGACCTGATTTCGTTCGCTTTCCTGAAAATGATCAGGTTGCTTATCCGTCCAGGCATTTTTGCAATCGATCCATGCTCCCAGCATGACATACATTTCAAAGCCTTGTTTCTCCTGATTCAGCTCTGAAATGGCTTTGAGCACATTTGAAGCATGAGGTAAGTGTACATTGTAAGTTCTCAGAAGGCGTATGCCCATAGCATGAAGAATGAGTAAATCTTCTTTCAGCTGATTTACGGTAGGCTGAATGCTTCTGGAGTTCTTTCTATATCCTCCATAGGATATTGCGAGGTAATCCGGGTTTCCTAGTATATCTTTTGCAGTCATTCAATGACGATGATTTCGTTTTTGGATAGTGGAAAAAGCAAATAAAATAAATCTGAGAGGTTTATATGCGATATCCGGAAAAATCTAATGCAGGAGTTTTAATATTTGGGGGCAAATTAATTGTCATAAGATTAAATAGATAAACACTTTCCCTTAGCGTAAATCTTTAGTATAAAGAGGAGATGAGTTTAGGAATCTATCTTTTTTGATTGTTTTTTCATCAGCTTAAATTACTGAATATAGAGTTTAATTGAGCCTTTTGAATCCAATCAAAAGATGCCTAAATAGCTTGTCATAGACATTTTTTGATGCAGATTTGGTTTTTCAAAAAAAGTTAAGCCATAGCCCTAACTTGAATTATCAATAATAATATCAAGATTTTTGATCAATTCTGGATGGTATTGAAAAACAGAAAGTGCTTCCTTCTCCAGATTTAGAATTTACCCAAATTTTACCTTTATGTAGATCTATAATTTTCTTGCAATGAGCGAGGCCAATCCCTGTTCCCTCATATTCACTTTTGGAATGTAAGCGTTCAAATACCCCAAATATTTTACTCTGATATTCCTTGGCAATGCCAATTCCATCATCTTGAATAAGAAAGGTCCATCCATCTTGTTTTTTGGCACTTATTTTTATTCGAGGAGGTAAATTGGGCTTGCTAAATTTGATGGCATTGCTTATTAAATTTTGAAAAAGCATTCGAAGCTCTGTCTCGTAGCCAAAGATCTTTGGTAATTCTCCAACTTCAATAATAGAATTGGTTTCTTTTATTTTTGAAGCTAGATCTTGTTGAATAATCTCGACTAACTTTTGGCAATCTATTTCAGTTAATTCTTTTCCCTGCCCAATACCACTATAATCCAATAAACCTGTTATCAGGCTCCTCATCCGGTTAGTTGAGCTAGAAATAAAGCCTAGCATTTGGGCTGTTTCTGTATCAAATTTCCCTGAATTTTGTTTTTCAAATAATTGAACTAATGAGGTAATAGTGTTTAATGGTTCCTTCAAATCATGAGAGACCATATAAGCGAATTGAGATAGTTCTTTATTTTTTAGCAATAACTCATTCTTTGTTTGTTCCAATTCCGTTACGTTTCTCAACATTACGTAGACATAGTTGTCTATAATATGGTGAACAGAGCACTCGTAAGTTCCTGCTACCATATGGTTGGAATATTCAACCAATCCCAAATTAATACTTCCTCCTTCTGCTGCGACTTTTCTGTATGTCTCCATGACAAGGAGCCCTCCATCATGATTAAATGCCTCGGGAGCTACCTCTATAATTTTTTTTCCAATAACCTCATCACGTTCTTTTCTCATTTCATATAAAAGAACCTTATTCATAAAAACATATTGAATGCTTTTTAGGTCATTCAAATCTTGAACTTGAAAAATTCCTATACCAACTGATAAATCCTCAAAAGTTTTACTTAGTATTTCTAAATCAGATATCTTTCTCATATTTAAATGATTTTTGTACAGGATTGACAAATATTTTCATTCAAATTCAACTTAATATGCTTGAAAAGCTGATTTAACGTACAAAAATATAGTTTTTAGATTGTGGTAAGTGAAAAAGTAGTTTTATAAAATCACTATCTAATATAGATAAAAATTGTAAAAAAATGTGTTCGATATGTTTATTCTAAGATATTTATCTTAACAAAACCAACTGCCAAGAAACCCCATATTTATCCTCGCACCAGCCGAATTTTTCTCCAAAGCCATAATCCCCATCTCCTGCATAGTTGTCGAGCGGAACCATCACTTGATCTCCTTCGGCGGATAGTTTCTCGTATAAGATTTCAATTTGATCTTCCGATTCGGAATTAATAAATAAGGATACTCCGGGAGTAAATGACCAATTGTGTTTGTAATTACTTTCGGAGACTTGGTATTCCGTGCCGTTTAAGATGAAAAATCCAAACTTGATCAAGTCTGGTGTTCCGCCAGGCTCACCTTCCGCATAATTTACGATCCTTTTTACTTCCGAATTCGGAAAAATAGAGGTGTAGAAATTGATTGCTTCTGTGGCCTTACCGCAGTTATCTCCAACGAATGTGAGAAAAGTGCTGATTTTCATAGGTGACAAGGGGAAGTTTTTAACCTTTTTTGGAATGCTTTGAAATAGGCTTTGGACATTATTTCACATCCACTTGAAGTAAAATACCCATAAAAAGGCAAAACGGCTCAAGTATCAACCCAAACCGTCTTGGTCATGAAGAGAGGAAGTTGTTAATTGTTTTTCTTTTCAAGCTGTGCTATTCTTTTTTCCTTGGCTTCAGAGATCTTGCCAGTTTCAGCATAAATCTTCAAATCCTCGATCACCTCATCCAGGATTTTGTGAATATTTTTTTTAAACATCCCGCCCATTAGAAATCCCATCAATGGCTTCAAATGCATGGTAACTGTCATTTCTGTTTTACATTGGTTTGGCCCTACTTCAATTACCCTCCAATTATTGGCCATGTAAGTGACAAAGCCGGGTATCCCTGCATCTACTGAATATCCTAAAGTCCTTTGATTTGCATCGTATTCGATAACGGTTTCAGAAATTTTGCTAAACCCAGAGGCGTTCAAATCGCAAGAACGGTTCCTACAGGAGGCCCCTTCAAATTCAGGTTGGCCACTGGTACTCGCATGGTCAACTGCTCTACTCCAAACTGATACATTTTTAAATCCCGGACCAATGATTTTCCAAACAGCATCCGCACTTACATTGAATACTGGACTGATTTTAGTTTCTTGGATTAACTTGACTTTGCTCTTGCTGGCTGTAAGGGCGGTAGCCCCGATTACTACTGTTGACATATTCTTTGTTGGTTAAATGTTGAATGAATTGTAACTGCAACAAAGATGAGGCGCTTGGCAAAGAATGAGTTTCTGTATTAGTCCATTGATTTTAAGATTTGGTTCAAAGCGAAAAAGGAGGCAATCTTTTTATGAAAAATAGGAAAACTGCAGATTGGTTTTTGAATAGTACTATTTCAGTCCATGAGTTTATTTAGGTTGAAATCTGCCAAACTCACTGTTTTTACAAAAATCAAAGCATCATACATTTCTGCATAGTTTGCATCAATTATCGAACTGATTTCGCTCACTACCCGAAATAAGATTTTTATTCCCATAAATCTAACAACCGACATTCATACCAAACAGAAAAAAATTAACAGTATTTCGTTAATTTCTTTTTTAGTTGTGTTGCTGAATTCGGCTAGTTGATTAATGCCATTACCGCTCGAATACCCTATCAAACCACTGGTGCTTATATTCCTTTTTAATAGCGTATTTTGTTTATACGTTTGGACTATTCCAAGAACATACTCTCACCCAAAGTTTGTATGCCTTTCACATCCTTTTACTAGTTTGATTGCATGAAAAAGGATGAAAAATATCCGATTAAAGAAAAGGATATTATCAACTCCTTCGGGAAAAAAGATTACTCCTTTTCAAGCATAATTAGAAAAACAGGGAGCGATGATGATTGGAATTAATTAATGACCGAAACCACACGGTCAACATGAACTAAACCAGATTAAATGAACAAAGTACTACTGTTATTGACCCTGAGCTTCTTCTCTTTGACTTCGGCTTCAATTAGTCAAACGCTCGTTGATAATAATAAAATCCCCAATAGACTTAGAGTATTTATCGATGGCTGTGAACGCTGGGATGGTGGTTGTGATATGGATTTTATCAGAACGGAAATTACAGCGGTTGACTTTTATAGGGATAATCAAACTGCTGATGTCTTTCTCCTGATTAACAATAACAGATCCGGAGGCGGTGGAAGGCAATATCAACTTTTGTTTATAGGCCAACAAAACATCCATGCGGGAAGAAGAGATACCCTCTATGTCAATACCAAACAGACGGATACAGATTTTGAAGTCAGGGAAAAACTCACCCGCTTTATCAAATTAGGTTTAGCTCCCTATGTTGCGAAAACCAAAGCCGGGGAAGGAATCGAAATAAATATGAAGACTGACCCTGCTAATTTTTCAGAAGAAGAGGAGGAAACTGTAGATCCTTGGAATTATTGGGTTTTTAATGTGGGTAGTAATGCAAATATTGAGCTGGAGGAATTGAGCAGGCAAATCAACATTGGTGGAGATGTCAATATTAATCGGATTACAGATAAATGGAAAATTTCCCTATCCGGTCGTATAGATGAAAGGCTGAGAAGAACGATTCAAAAAGTACCTAGGGTTGATGCCAATGGCAATCCGGTTCTCGACGAAAGTGGTAACCAGATTATCGATCAAGTTCAGAATAATTTTGATGTATCAGAATTTGGTTTTAGTCATCAGCTTGTAAAAGCTATTTCACCCCAATGGTCCTATGGCTATGATATTGCGGGACGTCAGAATACTCGCTTCAATTATCAGTTCCAGACCAGCTTTAGACCAGCCGTGGAGTACAATTTTTTCCCGGAAGCAGTACAGAATTCCAGATTTCTAAGAGTGAACTATGGGGTCGAAGTCAGGAGAAATAGCTATGTCGAAGAAACGATTTCCGGTGTTCTTGAGGAAACCAGGGTTCTCCATAGCTTGAGAGCCAGTCTGGGGCTCAATCAACGTTGGGGTAACCTGGAAATAGGATATCGACTGAGAAATTATCTGGATGATTTCAGCTCTTGGTCTACCGGAATGAATATCAGCGCAGAAGTCCGTGTTACAGGGAATTTTTCTTTCTTTATGAGGGTAGAAGGCAACTACGTAAAGGATCAGATTTACCTGGCATCGGGAGATTTTACTGAGCAGGATATATTGAGTGGGAGGGTAACCCTGCCTTCAGCATACACCGTGGATTCCAGATTTGGCTTTAATTACCGCTTTGGTTCTAATCTCAACAACTTCGTGAATCGAAGATTCTTTGGTAGAGCCAATTTCGTTGGGAATGATTAATGAGTTAATCTAGGGGTATACACTGTGGTTTTTATAACTACGTCTTTCAATTGGCTACAACGGTCCGCAGCTAAGAAACGTGGGGCATTTCGAAGCGATTACCCTGCTGTTAGAACAAAGGTTTACTCGAAGAACAAACCCATGCACTGCCACCAGCCGCCCCACGTTTTCTTAGGTGCTGTTGCCAGTAGTGCTTTTGTTTCACGCTACTTTAAATTCCGATTCATTCATTTCCACACTGAACTTAACCTTAGCTTTTAATGCTTGAAAAACTTTCAAAATTGTTTCGATGGTAACATTTTTTGTGCTCCGTTCCAATTTTGAGATTTGGGATTTTTGAACACCGATAAGTTCTCCAAGTTGTTCTTGTGTCAAGTTTCGTTCTTTCCGAACGGATTTTATCATTTCTCCGAGCAGTTCCATTCGTAGGTCAAATTCGTATTTGTCCCTTTCTGGAGTTCCTATTTTTCCAATGTCCCTGTCCTTAAGCTGCTCAAGGGTCATCATTTTCATTTTTTTATTTTTTGCTTCCATTGTTCTATTGTTCAAAATATTCTTTTCTAATCCTTTCAGCTTTTTCGATTTCTGCTTTCGGAACTTTATCAACTTTTTTCACGATTCCGTGTGTTGAAATGACAAGTGTTGCAGTTTTGTCAGTTTTGTCCCAAAAAGCGAAAAGTCGATATTGCAGTCCGCTATATTTTGTCCTGAACTCCCAAATTTCATCAGTCAGTTTTTTGAACAGTTTCGGGTCGAGTCCGAGTTTGGCCTTGTCAATGTTGTAGTAAATTTTTTGTCTTGTTTTTAAGTCCAACTTTTCTAAAAACTCGAGAGCATGTTCAAGAAAGATTACATCAAAATTTTTGTCCATTCAGATTTTCAATTCATTATACTGCACAAAGATAATAAAAGTTGAATTATATGGAAACTTTTGCGGTTTACTCACATTACTGGTAACGGTTTGGCGCTTGGCGAAGGTGGCGATTTTCACCACAAATATTGATGCGGAGAACCAAACTTTGATTAACCACAAATGTGTCTGCGGAGCACTGAACCGCCACTTTTGCCAAACCCATGTTATGGCTCGTTTTTCTTTCCATCGTCAGCTTTTAAATTTGTCTTTTAGTTTTTTCAACCAACTTTTTGGTTGCTGTTCTCCTGTCAAATTGTTTATTGCAGTCTTTAACTTTTGTTCATTTTCTGTTGTCGCTGGGATAATCCCAAAATTGCCCATTTTGTCATTGTTTGAGTAAACTGCGTCCCAACCACGTTTACCATTTTCTAAGAACTCTTCCAAGTCGACTGGTTCATACTTTGGTGTCAAAATTTCAAAATCGTCAAACCAAATTCTTAGGTCAATATGTCTGTTGCCACCTTCCTGGAAAAGGTCAATCGTGTTCGTTAGTCCAATATTGTCGCCTGCTGAGTAGTCAAAACTTAAGCGGTCTTTCCAAGTGTCAAAATCTTTGTCACCACAATTAATAAAGTCCCAACCATAAATCGAAAGTCCTTTAAAGCTTTGGATAATATCTAAAATATTTTCCGGTTCAAATTTTTCAACTTCAGCGTTTTTGTCGTCCCAATGCCCATTGCGTAAAGAAGCAACAAATCGTCCAACTGGTTTGAAAATGAATAAAAGTCGATTGTCTTCGGGAACATTTCCGTTCTTGTCCATAGCAACCAACGCAAAGGAGCAAGCAACCAAATTTTTCTCCTTGTCAAACTCAACTCCAAGTAAGGTCGCTTCATTAAGAGCAAGTCCAATTCTATGTCTTAATTCTTCGTCAATTTGCATTGGTCGTGTCGTCTTTTAAAATGAGCCCTAACATTTGTATTGACGAATATTTCCTCCGGCAATGGCGTCTATATCCGTTATGTGGATGACTCCCCCCGCTTCGGCTCACCTAAATTAAGAATTTCGGATATCCCGTCAAGAGGACTGACTACATTTTTATTGGACACAGCCAAAATATGGCTGTACACCTCTGTCGTCGTCGAACTACTGTGGCCAAGAAGCACTTGGATCATCCGTAAATTAGTCCCCTGCTGCAATAAATGGGTGGCGAAACTGTGCCTAAGGGTGTGCACCGTTGCCTAAGGATTTATCCCACTTTTTTCTACAGATTTCCTAAATACATTTTGGATGCTTTTTGTAGAATACTGTCCGCCATCCTGTCCTTCAAATAGCCAGTATGAGGGTCTATATGAAGAAGGATAGGAGAAAGATTTTTTTTATAGAAATCAGCTTTCTTGTTTGTATCAACAAAAATACGGCTTATAGGCTGCTAAAAGGATCAAAATCAGGAAGCTTCGGTCCTCTGTCTTCGGTCTTCCAGCTCTAAAATCCAAAGTAATTTGCAAGTTGGTTTAATAAGAAATAATCGACCTTGATCTATTCCATCCCCTTCACCGAATGCTGCCGCTCCCCATTAACTTTTAGCTTCAAGACATCCGGCCGGGAATAATGTCCCGTCGGATCAAAGTTTTGTCTTTCTTCATAGACCCTGTTCAAGTCTAAACTTGCATATAAAAGTCCCTCATAATCAGCTCTGGGTTCTAGAATCCATTTTCCATCCGGTCCTGCAATGCAGCTACCTCCATTTGCCAAGACCTCTGGACAATTTTTAAGAATTTCCTCCAAATGGGGAATGTCTTCGGGGAAATCAGATTTGCGCATCAGACTGGAAACGGATATCACAAAAGATCGTCCCTCCTGAGCTATCATCCTAGTGATCAGCTCGGTGTTTCTAACTGCTCCCGGCCAAACTGCGATATGCAGATTTTCACCCAATCCGTACAATGCTGTTCTCGCTAAAGGCATCCAATTTTCCCAGCAATTGAGTCCGCCTACTGTGAAGCCTTTTAGTGAATGTACCTGAAGTCCGTTTCCATCACCCGGTGCCCAAGCCAGTCGCTCATCGTAGGTGGGTTGAAGCTTCCTATGCACGGATTGGATCTGTCCATTTGCATCAATGTAAACCAGCGAACAATACAAACTATGTCCGCCTCTATCCTGTGGTCTTTCTATGATTCCTAAATAGACAGCGAGTTGAAGCTGCTTTGCCAATGTCTGAATCTCCTGTAAGTCCCCACTTTCTATTTGAACTGCCTGTCTGGCATAATGGGCGAAGATCTCTTTTTGCATGCGATCATCCCAAGCCGAAGCATGGGTGATGGAAAGCCACCAGGGATAACCGGGAACCAAACCTTCTCCGAAGACTATTAATTCGCTTCCCTCACGAGCGGCTTCATGCATGCAGGATTTGACCAATTCCAGCGTTTGTGACTTGTTGAGCCAAATCGGAGCAATTTGGGCTAGAGCGACTTGAAGGTGATTAGCTGACATATGGAGTAAATTATTATGCTTTGGTTGTTAAGACGTAGGAATAATTGGATGAACGGAAAGTGAATTTTCAAGTAGACTTGCTAATTTAAAACATGCTAGCAACCTATTCTCAAAAATTTATACTTCCAACCTATTTGGTAATTCTGATACTGCTCAATTTCTCCTGTCAGCAGCCTAAGCGTGAAAGTTTAAAGGATGAATTTTCCTCGGATTTTAGAATTGGTGTAGCCGTCAATGGCAGACAGATCACAGATGAGGTAGATGGAGCAGATTCCTTATTGCATTTACACTTCAATTCTCTTACCCCTGAGAATGGCCTTAAGTGGAGTAGAGTGCATCCCGAAGAGGATAGGTACTCCTTTGAGTTTGGGGATGCTTTTGTGACTAAAGGAAAGGAGCTGGATGCTTTTTTGGTTGGGCATACACTGGTCTGGCATCAGCAGATTCCTGATTGGGTATTTCAGGATCAAGAGGGGCAATTGATAGATGCTGAATTACTTCAAAAGCGACTGGAGAATCATATAGAAACCGTAGTGGGAAGATACAAAGGGGATATCCATGCATGGGATGTGGTCAATGAGGCTTTTGAGGATGATGGTACTTGGAGAAAGACCTCCTGGTATTTATTGATGGGGGAGGACTATATCGCTCAGGCTTTTCGAAAGGCAAATCGGATAGATCCCAATTCAGAACTTTATTACAATGATTACAATGTCTGGAAACCGGAAAAGCGCAAAGCCATATTAGAAATGGCTCAAGCTCTGCGAAAACAGGGAGTGCGAATTGATGGAATAGGGATGCAGGGACATTATCGATTGGACTTTCCAAGCTTGGACATGATAGAGCAGGCAATTCTGGATATTCATGAGGCTGGTTTTGATGTGATGGTAACAGAACTGGATGTGGATATCCTGCCAAGACCCAGTGATTTTGACGGAGCTGATCTGGAGATTTCATTTGCTGAATCCGAGCGCTGGAATCCTTTTAAAGATGGAATTACACTAGAAAAAGAAGCAGAGTTGGTCAGGCGCTACCAATCTCTTTTCCAGCTCTTTCGAAAGCATTCAGATAAAATCAGTCGCGTCACTTTTTGGGGATTGCAAGATGGCAGTAGCTGGCTGAATAATTGGCCGGTAAGAGGGAGAACCAATTTTCCTTTGCTTTTTGATAGAAATAAGAGGCTTAAGCCAGGTTTTCTAGAGGCCATGAAACCAGAATAAAAAAAGCGATTCCTATCAGAAACCGCCCTTTTTCACTTACTAAACCAACTTTATCTCTTAAGAATTCACAATTTCAGGTTCAACGTCCACCAGTGCTACTGCACCGTGGATGGCTGTTTCGTCCAATTCGGACAATAAGATTTTGAGATGTTCCAAAACGGTAGGATATCCAAAGCTCTCCAAAGAGCGGTAAAGGGATTTTTGAAATAAAGGAAAAGTCTTCCGAATGGATCCTCCTAACACAATGGCTTCCGGAGCCAAAGCATATAATATATGCTTGATCAACTCTCCCAAATGATGCCCAAATTCCTCAAAAGCCTGAATAGCTTCAGGGTCTCCGGCCATGGCTTTTTTGGCCATAGCTTTGGGCTTGGTCTGATAATTATTATGGAAGAATTTGCCACTGCAATAGTGTTCGAAATTATGATCTAAATAAGGAGCGCTGCACCATTCGCCGGCAGCTGAATTCACCCCGGAATATAAGTGCCCATTGATTACAATTCCTCCTCCTACGCCAGTTCCCAAAGTGATTCCTACCAGGTTTTTATATTTCTTCCCTACGCCAAACTTATGGACGCCCAAAGCAAAACAGTTTGCGTCATTATTGATGAATATGGGCTTGCCAATTCGTTCTGTGAGAAATTTACCGAGCTCCACATGCTGAAAAGCCGGGATATTTGCCAATCCCAGCACAATGCCTTTTTCTACATCCACTAAGCCTGGAATTCCTATGCCTACCCCCTCCAAATCATGATGCAAATAGGATTCTATAAAAATGGCTATGGTTTCAAGGATGAATTCCTGACTTTCCTTGGCCGGTGTGGGAATGGTACGGATATCTTCCAAATGCCCGTTAATCAGCACCCCACCTTTGATGGTGGTGCCTCCAATATCCAATCCCAATATGGCCTTTTGCATTCCTTGAGTTAAAATAGTGACTAAATAGGTTAATAGGTTGAAAGCAAATTGTCTTGCTTGATTTACTCGGGTGCGAAGAAATACTATTTACAGCATTCCTTCAATAGATTTTTCTAGTTCTCTCGCGGTAGCCAGGAATTCTTCCACATTCATATCTCTGAAGAAAATTAGACCATGGCTGGCTCGAACTTTTGCTCGCTCGTGCAGGTAGAAGTAATTTTTACCCAACAAAAGCTGAATGTCATTCAATTGTCCAACCCAGGTACGCTTGGCAACGGTGCTGAATTTTCCATTATGGGAATAGCTGGGGAAAGAAGCATTTACCTGTGAAAGATAGCAATTGGTGAAGGAGTCCTCCATCACGGACATATCTCCCAAAGAAACCGGAACGATGACATTGGCTTCGTGGGGTTCAAACTTAAACCAAACATTCCTGTAGCCTATGATTCTCAAATCGCTTAGGTCTTTTTCCTCACCCCATTTTTTGACTGCGGCCGCCGTAGCCTGCAAAACTTTGTAGTGGGTGTCTGGACCTGAGCCTTCCGGATCTAGCGTTAAACTAATCTTCGTAGGGTTAACTTTTCGGAATAATTCCACGATCGGTTCTACGTCGCGCGTTTTATCAGGCTGTTCGGTGAAAATATCTCCGGTATAAAAGCCCAGTCTGAGGTGATGAACGTTCTTAACCTGTACACCAAAGTGAGCCCAAACCAATTCTTCTTCAAATTCCCGAATCATGCCTTTCAGCTTTTGGATTTTGGATGGATTTTTTTCTCCATCATAACTCTTTCTCAAAATACTGATGACATCATTGATAGTTTCCCGGAGCTGAGTCTTGTTTTTTACTTCGTAAATGATCACCAAAGCTCTGACAACACGGTGGCAAAGTCCTCTTTTCCTAGCCTCAGCATTTTCGGAAGCTACATTTGTCAGGAAGTGGTAAACATCTTTGTCTGTTTTCAAACTGTATCCCACCTCGAAAAAGTCTTCATAATTCACCATTTGGATTTTGTTGTCATCCAATAGTTTTTTGGTGTGTTGAAGTGTATCAATGACAAATGTGTTGGTCACAGCTGTGAAGCCCGAAGTTAGCACAGAGAAATGGGCCTCATTGCTGGGTTCATGCAATTGATTGGTAATGTGAGGAAGAATACCCAGTGAAATGTCATCATGGTGTGGTCCGGTATGTAGCAGTCTTTGGTCTTTTTCCTGCTCCAAACCTTTTGCCAGCTTATCCTCTACACTTTTCATCACCAGGCTGACTGTTTCCTCGGAGAGATCAGGGATTAATTTGCAGTATTTATCCGCTTTCAGATCACTCAGTTTCAGCCTGTGTCCATATTTATTCAGCTTTTTGCAAAGCTCAATCACTGCTCTTTCAGTTTTTTCAAAAGTCCATTCTCCCTTTTGATAATAGCTGTCAAGAGAGTCTGTTAATTTGACTGCCGCTCCTTTGGTCAGGTAAAAACGGCCATTTTTCAACTTTTGAAGGACAGTAGCAGGGAATACATTATTCATCGGGGTTTCGAGAGAGTCCCGTACTATTCCTGCTTTAGCTTCTCCTGCTGCGATAATTATCGCCACCGCTTCAGGATTGTAAACGATAGTATCCAAGCCGATAGTTATCACCAATCTGTTGGCGGATACTTCAATGCCACCTAAGTCTCCGGCTGCTACGGCTTGTGTTTCAAAATTAGTTTCAGTCAATCGGGTAACTGAGTAAATATGAGAACCTCGGGTGTTGAAAGCGATGTGTCCATCCGGTCCGATTCCGCCAAGGAAAAACCCGATTCCTCCTAAGTCTCTGATTCTTTGCTCATATTGTCCGCACCATTGGTCGATTTTGTAAATGGATTCTTGCTGAATTTTTTCCAGTTCGTTTTGAGGATCTCGAAATCTCAGGCTCAAGTCTACTTTCAGGTCAGGGAATACTTCTTTATAGCTCAGACCATTGGCTAAAGGAATTTCATCCGAGTTGATGAGAATGGCTTTTTCCTTAGAAAGGCCAAATCCCTGAATGTAAAACTTGTTTACATAGTCGTAGAAGGAATTGTGCTGGGAAGATGAAATAGGGTAAAATTCATCTATCTGTACAAAAGTCAAGTCCTTTAAGACAGGCTTTTTGGTAGCTCCCATGCCATATTTTTCCCGAATGTCTTTGCCTTTTTTGCTGTCCCAGTTTTCTAATAAATACTGAGTCCATTTGATAAAAAATTCAGGCGTCTTTCCAGTAGGTAAGCTGATGACTCCCTGTGGGTTGGCTGCCGCCCATTCCAAAAACCGGCAAGCGGTAAGCAAACCTAGTTTGGGAAAATTGTCAACCGTCAAGTAGGGAATCAGCGTGGAAATTTTTTCTACTCCTGATTCCTGCAAGAAGCTTTTCTCTACTTCGGATAGTGGGTACTTACTGAGCATGCTGGTTAGACAGTTAAGGGTTTATAAGATTTATTATCGGTTTTTATTTCTTCTATTCCAAATAAATTAAAATAAGCAATCGGTTGTATTCCAAAAAATAATTGGAAAATCAATTAAAAGTAAAATTTACTATTGTTTACCTTTTGCAGAGCTTTAAATTATTTGTCTGAGCAAATTTAAAAAACTTTCACTAATAAAAAACAACTTTAATAAAAAATTTATAAAAGTATCGGAAGGAGTTGAAATTTATAGACTTCGGGTAAATGAAAACTTGATTCTGGCCTGGAAATCCTTGATAACTTTAAATATCTCTATGAGAGTAACTGACTGAACTTTAGTTAAAGAGTCAAGGGTCAGAAAGTTCTTAGGTTTTTCCTTTTTCTCAAGAATCAAACCTGCCTGATTTTCCAAGCGGAGAGACATGAGGTAATTGAAAGCATGGATTAATTCCTGGGTTTCAGGCATGGTGAATACTCCTTTTTGCCTTAGCAAGTCTATCCTTCTAACTGTGTTGGTTTCGTGGATTTTATGTTTGAGCGCAAAAACCCTTGCCAAATCCACAATGGGACGCATGGTTTGTTTTAGGTTCAGTTGCTTTTCACCGTCAATTTTTTCGGTTTTAATATTTCTAAAGAATGTAAGTGGAGGTTCGTACTGAAGTGCATTGTAGCCCAAATTGATAAAAAAACGCTCGGGAGCTTTTTCTAGCAGCTCTCCCATATAGTCCTTCAATTCCACTAATAAACTTTCCTCTCCAAAAATGGCTCTGCAATCAAAAAAGGTGGAATAGTTCATGGCTGTTTCCTGAGAGGCGTCAGAGATCCACCTCTCATAATTTCTTTTCCAATGAGATAGAGAATGAGTCCATTTGGGGTTCATGGCCATGAGTTCACCATCACAAAAGGCGATTCCAATCTGATCTAAAGCTGTTGAAACTCGGGTGGCAAAATCCAAGAAATAGGCTCGAACTGCTTCTCGTTGCTCATTCGCTTTATCCTCATAGATAATGGCATTATCCTGATCCGTTTTCAGAGTCAACTCACCTCTTCCTTCACTTCCCAGTACGAAAAAGACAAATTTGGCAGGAGGGCTTCCAATTTCTTTGATGACCCGCTCAATGACTCGTTGCGTAATAGTGTCTGCGACAGTGGTGATGATTTGATTGACTATTCCTGCTTTCATCCCTCTTGAGAGCAGGAGATGAATAATTTCCGGCATACGCTGCCATTTATCCTTCAGTTCTGTGATCTGCCTGGCTTCTTTCACAGATTGAATAAACATAAAGGGCCCCTGGCTTTGCTCGGTAAGAATTTTGGTTCTGCTTATCCAGCCTATGTATTGCTCATTTTCCTTGACCAACAAATAGCGGGATTTGGTACGGAACATTAATAATAGCGCCTCGACGAGAGTGGCTTCAGGATGGATGGAGACCATGGCATGTTCCATGATTTCACTGATGGGTGTGTCGAAAGCCAAGCCTTTTGCCAAAGCCTGATCCCTAAGGGTAATGTCGGTGACATAGCCTTGAATCTGCTGAGGCGATTCCCCTACAAATAGGCAGGAAACCTGCTCTTTTGCCATTTGGGCAGCACAGTCTTGAATAGATGTGGAGGCTTTGGCCATGCGTAAGTGACGGAAATGTAGGTCACTGACATGTTTGGCGTAAAATTGATCCGAAATAAAAGTTGTCCCGCTTTTCATCTTCCCCAAATTAGCTAATCTTTAGGACTGAAGAATAAAAAATCACAAAGCTTATATGTTAATCATTGTCACCGGTGTGTCAGGTACCGGTAAAACAACCTTAGGTTCTGCACTTGCTGCCCATTTGAGTTTACCATTTTATGATGCGGATGATTTTCATCCAGCTGAAAATATTGCAAAAATGAGTCAGGGTATTCCTCTCAATGACAATGATAGGCAGCCTTGGTTGGAAGCCTTGGCTAGCAAACTTACGGAGTCCAAGGCTTGTGGTGGTTGTGTTTTGGCTTGTTCTGCCTTGAAAGAAAGCTATCGGAAAATTTTGGGAGTGGATTCCTCTGTGAAGTGGATTCATCTGAAAGGAGATAGGGATTTGATCTGGGCTAGAATGCTGGCGAGGAAAAACCATTACATGAAGGCGGAAATGTTGGATTCTCAGTTTGCCACTTGGGAAGAACCAGCCTATGGATTAAAACTGTCCATTGATCAAACTCCTAAAGAGATGTTGCAGGAAGCTTTGAGTTATTTGTACAAATAAGCTTTTACAGGATCGGATTGCATTCCACTTTATAAAACACGAAATTCAAGATAACCTAATATCCATGGCTATGAATTCAATAAAAGTATCGCTGCTGATTTCCTTTTGTTTATTGTCCTTTTTTGCCTTTTCCCAGAAAGCTTTGGTGACTAATGTGCACATCGTGAGTATGGATGGGAAAGAGGTATTGAAAAATCAGGCAGTATACATAGTAGATGGAAAAATTGACCAGATTATTCCTCTCACTGCACAAACTCCCAGGATGTATAGCGAAAATCTGATAGACGGACAGGGCGCTTATATATTTCCGGGATTGGCGGAGTTCCATGCCCATCTTCCTGTTGAAAATGACGGAAATACTCAGCTTCAGGAGGAATCTATGTGGCTTTACCTTGCCAATGGGGTATTGAGAATTCGCAGCATGCTTGGTCATCCTTCCCATATTGATTTAAGAGCAAGAGTAAATTCCGGAGAAACGCCCGGGCCTAGAGTGTATATTTCAGGACCCTCATTCAATGGCAATTCTGTAACTAGTCCTCAGCAGGCGACAAAGATGGTGAGGGAGCAAAAAGAAGCCGGTTATGATCACTTAAAAATTCACCCCGGAGTGGAGCTGGATGAGATGTGGGAAATTTCAAAAACAGCCAAAGAATTAGGAATTCCTTTTGGAGGACACGTTCCTCTCGCTGTGGGGATAAAAAATGCTTTGGGAAGCGGCTTTAAATCCATAGAGCATATGGATGGCTACATGGAAGGCCTTCTGCCAGATAATCTGGAAATTGATCCTGCCACTTCCGGGCCTTTTAATCTGAAGTTAGTTGGAGAAGTCCAGATGGAAAAATTGCCAAACTTGATTCAGATGACTTTGGATCAGGGAACCTATATTGCACCTACTTTAACTCTTTTTGATCGATACTTTGGCTATATCCCGGCAGATGAATTCCGTCAGGCGCCTGAAATGAAATATTTGCCTGGTTTTCTGATACAGCAGTGGGTCAACGCCAAAAAACAAATGGAAAGAGCGGGGTTGTTGGATAAAGAGTTTGTAGCTCCTTACCTCGAGTTTCGGAGAAAATTATTTATGGAGTTACATCAGTCAGGAGTGCCAATGATTATGGCTTCGGATTCTCCACAAGTATTTAATGTCCCGGGCTTTTCCATTCATCATGAAATTAGGCTGATGTCAGAGGCGGGAATGTCCAACTATGAGATTTTAAAATCTGGCTCGGTTGAACCCGCAAAATACATGGGAGAAGAAAATGACTGGGGAATGATCAAAAAGGGAATGGCTGCTGATTTTGTGATGGTTCAAAACAACCCTCTGGAAGACCTAAACACCATGCAAAAACCTCTGGGAGTAATGATCCGAGGGCAATGGATCAGTGGAGAAAAGCTTCAGGCAGAATTGGATAGGATTGAGAAGAATCATGAAAGGAAGCCTTAGGAAGGTGAGAAGTGAGAAATCTGAAGTCTGAAAAAGTAGGCAGTGACAGTAGGCAGATTGATTAAGTCAGAAAGATAAAGTGAGAAGTCTGAAAAAGTAGGCAGAGGCAGTTGGCAGTAGGCAGTGTCGTCACTGCGAACCCTTCACGCTTTATTTATAGGAAGATTTACTTGGAGTTTCTCGTCTATCTTAATAAAAGAGAAAGCTTTGGATAGGGGTGAAGCAGTCTTTCATTAGTTGAAGTATGAAATCTAAAGTCTGAAAAAGTAGGCAGAGGCAGTAGGCAGTGCTAAAATGAGATGGAACAGAGAACGCCTTTCCTGACTAACAAACAGTTATAAAGAAGCTTTTCCGAAGTGGCTGAAAGAGGTCTTACCTTAAATTAACAATAATTCAAAAACCTATATTTACCACCCAGACAATATGAAAAAATCCATCTTCTATTTCTCTCTATTTTTCGGATGGGTATTCGCATCTTGCGATTCTCAACCACAAAAAGAAACAATCACCCAAGAACTTGAATTAATGATCAAAGCTGAAAAAGTAGCTGAATGGCAAGGAAAAGATGTGTTTCGATACACTTTAGATAATGGAACCATGAGTGTAGAGCTCTCCAACTTTGGAGGATTGATTTCAAAAATATTCGTTCCTGATCAAGACGGTAATCTCGAAAATGTTGCATTGACTTTTGACTCAATTCCTGAGTTCCTTACCAAGCCTAATCCCTTCTTTGGTGCTACAGCCGGGAGAGTAGCGAACAGAATCGCGAAAGGAAAATTCACTCTCAATGGGCAAACTTATACTTTGGCAACCAATAATGGAGAAAACCATCTGCATGGTGGTGTAGAAGGATTTAACAAAAAAGTATGGGATGCAGAGCCGTATACCAATGATTCGATTTTGGGAGTTAAAATGACTTATAGAAGTCCTGATGGAGAGGAAGGATATCCAGGAACTTTAACTTCCACCCAATGGATTGAGCTGACACCTGATAATACGATTCGTATCCGTTTTGAGGCTTCTACTGATCAGCCAACCATTGTTAATTTGACCAATCATACTTACTTCAATCTTTCTGGAATTAAGGGAGATGTGTTGGATCATGAATTTCAGTTTTGGGCGGATTATTACACTCCTGTGGATGAAGGATTGATTCCTACAGGTGAAATCAAAGATGTGACAGATACGCCCTTTGATTTTCGGAAACCCAATAAGCTTGGAGATCAGATCGCTGCTAATGGAGGAGGCTTTGACCATAATATGATTTTGAAACAAGAGCCATCAGATGAAATGAAGCATTTTGTCCGCGTTAAGCATCCTGCAAGTGGGCGTGTGATGGATATGTATTCTGATAATATGGGAGTGCAGTTTTACACCGGCAATTTCATTGAAAATTTTGCTGGAGCTGATGGAAAAACCTATCAAAAACACTGGGGATTTTGTTTGGAATCCCAAAACTGGCCCGATGCGATCAATCATGAAAATTTCCCCAGCCCTATTCTAAATCCTGGAGAAAAATATGAGCATAGAATTGAGTATAGGTTTTCGGTGGAGGATTAAATATTAAAAACCTTCAAGCGCGAGGAATTAATCTAATTCTTTAAGCTTAACCTTTGATGATCATTTTGAGAAATTCTTGAACGCGCTCAGATCTTCCTAAAGGCTCCAGTAAGAGAACAAATAAATTAACTCCTACAGCTAGGAAAGTGGCGGGATGCTTCAGTTTTTCATATTTCCAAGAACCTAATAGAAGCATACTAATTATCAGAAATTGCGTAAAGTAAATTGGGAGCATGATATCAATTTCTGGCCAGCTTTCAATATTTAAGCCCACATAGACATTTTGAATTCCCCTGCCCAAAGTAGGCATCATAATCAGGAAAACTGTCGAAATCAACCACCAAGCGTGATTTTCTGTTTCTTTCCGATGAATGATACTTTGGATTACAGCTAATCCAAATGCTGTAATCATCACAATTTCAACTGCTGCCACCCCAAAAAAGAACCAAGGTTGGAAGGGTCCAAATTGCTCTGGGTTTGTCAGGGATCTTTCGGTAGTCACAATGTCCCGATGCATCATACTTAGTGCTGTGAGAGCAACCCCTCCAGCCAAAAACATTCCTATGATCCCATTGGTCCTATGGCGGGGCAATTGACCATGAGTGGCAAAATAAGGCTGAATGATTAAAAATATATACCAGATTGTTCCTGTGATATAATGTATGTGAACGGACCAAGCATTATCTGTGAAATCGCCCCAATAATCCCTGAAAATTCCCAGTTGCATAAATACCATCGGAATAAACATCCATAGATAAAGACTCTTATATCGATTTAGTCCCATGGGCTTTATTGGATTAGGTCTTCCTTTTATTTTCTCAATTCAAATTCTATAAAAATATCTTTAAGTTATTGAAAATTAGAGACTTTATAAAGTTCGCCCCATTGATGAAGTAATAGATGCTCGATTAAATTCCTTTATCAAAGAGCCTTTACTTAGTAAATACTCAGTTTAGGTCTCTCTATCAAAATGGAAGAAACAAATTTGTTGATGGTTTTGGAGGAGCCTCCTATATAATTGTAGACACCTACGGCCCGAGGTGTTATAACTGTATTGGGATCATATAATTTGGCTTTGATGGTGCCCAAGGCTAGAATAGCGTTTTGGATAGTGGTAGGATTGATTTCACTAGGCATGGGTATAATTGATGAAATATTATCCCCGCTGATTCCTAAAGTCTGTACAGTTAAAGTTCCAGCGATATTGTTGGAAGATGCATTGGCTCCAATCGAAAACAAGTTTCCCAAATCTACCCCAGTCTTATTCACCATAATATTGGCAGTTAGCCTCAATCCAACCCCTACATATACGGGAACTACTGCATCTCCATCGTCGGTAGATCGGATGATGGGATCATAAGAGTTTTCTATTTCACTTTTTTCATATCTCGGAAGTACCTTGAACTCACCCTTTTCTTCATTTATAAATTCCACCCGGAAGAAGTCAGTGCTGTATTTGATATAATCTAAAATGACTACATAATTGTGGTTGGCGACTCCCACTGAAGAGGAGCCAAACTTTAATGCTCCATCTGAGGTCACTTCCGCTATTGCAAGGCGGATGGTTTCATCAGGCATAGAGCCTAAAAGTACTCCATTGTCGATTTCTCGTTCTTGGAGGTTTTCAGTCCAAACTGGCAAAGGATCAATAGGATGATATCCGTAAGAGCTAGCGTTTGAAGTATCCCCTAAAGTCTTTGGGATTTTTACAGAATTGCAACTTGAAAAAACAATAGCAGCAATAAAAAAGGATAGATGAATTTTCATTTTGAAGAGATTTAATCTTCAAAATATTTATAAAAAATACAATATCCTAGTGGAAAAATACAAGGGTATGTTTCCCAATAAAAAATAACCCTATGGCTTAAGTTTTTATCTAGCCCTGCAAGATGGACCTGCCCTATAAGGGTTTAAAAATCCCTTGAGGGGTTTTGTGTTCTCCTTTCGACCCTCCAAGGGATTCAAAGCACTTGAATGGTTTTTATCACCGCCTCCTGCACCTCATCAAACCCTTGATATGCGCAAACCACGGCTTCATAGTTCTCCAGATCTCCGAGATGCTTATGGGTAAGTAGAATAAATTTCTTGGAGGAAATTTAATAATACTCACTTTCCGGCAGGAAAAAAGGTAACTAAACCAAAAGCGGTTTGAGTGATTACTCAAACCGCTTTGTCAGGACTCTGTAGTTTGCAAAACTTTTTACAGTTCCCAAATGATCAAGCTCTATTTTCCTTAGCTCTTTGCCAATATTGGAGCTTTTTTGCTTCTTCCCCATGCAACCCATAGCGCAATTCCCATCAAAAAAACATTCATCCCTATTGCCGAGAATTCACCTCGTACAAGATGAAAGCCTCCTGCAAAAACCATTACCAAAGCTAGGCAAAGGGCAGCCCAAACAGCTAAAAAAGGTTTGAACCGGAGAATAGAGGGAATTATTAATCCTAAGCCTCCTAAAATTTCACTAAAACCAATTAATCTTATTAATCCTAAAGGTACGGTTGATGTCCACGGAAGAGATTCTGTTAATGTCTCTAGTGGTTGGGTGGCTTTCATAATTCCTGCCATCCCAAACATGATAGCCAGTAAAACCTGTGCAATCCATAAAACTATATTCATGGCCTTGTTGCTTTTTTGATTTGTCATTTTTCCTTCTTTTTGATTGAAGCACAAAACTCTTAAGCTCGGAGAGCCTATGCCTTGATGTATATCAAGAAATGACACTGGATTATTTTTTTTTGGATAGCTCGTTTCTAACTCGGCTCAAAGCCTCAGGAGTGATTCCTAAATAGGAAGCCACCATTTTCAGTGGGACTCTTGGAATAATATTAGGGTAGGTTTCGACAAAGTGCTCATACCTTTCTTTGGCACTCGAGCTCATTAACATTACAATCCTGTTTTGCATAGAGTTTAAACGTCTAAATAATGCATTAAAGTCTGGGGTTTCTTTAAGCATTTCCTCTTTGGAGGCGACGTTTAATACAGAATCTTCAATTGCATCTATAAATAATTGGCAAGGGGTTTCGGGTTTACAATTGTCCGTAACCAGCCAGTTCTCAGGGCCAAACATATAAATATGTTCTTTCCCCTTTTCATCTATCGTATAGCTCCGAAGCAAACCACTTTCCACAAAATAAACCTTGGAGTTTGTATCTCCTTTTCGCTGTAAAATGGTCCCTTTTTTTACCGTTATTTTTTTCAATTGTGAAATCCTATAAGTTGTACAACTTGAAAGAAGCTTATTTATCCGAGAATATTTAAGGTTTCCATTCTTTCCAATCTGATGGATTGATTGTTGATATTCTTAATTATTGCCAATCTTCGAAATTTAAAAAAAAACCGACTCTCAAGCTTAGCTGATTTTAAAGGAAAAGCTTTACCACTACCTCCTGCACCTCCTCAAATCCCTGAAACGCACATACCACTGCCTCAAAATTCTCCAGATTTCCAAGGTGCTTTAAGGCCAAAGGATTTCCAAAATGAACCAATATACAAGGCTTGCTTTTCGCTAATTTTTGGATTTCAACCAATACAGCCTGATCCATTCCAAACTGATTCAAGGGCTTGTGGCTTGGGACAAAAACAGTCAGAATCACCTTTTCTGCTTTATCAGCTGTTTCAAAATCCAGTTTCAAATTCAGAGAAAAGTGACTTGCTGTCTGAGTGAAAAATTCATTATATCCCAACTTTCCAGCCTTTGCTAAAGCTTGTATTTCAGAAGGATTAAGCTCCCCCCAAATAACCGACACATAGTTTTTCGCCAGATCTTTTTGAAGCCTGGAATGTTGGTCCCAATCGAAAGTTGGAACTTCAATAGTCTTGGACTCCATCACACCTAAGCGTTTTTTCAAGTCTATTATTTTTCCAAAAACCGCATTCACTTCCTCATCTGAGGTATTTTGGGAAATTTTCTGAATTCCCTCTTTCACATGATCCGAAAAGCAAAGAATGTCGTTTCCGGCATGGAAAGCTTGCCATTCCAATTCTCCCGGTTCAGGGAATAGATTTGCCACCGCTTTCATATTCAAAGCATCTGAGATGACTAATCCCTGAAAGCCCATTTCTTCCTTTAGCAAGTCGGTAATCAATTCGCGACTAATGCTAGCTGGAAGGTCTTTCCCTACAGTCAATGCCGGAACTGCTAAATGCCCGACCATAATCATTTCAACACCCCGGTCAATTCCATATTGAAAGGGTAAAAGCTCTTCAGTTTTGAGCTCTTCCTTGCTTTTATGCAAAATCGGCAAGCCTAAATGGGAATCCACCGCCGTATCTCCATGTCCCGGAAAATGCTTCAAACAGGCTCCAATCCCTGCTTTTTTCATCCCTGAATAAGCTGCAAAGGAAAGTTTGGCAACTTTCTCAGCATCATCTCCAAAAGAGCGATAGCCGATCACGGGATTGTTTGGGTTGGTATTCACATCTGCACAGGGAGCCAAATTGAGATGAATTCCGGATCGCTTCATGTCCATTCCCATGTGATAGCCTACTTCTTCCACCCATTGTTCAGCATCCTTTTTCAAAGCTCCCAAGGTAATTGCAAAAGGGTATTGAGGTGTTTTTTCGATCCGCATAGCCAAACCATATTCTCCATCAATACTGATCAATAGCGGGATTTTGGAAAGTTTTTGGTAGCGGTTGATAAGAGTGATTAATTTTTCAAAAGTACCCGCAACGTCCAAGGTCTCTGCTCTTTTCTCAAAATTGGCTGCAGCGGAATGTCTACTGTGGAAAAAAG
The DNA here is from genome assembly GCF_002376385.1 of Algoriphagus sp. UBA3586. Taxonomy (NCBI): domain Bacteria; kingdom Pseudomonadati; phylum Bacteroidota; class Cytophagia; order Cytophagales; family Cyclobacteriaceae; genus Algoriphagus; species Algoriphagus sp. UBA3586. The sequence continues at coordinate 78,369 of NZ_DFMT01000031.1, read as the reverse complement.
TCAGCCCACCAATTTCCTGCTCCTGAATCAATTTTTCTATAGCCTGATAATTCTCCTCTGAATCATGGATGAAAGCTGCAGGAGAGAAGCATTGGGCGATTTTTTGTGATTTGTTCATGTCATTTATATTCTGGCGGCACTTCGTTATTCAACATTCAGAGTTCGATGTTCATTATTAAAATGTCGAATATCGAACGCTGAACATCGAATGTCGAAGTTTCAGCTTTCTAACTTTTTCCCAAACTCCTTAGGATACTTCGCCACATAGGCCATCACAAAACTTGGAATTGTAGCCAAAACCACCCAAACAAAGAAGCCGGGATAGCCCAACCATTCTTGCATATATCCTGAAAGCATCCCAGGAAACATCATTCCCATTGCCATAAAGCCTGTTGCTAGGGCATAATGGGCAGTTTTGAAAAGACCTTCAGCTAAATAAATCAGAAAGACCATGTAAGCGGCAAACCCAAAACCATAGCCTAACTGCTCAATGATTACTACTATGGCTGGAAATAGAAAGTTATCGGGTTGCTGCCAAGACAGGAGCACATATCCCAAATTCGGTGCGTTGATCGCAAAAGCCATTGGCATCATCCACTTGCCCAATCCATCTCTGGAAATAACAATTCCTCCGATGATTCCTCCAGCCAAAAGTGAAATTACTCCCAATGTACCATACAAATACCCAACATCCGTTACGCTCAATCCCAATCCTCCTGCTGTCCTTTCGTCCAAGAAGAAGGGGGAAGCCATCTTTACTAATTGGGACTCTCCCAATCTATACAAAAGCACGAAAGCGAGAGATATTCCGATATTTTTCTTGGTAAAAAAGGTCCCAAAGACCTTTCCAAAGCTAGGTTGATCTTCTCTTTTAACCCGAACTTCCTGCACATTGGGTGTTGCGAAAAAGTTGATCAGCGTCAAAGTCAACATCAATCCAGCCACAATAATCATGGTCCATGACCAGGCTTTGGTGGGATCACCCAAGCTTTCTTCCAAATTGCCTGCTATAATGACAATCAAACCCTGTCCGGTGATCATCCCTACACGATAAAATGTACTTCTCAATCCCACAAAGAAACTTTGCTGATCGGGTTTCAGGGCGATCAAATACATGCCATCAGAAGCTATATCATTCGTAGCTGAAGCAAAAGCTCCCATCCAGAAAAAGGCCAAGGTTATCGTGAAGAACTGATTGAGTCCCGTTGTCAACCCAACTCCTAAAAAGACCAAAGCCAGCACCAATTGCATGCTGAGAAACCATTTTTTCTTATTTCCCACCAATTCCAAAACTGGGCTCCAAATTGGTTTGATGACCCAAGGCAGGTAAAGAAAGGAGGTATAAAGCCCAATATCCGCATTGGAGATCCCCAAGCTTTTATACATTACCACAGATACAGTAATAATAATGACATAAGGGATCGATTCTGTCAGGTAAAGGGATGGTACCCACAGCCATGGGTAATTGGGTTTGGTTTGACTCATGATTTTCTTAATAATCTTTCATAAACACTGACATCAGAGCCTTCAATTACCTTGGCATTTACTGCTTTCTCATAAAATTCCGCAGGCCCTACTCCTCCAATGATGGCATAAGCATAGCCCATTTCCCGAAGGGATTCGAGCGCTTTGATCAATAATACTTTACCGATTCCTTTTCCTCGCTCAGATTCTAAAGTACCCGTTGGTCCGAAAAAATTTCTTGCTGTACTCTCGTAGCAGGCAAATCCCAAGAGTTGATTTCCCCGCTGAGCAATCCAACAGGAGACCGGCTGTCTGCTAAAGGCTACCTCAACTTCTGATTTCCAATAAGCGCCGAATTCTTGCATTACCCATTCGCTTACCAGATGCTTTTCAGGAGCAATTGCCCTTCTGAAAGTGATTTTCTCCTTGGATTCCAAGTTTTTCTGAAGCTCCAGAATATCCGGTAAGCCAATTAACCTGACAAGCATATCTTTCATGGGCGTGATAATTTGGGTGTTTGAAATACTTGGGTTTGTACTATTCTTCCATAAAGATCAATCCATCGAATCGCCAAATACTCAGTATTTAAGCTGGCCACTTCCAAGAATCTTGCTCTAGAGCCACCCACCCATGCTGTATGAATCACTGCATCATGTAGGCTAGCCAAATCATTTCCTCCCTGTACCATGGCATATCGAATGGCGGGATCCAGTGGTTTCTCTAAGCTGATTTGAGTTTTATTCAGGTTTGATTTGACATCCAAAACAACCGGAATTTCTATAATCGCTTTTTGCTTAGGTTCGAAGGATGGTGGGAGTGTAGGTTTATCATAAACCTCATTCTTCAACAGTTTGGCGATGTCTTGATTCTTCTGATAAATGGATTTTGCAGAGAAAAAGGCGCTTCCATGTACCTGAGGTAAGGTTCTGGCATAATTCACTTGTGTATTGATCTCAGCTGGATTTTTCCATGCCTCATCCGAATCTTCGCGGATTTTATAAGGTCCATGTCCGATATAAATTGGAATGCCAAAACTATTATTGGACCACCAGTCTGCTAAGGTTCGATGGGAAGCCAATCGATGATTCATGCTCCAATAAAGTTGTGGAATCAAGTAGTCAATCCACTTATTTTTCATCCAAAGCAGTACATCTGCAAAGAGATCATCATAGTTCGTTTGGCCGGCTTGAGTAGGAGAGCCCTTTGGGTCTTTACTTTGATTTCTCCATACTCCAAAAGGAGAAATACCGAATTGAACCCAAGGCTTACTGCTTTTGATAGTTTGGTTGAGTGCAAAGATCAGTTCATTGACATTCTGCCTTCTCCAATCATCCCGAGACTGACCTGATTTTTTGTATTTATCATACGAGGCCTTATCTGGAAACTCCAACTTCCCTTCTCTGTAAGGGTAGAAATAGTCATCAAAATGAATGGCATCGATATCGTAATTATCCACGACCTCTTTGATGATTTTAAGCAAATGCTCTTTCACTTCCGGAAGTCCTGGATCATAGTACCACTTGGTACCGTATTTCAGCATCCAGTTTCTATTTTGGTTAAAGTCATGTTCCGGGCTGAGTTCCTCAGTCTTCAGGTCCATGGTCGCTCGGTATGGGTTTAACCATGCATGAAATTCCAAACCTCTATCATGAGCTTCTTTGATCATCCATGTCAAAGGATTTTCGCTGGTAGCGGGAGCCTTACCTTGCTTTCCAGTCAGGTATTTTGACCAAGGTGCATAGTTGCTTGGATAAAAAGAGTCGCCTGCAGTCCTAACCTGAACGATTACAGCATTGAAGTTCAGATCTTTATAATAGTCCAAGAGGCCAATAAAATCCCGCTTTTGTTTTTCCCAGGAATCAACGGAAGAAATGGGCCAGTCAATATTTGCGACAGTGGCAATCCAGACACCCCGAAATTCCCTGGGCATTTCCGGTAAGCGATAACTCAAAGGTTGCAGGGTTACAGGTGCTTTGGGAAGCTCCTTTACTGGAAGGGTTTGTTTTGGAGACTCAGATTGAGGTATTTCAGCCCGTTTTGAACCATTATTCGGGGTGGCCACTTTTTTCTGAGTTTTACAGGCAGAAAAGCAAATCAGCAAAAAACAAATAAAAAACAGGGATGAAGAGGTGCTTCTAAGCATAGAATTAATAGGAAGTAGGGATGGGTTTGAGGTTTAGATCACTAAGGTTTTTTCGAAGTTTTTTAATAAAACTATCCCCGGGGTCTGTTTTGACAGTTCTGTAGTCAGGGTCTGCTTCTTTCCATAATTCTGTTTCCTGGAAAAGTTGATATTCATTATGACCGATGACATATTCCAAAGGATATTTTTTTCTAAGGTACCTGATTAGATTCTCGTTGGCTTTCAATTGAGCTTTAGTAAGGGGTGCTTCAGGCCCTCCCACATTTTCAATGCCTATTGCGCAATAATTAAGCCCTATCGTATGCCTTGCAAAGGTGGTGTCAGGAAGAAGTCTAAAGATGGTGCCATCCCTATCAATCAAAAACTGGCTACTGACATTGAGATTACTGGCACTCGTCAAATCTTCTCTACCTCCCAAAGTTGGTGAATCGAAAACGTCAAAAGTGACCTCTATATTATCAATTGCCGTCCAGTGAACAACCACCATTTGAGGGCTGGTGGTGGCTTGTTCTTTATCCAGGCCATGTCTTTCTCTTAAGTATTGAAGTGAGAGTTGCTCTCTTGTCTCATTCCAGGTGATTGGCTTTTCTATTATTCTAAAAGTAGCCTGAGGGCTGCAAGCTGAAAAAAGCAGAGCAATGAAAGAAAGAAAAATTGTGTTGAAGCTGTATTTTTTCAAGTTCAGGTTCATAGCAGGCTGGGGTCTTTTCAACAGCTAAACTACCTAGAATATTGCAGGTTTGGGAATGATTAGGCGCAATTTTTTGCAAGCACTAACGAGCACCTTTATCCTTTTGCAAGTTTTTGCTGTTTTTAGTAGCTTACGTTTTTATCACCGATTCCATGCTAAAAGAAGAAAGACAAAAGTATATCCTAGACCAGGTTCATTTACATCATAGAGTTTTGCTGACAGACCTTTCTGATTCGCTTAATGTGTCAATTGATACGGTTAGACGAGATGTAAAAGAGCTGGCAAAAGAAAAGAAACTTAAAAAAGTCCATGGAGGAGCGACTTCTTTTGGTTTTATGAACTTCAGCAAGGATGATGGTAATATTTACCTTCTTTCCAAAAAAATCCGGATTGCTGAAAAAACTGTTTCTCTGCTCTCCGAAGGTCAGGTGATTCTGATGAGTGGAGGGACGACCAATATGGAAGTTGCCAAAATGATTCCCCGGAGATTACCCCTCACTGTATTTACTCCAAGCCTACATGTGGCTATGCAATTGTTGGAATTACCGGAAGTTGAGGTGATTTTTCTGGGAGGAAAGCTCTTGCATGAGGCTAAATTCGCTGTGGGAGGAACTGTTGTAAATTCACTAAATCAACTAAAAGTAGATCTTTGTATTTTGGGAACAGGCTATCTGGATGCAGAGCATGGGTTGACAGAGTTTGACTGGGAGGTGATTCAAGTGAAACAGGCCATGATTCGTGCTGCCAAGAAGACAATCATACTTTCTGTCTCCGATAAATTACACACTGTGCAAAAATACAAGACCTGTGATCTGACAGCTGTTCACACCTTAGTCACGGAACTTCATCCCACCGACCCGGTTTTGGATGCATTCAGAAATTATGATTTGAAGCTGGTTTAAGGGTTTTGTCTTTTTCCGGGATTGTAAATCTCCCGAGCATTTTTCAAGACTTCTTCCTTGTCTAGTGTCATAGGCTTTAATTCCCTTGCTAAAAATCGCTCCATTTGATCTGCATAGTGCGGACTTTCAGGACGATTACTGGCTCCAAATACATTGATGGTTTCTATTTTTGGTAAGCCTTCTCCAAACTTGACCATCATGATATAGGATTCTCCTTGCACACCTTTCCGCATTCCATTTTCCCAGTTCTGAGATCGCATGGCGGCAATTACATCATCCAGACCCCAAAGTGGAAGCACTTTATCTCCTCTTACTAGCTTTTGGTATTCGCCCAAACCGACCAATTCTTTTCCAAAATGCTCCTTGAAATGCGCTTTGGCAGCCCGAATACCTTCTGCTGCTTCTTCTTTTGTAAGCGTAGTTTCAAAAGGCCTTTTCATTTTGTCAAATTGATCCCACCAGTAATAATATACAAAAGCAAAAAGTGCAGCTCCCTCACTTTTCACTCCGGCAGATTTATCCCAGTTTTTTAACACTTGGATTTGAGGAGTAATGTCAGAAAACTCAGCGCTATCCAATGAAAACAGAGCCTGCATATTAGTTCTAAATGCAAGTTGACTAGGTAGTTTTTGATCGAATTTTATTTGTTCAAATTGTTCCCAAGAGATTTTTCCGGAATCCGGCATGATTTCCCTAAATCTCAGTGAGCGGTTATTATCTCTTTTGGAAAAATTCATCTCAGAGGGAAAATCATTTTGGTTTAGGTTATCCGAAAAAGAAGACGCCTTGAAAGGAGAATGATTCGTATTATAGAGGTATCCTGATTTGGGATTTACTTGCTGGGGTAAGTCCTTAAAGTCGTGGTATGCGGTCCAGAGAGTTTCTCTTGTATTACCAGGTACTGTTCCGGTATAATCATACCCAGGCTTTCTAATAGGCAACAGTCCATTACTGACATAAAAAATGGTATCAAACTTATCCGCATAGACTGTATTGAAGCTGGTTAAATCCATTCTTTCCATAGCGGATTTCCATTCTGTAAAGTTTTTAGCTTTATTCATTCTCCACCATTGCTCCGGTGCGCCGATTCTATCTAAGGCGCCCAATCGAATGGAAAAAGCTCCTTGATCAGTGACTAAGGTTGGGCCATATATACTATTCCAGATGGTTTTAGGGACAGGAATCGTGAGCCAATCCCATAATTTTACTTTAAGCCAAATGGTCTTTTCTTCCAGTTCCAGCCATTCTCCATCGACATAATATTGATCAGGATCTTCGGGATTGCTTTGCAATTGGTACAAGTCCAGAAGATCCGGAAAGTTGACAGTATGCGCCCATCCCAAATTCTCATTGACTCCATGGAAAATCATAGCTCCCCCTGGAAATAAACCTCCTAGCATATTCCAGCCTTCCTCAGAATGCAAATGTGCCTCATACCACGCGACTGGTCCTTCTAGCGGTTGATGTGAGTTGATAGCCAAAAAGCTTTCTCCTGATTCCGTTCTATCGGAATGAATCGCAATTGCATTCGAACCTTTGGGATTTGGATCAGGAGGAAGTACCGTCACCTCACCGCTAAATGTAGCTTGAACAGCTCTGTCAGCCCCCGACATTTGGGCCAATGACAAAATATATGCTGAAGCGATATCTTCTGTGCTCACCGGAAAGGCACGACTGTAAAGCATTTCTTTTGGATGCTGCAATGCATAATCGTTGATGCCAGCAGCATAGCCTTCCAAGACTTTTTTAAACTCGGCTGAAAAGGAACTTTCGTATTTCTCTTTAGCTATTTTTTGGGTTTCTAAAAGCTGAACAAAAAAATCTACAGCTGCCCCCTCTTCTCCATAAACTCTTCCTACCAAGGCTTTGCCTGCAAGCATGGTTTTTTGAATTGTTTCAAAATCATCTTCCGCATGAGCCCAGGCCAAGCCATAAGCAACATCTGCATCGGTTTTCCCAAAAATATGGGGAACTCCAAAATCGTCTCTTGCTATTTGAATCTGTGAACTGTCCCAGCCGGACTCTTGGTGAACCGAGTTGCATGAACTCAGAAATACTATAAAAAGTAAAAAACTACCAAATGAATGATCAATGCGCATAGAGAAGATTTTAATCGGGAAATTAGATGGTTAAGGTCAGTTGTACAAGCTTGTTCGTAAAACAAAAAAAGCTAACCTCTCGGTTAGCTATTGGGTGAAAAAGCAACTTATTTATTTAAACTGATAGTCTACGCCGTAAACCTGGGTAAGTAGAGTAGGAGGTGCATCGAGTGCCACAGCAGATTTGGGAGGGGTAGGACTTACCGGCGAATTGGCTGCCAGATAATTTTTCATCGCCTGATGCAAAGTATAGGCAGTGTTTTCTGTTTCCATGACACCTTTGAATCGGCAAAGCATATCATCAGGGTCTCCATCTCTTTCACAGGCACAAATGCTATACACTCTATCAGGATCAATTGGTTTTCCATGAATCAATGCCTTCTGAACCCGCTGACCTTCATCCCCAAAAGCCAAAAATTCGATTTCCATTCCTCTGAATTTGATGACCCATCCTCCAAATCGTTTGGAGGCGTCTTTTGCAAACACATTATTCAACTCCTTTTCCAACCATTCCTGAATTTGTTGTCCAGTTACTTTACCGGTACGAATCATGGAATCCACGGGCAGCATATCGAAAATGTATCCGTTTGTGATGGGGATATTCCCAGTTTGGTCAGGAGTCGTTTTGGGAGGGCAAAACCTGAAACCATTCGAAAGGACAATATCTACCTCTGGAACCTGCCAGCTCACGGCATCCAAAATCATAGTATCTATTGGGTTTTCTATGACAAAGTATCGGTAGAGCGGAAGAGTACTATATCCGGCAATTTCAAAAATATCCTCCTGAAAAGGGCCTTCATTATTTTGGATGAGTTGGGAGATTTTTGGGTCAGCTTTATTTTCCGTTGCTGAGACCTCAAGTAGTTCATAGTGATCAGAAACTACCTTCCCATCCTCTATTTTTAATTCCAGCTTGCCAACAAAAGAACCGAAAGCGCCGGGCTCTACCACTTTGGCATATTTTGATTGAATAGGTTTTCTTACTCTTTCATGGGTATCTCCACCTAATATATAATCTACACCCTCACAAGCCGGAATATTAGCTAAGTGAATTTGTTGTGAAAGACCTAAATGGGCAATGATTGCAACAAAAGCACATTTTTCCTGATTCCGGAGCACATCCACATAGTGGGCAAGATTTTCTTCGGGCTTGGTGTAGATAATCCCTTTGCTGTAATTTGGTGATTGTCGAATAGGAACCAAATGATCCGTGTATCCCAAGAAACCTATTTTGACACCATTTACTGTCCAGATATGGTAAGGAGGAAAGATCAGCTCGCCTTTTGTTCCCTCACCCAAGTCATGATACATATTGGCGCAGATTTTTGGAGCATGAAGCGAACCCAATAAGTGCTGCATGGCTTTTTTGTAATAAATCACCTCCCAATTTCCGGGAAGGTATAGGTCATAACCCATTTCGTTGAGGAGAGGGACCATCGCTTCACCCGTTGTTCTTACAGATAGCTCGGAGCCTTGAAACATATCTCCCGTATCGATGACAAAGCTGTGTTCAGCTTTTGCTTTCTCCTTTTCCAGAAATGTTTTGAGATGGGCATATCCTCCCGTTTTTCGATAGACAGCTTGATCATTTTCCCAGAATAACTCATCATGTGGATGGATTTGGCAATGCACATCTGTAGTTTGAAAAATACTGATGGTGAAGGATTTTTTGTCTTTTTCTTTAGCTTCGGCTTCAGCAGGAAGACCACCAAGACTAAGAAGGCCTGTTCCCGTACCGATTGCTCCCAGTTGGGAAAGGAATTTTCTTCTACTTGCTTTCATGGCTAATTCTGGGTTAATGGTATAGAAAATCTCTGAACAAGAGATTTTTGGAAAGGGTCAGTTTTCCCATTTAGATTCCAAAATACATCGAAAAAGTCTTTGGGTTTTGTGATTAGGGTCACATTGCAAAAGAAAACCCTGAATTTCTTCAGGGCTTGAGCTTAGTTGGCGGAGGCTGTAAAGCGAATTACCTGATTCCGTTTGGGTTCGAGTGTTCTCAGATAAGCATAAATCGCTTTCAGGTCTTGTTCTGTCATTCCGGCATACATAGTCCAAGGCATAATGGTGTTAAATTCTCCCTGGGGAACTTGAGGAATCACATAAGCTGAATCAGTGTATTGTTTAAATCTTTGAACAAATGTTGCTTCATCCCAATTTCCGATCCCTGTTTCAGGGTCAGGAGTAATATTGGATGAGGTTACCTTTGACCCATCAGGAAAAGGGAAATCTCTACCCCCTTCAAAGGCCACTTCTTGAATAATCATCCCTTGAGGGTCTGCTTGAGTATGACATTCTATACAGCCTGAAGCATTCACAAGGTATTTTCCATAAGCCACCTGATCAGCCGGGTTTGGTTTTTTCATTGGCTCGGGATCTTTTGGTAAGGTGTTGAGGATTAGACTTACTGGAAAATCTGCTTTGGAATCAGGAACTTCACTTTCTACACTTGGTAAGGAACGTATATAGGCAATGATGTCATAAATATCTTCAGGATCCATTTTTCCATAATACTTATATGGCATGAGCGGGAACATAGCTCTGCCATCATTGGTAACTCCAGTAGTTATGAGTCTATAAAGTTCTCCGTCCGAGTAGTCTGAAATTCCAAATGGAGTGATGTTTTTAGCGTAAAATACACCTGGGAAACCCATCCCGTGATCAAATCTGTCTCCTCCTTTGCCAAGCGTTCCGGGGGCAGGAGGGCCCGAAAACAATGAGAAATCCCGTTGAGAGTGGCAGTCCATACAGACGGCTACATGATTTGCGAGATAAGCTCCTCTTTCGATTCGGTCAGCGGTGTACTCAATTTTCAAATCTTCTGCAGGAGATACCTTGGGAAAAACAATGTTGAGGTAGGCGAAAACACAAATAAGAAGTAAAACAATTGCCCCTAACATCCAGCCTAGGACTTTAAATAATTTATTCATAGTGCGTAAAGGTTTGGTTATCAGAAAAGTACAAATAATAAAAATTAGATGGAAATTTTCGGGTATAAAATCAATGTTTCTGTAAATGAATAACTATAGGAATAATTAAATAGAATTTTTCAAAGAATTGATCAAGCTGCTTAAATGCAGATTCTATTTTTTCCTGTAAAAATCTTTGCCTGAGCTGTATTTCAGCCGTATTTTCGACTAACCTTACCAATTAATCAAAACTAAATTTATGATATCTAAAAGAAAGACATACATTCTATTGTTTGCCTTGCTCTGGGCTAATTTTTCCTTGGCACAGGAAAAAACAATTTTGAATAGCCTGGATCAAAAGGCTGAATTTTATGGTGCGATTTCCAAGCTAATTTGGTCCAATCCTGAATTGGGATATTTGGAAACTGAGAGCTCTGAGCTTTTGCAAAAGACTTTAAAAGATGCTGGATTTAGTGTTAAAACCGGTGTGGCTGACATTCCCACTGCATTTGTGGCGGAATTTGGCTCAGGAGCTCCAGTGGTAGGGATTATGGCTGAGTTTGATGCTTTGCCTGGAGTCTCCCAAAAGGCAGTTCCTTTTAGAGAACCTGTTGTGGAAGGCGGAGCCGGTCATGCCTGCGGCCACCATCTTTTTGGCACTGCCTCAGTTGCTGCAGGAATTGCCGTAAAAGACTGGATGCAACAGAATAAAATCACTGGAACTATTCGTGTATATGGAACACCGGCTGAAGAAGGTGGTGGAGGAAAAGTGTACATGGCAAGAGCAGGGCTAATGGAGGATGTAGACGCGATGTTGCACTGGCATCCAGGTTCCAAAAATGATGCTTCTGCCAGTTCATCTTTGGCCAATATTTCTACCAAATTTAGATTCTACGGTGAAGCGTCCCATGCTGCTGCAGCTCCTGATAGAGGAAAGTCTGCCTTAGACGGAGTGGAAGCGATGAATTTCATGGTTAATCTTTTACGTGAACATGTACCTCAAGAAACAAGGATGCACTATGTAATCACCCGTGGAGGTGAAGCTCCAAATGTGGTTCCAGCCTTTGCTGAATCCTATCACTATGTAAGACACCCGGATGCAAGAGTGGTTAAGGAGATCTTTGCTAAAATGGTAGCAGCCGCAGAAGGTGCAGCACAAGGCACACAGACTAAAATGGAGTATGAGGTGATCAATGGAGTTTACAATCTTCTCCCTAATGAAACCTTGTCCAGAATTATGTATAAAAACCTTCAAATGGTAGGTGGTTTGAAGTACAGCCCGGAAGAGACAAAATTTGCTCAGGACATTATTAAGACCTTTCCTTCCGGAGTAATTACCTCTCCAGAGGATGCCCAAAAAATTGCTCCATTTGAGGTAAATGAGAAAGGTTCTGGAGGTTCTACTGATGTGGGTGATGTGAGTTGGTTGGTACCTACGGCCGGATTGAATGTTGCTACTTGGGTGCCAGGTACCTCTGCCCATACTTGGCAGGCTGTAGCTGCTGGTGGGACAAGCATTGGTCAAAAAGGTATGATGATCGCCGCAAAGACCTTGGCTTTAACAGCTTCAGATATATTCAAAAATCCAAAAGTAACTGCAGAAGCACAGGCTGAGCTGAAAAGAAGACAAGGAGAAGGGTTTAAATACGATGCTTTGGTTGGAGATAGAACAGCTCCGTTGGATTACAGAAAATAAAAAATCAGATAATAATCAACTCCGGCCCAAGGTCGGAGTTTTTTCTTGCCATTGGTGGAATTATCAAGCCTCATTTTTGAATGGATTTGTAAAAAACCTAACTTGAAAATCTATCCTTAATGCTATGAACAGAAGAAAATCTCTAAAAATCCTGGGGGCCTCAGGACTTGGAATCGCAGGATTGGCAATTGCTGATTGGAAATGGGAGTTGGTAGACCAATTAACCCATAAAGGATTCTTTACCTGGAAAGAGGAAAAATTGATTTCAGCCATAGCGGATACCATTATTCCGGAAGGACTTCCAGCTAAAACCCCTTCTCCTGAAGCAAAGCCCATCGGCGCTTTGAGCACAGGTACGGATAAATTCTTACTTCGTCTATTTGAATATTGCTATGAAGAAGACACCCATCAGCTCTTGAGAAATCAGCTAGAGGCTTTGGATAAAACCAACTTTCTGAAAAAGGAGCAGGGAGAACGGGAGGAGATTTTGATGGCCATGGCTAATTTTGAAATCGAGCAGGAGAAAGAATTTTTTAACCTCATGAAATCCCAGACTATTTATGGGTTTACCACGGTTAAAGAAGTAATGGTGGATTATAGAGGCTATAAAGTCGCGGCAGGAGGATTTTCTGGTTGTGTGGATGTAGCCTAGTTTATCTTTCCCAAATTCTATGAATATCACGAAAATATTTTACGCGACTTGGGCAGTATTATTTGCTCTTTTTGCTTATTGGCAATTCAATGACCCTGATCCCGAAGTCTGGGTAAGCACTTATGTAGTAGCTATCATCTTTTGCCTCTTTGGTTTTCGGGGTATTTTCCCAAAAATTCCCCTGACTGTATTAGTGGTTGCCTGCTTGGTAGGAGCCGTATATTTTTGGCCGGAATCGGTGAGTGATTGGATTGTTCAGGAACTAGAGCAAAAGAATCTCAGCATGAAAACTCCCCAAATGGAGGAAGCAAGAGAAACTTTTGGTTTGATGATTATCGCTTTGGTGATGCTTCCCGGTTTGATCAAAGCCTGGAAGAAATAGATTTATAGGTTTTTTACCTCAGCTATCAATTTCTCGAGAGAATCTTTTGCATCTCCGAATAGCATCCTGTTTTTCGGATGGAAAAACAGTTCGTTCTCGATGCCAGCATATCCCTTGCCCATTGACCTTTTTAATACGATCACATTTTTGGCATTCCAAACCTTGATAATTGGCATACCGAAAATAGGGCTATTCGGATCATTTTCTGCAGCTGGATTGACAACATCATTGGCGCCAATGACCAAAACCACATCGACACTATTCATAGAATCATTGGCATCTTCCATTTCCAAAAGTTTGGGATAGGGAACATCAGCTTCTGCCAACAATACATTCATATGTCCAGGCATTCTTCCTGCTACAGGATGAATCGCATAGGTCAGTTCAACTCCCTTTTCTTCTAGAATTTTCTCCAGATTATGAACAGTGTGCTGAGCTTGTGCCACAGCCAAACCGTACCCGGGTACTACGCTTACTTTATTGGCATAAGCAAGCAAAATTGCGGCATCAGTGACGGATATTTCTTTGACAGTTTCCTGACTTCCTTCTTTTCCGGAAGAGCTGTTACTTCCACCTCCAAAAGATCCGATTATCACGTTGGTCAAGGATCGATTCATAGCGGTACACATGAGTACAGTTAGGATAGTCCCTGCAGAACCTACCAAAATCCCTCCTGTCAGCATGGCTTGATTCCCATACAAAAAGCCTCCAAATGCAGCGGCCATTCCAGTGAAGCTGTTTAGCAAGGAAATGACTACCGGCATATCAGCACCTCCAATTGGCATCACAAAAAGAACTCCGTAAAGCAGAGAGGCAAACAACAAGGCATAGATGAAACTCATTTCTGAGCATCCTACCACAACCATCCATGTAGCTAATCCAAATAGTAAAATCAACAGGGCAATATTGATGAATTGGCCTGCAGGAAGCGCTTTATCTCCGATTTTTCCCTCTAATTTCCCATAAGCTACTATAGAGCCAGAGAAGGACACCGAACCAATAATCAAGCCCAAGAGAATTACCAAGAGCATCCCTGATTCTGTTTCCTGGCCATGTCGTAAATGATCGAATTCAACAAGAGAAATGACTGCAGCACATGCCCCTCCCATACCATTGAAAAAAGAAACCATCTGGGGCATGGCAGTCATTTTTACTTTGAGCGCCATGCGGGTGCCAATGACAGTCCCTATAATTAGTCCAGCTAGGATAAGGGTGTAGTTGAGCCATTTATCGGCAGTTAGTTCTTCTTTAAAAAGTATGGTTGCTATTATTGCCAAACCCATTCCATAACCGGCAATTAAATTCCCTTTTCTTGCCTTGTCCGGGCTGGAGAGCATTTTCAAGCCCAAAATAAACGTAATAGAAGCGCCTATATAGCAAAGCTCCAAAATGCTGAGTCCTAGTAAATCTGTCATCATATTACTTGGATTTTTTCTTAAACATTTCGAGCATTCTGTTGGTGACCACAAATCCACCCACCACATTCAGCGTACCTAGAATAACAGCTAAAAAGCCCAGAATTAATGCATAGTAGTTGCTGGGATCTGCTTGGAGCATGATGATAATAGAGCCGATGATTACGACCCCATGAATCGCATTGGCGCCAGACATCAAGGGAGTATGAAGAACCGCGGGAACATTCGATATCACTTCAATTCCCAGAAATACCGAGACGATGATCAGGAATATGAATTCCCTGTTTTCATAAAAAAGGCTTAATAATTCTTCCATAGTCTAGACTGGATTGCTGGGGAAAAGGATTGATTTTACGCGTTCGCTTTGTATACTTCCTTGGTGAGTGACACAGGTGTTGAAAACAATATCATCATCCCAATTCAGGTTTAAAGCGCCAAACTCTCCGATTATCAGTTTGAGGAAATTGACCATATTTTTTCCATACATTTTACTGGCATCCAAAGGCATGGTGCTTGGTAAATTGGAATTTCCAATGATACTGACTCCATTGGAATTGATGGTTTGATTGTCTTGGGTAAGCTCGCAGTTTCCTCCAGAGGATGCAGCTAAGTCTATGATGACTGATCCAGGAACCATTTCGGCAACAGTTTCTTTGGTGATCAATAGCGGAGCTTTTCTTCCGGGTATCTGGGCAGTACAAATGATGATATTCGATTTCTTAGCATGCTCTTGAATCAATGCCTGTTGCTTGGCTTTGTACTCCTCACTTTGTTCTACCGCATATCCTCCCGCCGTGGCTTCATCTTTGGCGCCTTCTACTTTGATGAATTTGGCTCCCAAACTCTTCACTTCCTCTTCAGCAGCTGCACGCACATCGAAAGCTTCCACAACTGCACCCAAGCGTCTCGCCGTAGCAATTGCTTGCAGTCCTGCCACCCCGGCACCTAAAACCAAAACTTTGGAAGGGATGATGCTTCCAGCAGCGGTCATAAACATGGGGAAGAATCGTGGAGAATGAGATGCAGCCATCAGAACAGCCTTGTATCCAGCCACTGTCGCCATGGAAGAAAGAATATCCATCGCCTGTGCCCGGGTAGTTCTAGGAACATTGTCCATGGAGAAGCTCGTGATGCCCAATTTTAAAAATCTTTCCACCAAATCTTTATTTGAAAGAGGCTGAAATACACAAACAAGGACTTGTTCAGCTTTCAGAGTTTCTAATTCTGTAGAGGTAGGTGGATTGATTCCCAGGATCAAATCGGCTTTTAGTACTTCTTCCCTTTGGGAGATTTTTGCACCTGATTTTTCAAAATCAGTGTCAGAAACGAAAGCATGGTTTCCAGCTTGGCTTTCCACCCACACATTTACTTCTAAGGAAATAAGGCTTTTTACACTTTCAGGTAATAAGGCAACCCGATGTTCTCCCTCGGGTTCTTTTAAAAGGCCAATGGTCATGGACGGTGATTTGATGCTAACTCCTTCAATTTAAGGGTTTATTAGGTAAATGAAAATCCTTTGAAAATTAAAGTGCCTAAAGAATCAAAAATTACTTTTTATAATCCCTTCTCAGATCGGTTACAAAAAAATATAGAAGGAATTTATAAAAGTTGATTTGGTTTTAAGGTTTTCAAATCAGAATCAAAATGTCAATTTGAAGCCTTTAAGGATAGGTTTAATTGATTTAATTAGTGAATATGAATAATGCGATATTGTGAGATTCATGCAATTTGTTTAAGTCTTTCAGCAATTTGTATACTTTTTTGGGTTTTGCTTGTTAGACCTTTGTACTCTATCAAAATCGAAAAATCATGACTTCAATAGATTTATCCAAACCAGTTTTAGTTACAGGAGCAACGGGTTTTGTTGCCGGGTGGATTGTTAAAAAGCTTCTTGAAAAAGGAATGACCGTCCATGCGGCTGTAAGGGATCCTGAAAATGCAAAAAAAACCAATCATTTGAGGGATTTGGCAAAGGATACACCAGGGAAAATCCTGTTTTTTAAATCTGATTTATTGGATGAAGGAAGCTATGAGGACGCTATGAAGGATTGCGAATTGGTTTTCCATACCGCTTCTCCCTTTACCTCCAATTATAAAGACCCTCAAAAAGACTTGATCGATCCGGCCGTAAATGGGACAAGAAATGTATTGGAGCAAGCCAATCGAACAGCCTCGGTAAAAAGAGTGGTAGTGACCAGCAGTTGCGCAGCTATTTATACCGATGCCAGCGAAGTAGCTCAGACACCGAAAGGAATGTTGACTGAGGAAATATGGAATACTACTGCCTCTTTGGATTATCAGCCTTATTCCTATTCCAAGACTTTGGCAGAAAAAGAGGCATGGAAAATTGCTAAATCCCAGTCTCAATGGGATTTGGTGGTGGTGAATCCATGTTTGGTACTAGGACCGGCAGTAAATCCGGAAACGGCGACTTCAGAGAGTTATACCATCTTAAAACAGTTGGGTGACGGCACTATGAAAATGGGGGTTCCAAATTTAGGTTTGGGGATCGTAGATGTTCGGGACTTGGCAGAAGCACATTTGAATGCAGGTTTGCTTCCTGAGGCAAATGGTAGAAATATTATCTCTGCACACAATACCAATATGCTGGAAGCCGCAAAAATTCTCCACAAGCATTTTGGGGATAAATATCCCGTTCCAAAAAAAGCGCTACCCAAATGGTTATTGATGCTGGTCGGACCTTTTGTCAATAAAATGATTACCAGAGATTTTGTAAAAAAGAACGTAAACGTAGCCTGGAAAGCAGATAATTCTAAAAGTATCCGAGAACTTCAAGTGAGCTATAGATCGCTGGAGGAAACAATGGTGGATTCATTTCAGGTGATGATTGATCATAATTTAGTAAAAGGGTGAAAGAGGTTTTTATCATAGATTCCATATCAAAAGCCCATCAGGTTCTTGGCTTACCCAAACCGCTTCATCCCTTGGTTTCTGTGGTCAGGCAAAAAGATATTCAGCTAGACCAGATTCAAGAAGGAATGAAAATCAGGATAGATTTATTCCAAATCTGGCAAAAGGAAGGAATGGATTGCGAATTGGGATATGGAAGAAGTTCTTATGACTTCAGGGAAGGCACTTTAGCTTTCATCAAAGCTGGCCAAGTACTCACTGCTGGAAATAAGGAGATGAACCCAAGCTCCGAAGGTTGGCTGCTCTTATTTCATCCAGACTTGATAAGAAAAAGTGATTTGGGGGAAAGTATCCATACATACGGTTTTTTTGATTACGAGACGAATGAAGCTCTGCATGTGTCAGATGGGGAGAAAAAGTCATTATCAGAGCTGATCGAAAAAATTGAACTTGAATTAAAGCAACCTATCGATAGGCACAGTCAAAATTTGATTCTGACGAATATTGAATTGCTATTGGGGTATTGTCTGCGATATTATGACAGGCAATTTTACTCCCGAACCAACCTCAATCAGGATTTGGTTAGTCGATTTGAAAAAATCCTTCGTGAATACTTTGATTCAGAAATGCCCGGAGAGAAGGGGCTTCCTACGGTCAAATACTTAGGTGAAAAAATGAATATGTCATCCAGGTATTTGAGTGATTTGTTAAGAAAAGAAAGTGGAAGAAATGCACAGGAATATATTCATCATATTCTAATTGAAAGGGCGAAGAATTCACTTTTGGGAACCAAAGAAGCG
This sequence comes from Algoriphagus sp. UBA3586, assembly GCF_002376385.1. Taxonomy (NCBI): domain Bacteria; kingdom Pseudomonadati; phylum Bacteroidota; class Cytophagia; order Cytophagales; family Cyclobacteriaceae; genus Algoriphagus; species Algoriphagus sp. UBA3586. The sequence continues at coordinate 60,345 of NZ_DFMT01000031.1, read as the reverse complement.
GTATCTCAGATTGCCTATCAACTGGGATTTGAGTATCCTCAGCATTTTACCAAACTTTTTAAGAGTAAGACTGGAATGTCGCCTCTGGAATTTAGAAACTTGAATTAAGCTATGCCTTTTCGTCAATTTGGAGGAAGAGTGACAGATTCACTCAAAAATAGATATCAGCAATCACCTAACTGGAGCGATGGTAAATTTCAGAATTTACAGGATACCAGTATGAGTATTAGCCTGAAAGACTTTCCTAAAATCCTGTACCAGCAATTAAGTGGTCGTTCTGATAGAACACCTAATAAGCCACTGCCTATCAGAAGTTTTGATCATCAGAAACTAATGGATAGCTCTGAGAAAATGAAGTATGCCTGGTATGGGCATTCTGCAATATTCATGAAGCTTAATGGATTCAATATTTTGATCGATCCTATGCTTGGGCCAGATGCATCTCCCATCGGACCAATTACTACCCAACGATTTTCGAAAGATAGCCTGGATCTGATCGATGATTTTCCTGAGATTGATCTCTTGTTGATGACTCATGATCATTATGATCACTTGGATTTTGAAAGTATTAAGAAGCTGAAAAATAAAACCAAGCGTTATTTTGTGGCTTTGGGATTGAAAAGGCATCTGGTCAGTTGGGGAGTGGATTCAGCCTTGATCACCGAGTTTGATTGGTGGGAGGAGCAGGAGCTGGGAGGTGTGAAAGTTACTTTTACCCCAACACGACACTTTTCAGGCCGGGGACTCACGGACAGAGCAAAGTGTCTTTGGGGAGGATGGGCTTTTCAGACTGCAGCAGAATCCATCTGGTTTAGTGGAGATGGAGGCTATGGTCAGCACTTTCAGAAAATCGGAGAGCATTTTGGTGGTTTTGACTTCGCATTTATGGAATGTGGGCAATACAATGAACATTGGAGACAAATTCACTTATTTCCGGATGAATCAGTTTTTGCTGCCCAAGATGCTTTTGCAAAAAAGATTATGCCTGTGCACTGGGCGGGATTTACTTTAGCTCCTCATCATTGGAAAGAGCCAGTGGAAATTTTCACTGCAACTGCAAAAAGCCGGCAAATGGATTTTGTGATCCCTCAAATAGGGGAGTTGAGAAGCGTGGAGGAAACTCACTGGGAAGAGTGGTGGAGGGAATATTGAAAAATTTCAAAGAATTTTTCCTGAGATAAGCACTGAAAAGGTAAATTGGAAAAAAAATCTGATTATCCGCAATCATTCCAGTTGCCTTATTTTCCTTGCTTGACAGGCTGGAAGACTGATGACCGAAGACGGAAGCTTCCGGATTCTGATCCTTTCAGCAGACAATAAGCCATATTTTTGTCAATATTGGTAAGAAAGCGGATATCCATAAAAAAAAATCATTGACTTTAGCCTATTTCAGAGAATATTGCCTTGCCAAACCGGGTGTATCAGAAGATACTCCCTTCGATGCCAACACGCTTTGCTTTCGAGTGGGAGGGAAGATTTTTGCGATAACGGATATCGAGCAGTTTGATTTTATCAACTTAAAATGTGATCCTGAACAAGCTATTGAGCTAAGAGAACGCTTTTCTGGAATTACTCCGGGATACCATATGAATAAAAAGCTGTGGAATTCTGTGTCTGTTTTAGGTGACGTTCCCGATCAATTGATTTTAGATTTGGCTGACCAATCTTATGAGTTGATATTTGCCTCCTTACCAAAAAAGTTACAAGCCGAAATCCTGCCATGACATTTTTTTCAGTTTCCAATCTCAATAAATCTTACCAATCTATCCCCGCTTTGAAGGATTTTTCATTGCAGATGGAAAAGGGAGATTTCATTTCGATAGTAGGTGAAAGTGGTTCTGGAAAATCAACACTTCTAAGAATTATGGCTGGTTTGGAGACTGAGGATGAGGGAGAAGTATTATTAAATGGTGAAAAAATTCTCAACCCTAAGAAAAAGCTGGTTGCTGGATATGATGAAGTCAAGTTGATCCATCAGGATTATCACTTATATCCTAATAGTTCGGTTGAGGAAAATATACTCCGGCCTCTTTTGCATTATGATAAAGCTTATGCGAAAAGCAGGCTTGAAACCTTGCTCCGACAGTTCGGGTTGGAAGAATTCAGAGAAAGACTACCCAGACAACTTTCAGGGGGACAGCAACAAAAAGTAGCTATAGCATCTGCTTTGGCCATTGAACCTGAGGTCTTATTGTTAGATGAACCATTTTCCTCTTTAGACACCATTCAAAAGCATCAATTAATAGCAGATTTGGGTAAATCCTTGAAGGAAATGAATTCCTCGGTGATTTTCGTGACCCATGATTTGGATGATGCGCTTAGATTAACTGATAACCTGATCATTCTTCAGAAAGGTAAAATCATACAACAGGGTAATTCTCGAGAACTTTGTGAGCATCCGAAGACGAGATATGTGGCCCGCCTTTTCTCTCCAATCAATTTGATTCCAGACAGGATCAATAATTATTTAAGGCCCAATGAAGTCAAATTGAGGACTAAGGGAGGTTTGTTGGGCCATGTGATAGACTCTCGTTTTCTGGTTCATTACAATTCTCTTCGAATCCAATTAAAAAATGGTGGAGATATCTGGGAGGTGGATGATCCTGCCAGAAAATACCAGGTCGGCGATCGTGTGTATTTGCTTTGGGATGAAGAGAAGGTGATGATTTTGAAAAAATAAAAACCCTCCAAAGGTTAAATATCCCTTGGAGGGTTTTGAGCAAATACTTCCAAATCAAATTTCGGTACTGCCAATTGCCTATTTTTCAGCTTTCAAAATTTAGTCTGAATTTAGCTTTCACCCTTCCTCATGTTCTCCATGCTCTCCATGAACATGTCCATGAGAAAGCTCATCTTCTGTAGCTTCTCTCACCTCGATCACGCTGCCTTCGAAGTGCAGATCAAAACCTACCAATGGATGATTAAAGTCCAATAATAAATTCTCGCCTAAATCCTTGAGAACCTTTGCCTGCATGGAATAACCGTTTTCATCCATCAAGGGTAAAAACTCTCCTTCTTTGATCATTTCCTCAGTAAAGCCTCTTTCTTTAGAAAATTGCTCTTTGGGAAGAGTGATCAACAATTCGTCATCAGGCTCTCCATAAGCTTCTTCTGTTGTTAGGCTGAAGTTAAAATCATCACCTTCTTTTTTACCGGCTAATAATTCTTCAAACTTTTCCGGAAGTCCACTTTGTCCAAAAAGGAAGTAGAATGGATCTTCTTCATCTCTCACTTCCACGCTGAATGGCACGGATTCTATATCATCTTCTACTTTGCTAACTTTTAGTTCGTAGGTTAATCCTACCACTGCGTTTTCTGTGATTTTCATTTCTTACTTGATTATGCCGTATTTCAGGCGAATGCTGATTCTTTCTTTTAATACTTCCCACTTGCTGCGGGGAGTTGATCTTTCCAAAGGTTTGGTAGCCTTGAAAACGAAATATTGATAGTCTTTTTCTTCGTAGAAAACGGAGTATGTTTCCATTTTCTCCAAATAGAAACCATTTGCTGTGAGACTTTTGATCAGATCTCCCGAGTCTAAAGGCTGATCGATAACCTGTAGTTTCTCCGGTTCATTTTCAATCATCCACTGAAGATAACGCGGGGAGGGAATATGTATAAAAACTACAGAGTCTTGGTTAGCGTGTTGTTGTATGGTCTGAAAAAGCCTTTGATGCTGGTCCACTGGGATATGTTCCAATACATCTGGGAATACGATGAAATCAAAGCTTTCTCCGACTTTATGAAAGTCAGACATATCAGATACTTCAAACTTCAGGTTGCTTTGATCTTTCCATAAAGCCTTGGCTTTTTCAATACTTTCCGGGGAAATATCTACAGCCAAAACTTCTCCGTCCTTGACCAAATTGGCCAGTAAATAAGATACTGTTCCGATCCCACAACCAACTTCCAGAACTCGGTGATGTGATTTCAAGCCAGCCATTACCACCTTATCCAAAATGCTTAGATGCCGGGAATTGATTCCGGTTTTCTCCTGCTTTTCGGAAAACTGGTCGTAAAAACTGACTACTTTATCTTTAGGATCTTCCATTTTTCTCTTTGAATGTCATCACTACTCCACCGATCAAAGCTACCAAAATCAGGTACTGGAAAATGATCATTGGAGTTTTTGTGGAAAGATAGCTACTCGGTGCAAAGGTAAAGACTATTTCATGACTGCCCTGAGGAACATCCAACCCCCTCAGTAAATAATTGGTTCGCAGGATAGGAGTTTCCTTTCCATCTATGGTAGCGATCCAGCCTTCTGGATAATAGATTTCGGAGAATACAATCAATCCTCCTTGATCCATTTCCGCTTGATACCGGAGTTCGTTGGGGCTTTGAGAGGTCAAAGTTATTTGTCCTACTCCTGCACCAACAGATCCAAACTCACTAGTATTCAGAGTAGCTTGGGTTTTGGTGTCAATCTCCCCAATTTCCTTTATTTCTTCTTCATTACTTGAAACAGATGAAACTTGAAGTGGTACCCAGGCAGGACCGTTTGCTTCAGGGTTTTGGAAAACAGCATTAGCCTCCTGGCCAGCTATCAGGTATTTGGTATTGAGCATGTTGATAACTCCAATGCTTTCCCAATCAAAATTACCCTCCTGAGCTTTTCCAACAAAGGCCTGAATTTCATCCTGCAATTGATAATCAATCAAATCCTGATAACGTCTCAATTTAGCACCGTGGTACCCGCCTAAGCTATATAACCTATAGCTTGTTCTTGCTCCTTGGGTCAAAGACTCTGTTAGACTCAAAACTCTGAAGTATCCAGGATCCGAAGTGATTTCCTTTTCTGCAGGAGTTTCAGCGAAAAACTGTCTGGATGGATTTCCCTGAAAGGATTCTTCATTTAAATACCTTCTATTGATACTCCACAAATCTATGCTGACTAATAGAATCAAAGCTGCTCCCAGAATCATGTCCGATATTTTTCCTTTAATTCTGAAATAAACCAAGGCAAAAGCAGCTGCAATCAAGCCAAAGCTTTTCCAGGCAGATGCAGAGAGCATGGCCTTTCGGTCTTTTTGCAAAGCTGAAGCTAACCAATCCGGTAAGCTTGAATCTACCGCTCCTTCAAAACGGAAAAATGCACCTGAGGCTATTGCCAAAAGCAATACCAGGCCTCCTACAATGGCACCCGATAGGTACAAGGGTTTCAAGTCACCTTTTTGAACCAACCTTTCCAAAGAAATCATTCCCAAAACAGGAATGGCAAAAAGCGTCATTCCCAATGCCATGGACACAGCTCTAAACTTATTGTATCCCGGAAGTACATCAAATAGGAGGTAATTAAACCAAGCTAGATTCTTGCCCCAGCTAAGCATCAGTGAAAAAATGATGATGACTCCGAAAGCGATCAAGCTTTCCTTTGGAGCAGCCCAAAAACCTAGAATTGCCAAAAATACCAATATCACTCCTCCATAGATAGGACCTCCCGTAAATGGCTGATCGCCCCAATAGGTTGGAGCAGATTTAATAAACCCATTGATTTGCGTAGGGTCAACTCCATTACTTCGTAAGGCCTTTTCAGCCTCTGAATTTTTGGGAAGGGGAGTTTGACTTCCGCCACCGTAAAAATCAGGAACCAAAAGAGTGAGTGTTTCCAGTTTACCATTAGACCAGTTGAATGCATAATCCTTATCCAATCCGGCAGACTCCGTTTCCAAAGTCGCTTTTCCGCGGGTTGAGTAAGGACTGTATTCCAAGGCCGTTGCCAGTCTTCCCAAATTCCCACCAACTGCTAAAATGGCTCCAATAGCTAAATATCCAATCGCTTTTGCAATAGGAGCGATTCCTTCTTTTTTCCAATCAAAAACAAGCCTCACTAAAACATAAATCACAGAGACGATTAAGGTGTAATAAGTGATTTGAAGGTGATTGAATTTAAGTTGTAGCAAAAGGCCAACAGCCAATAAAGCTGCGCCCAAAACATGCTTCTTTTCAAAAGCCAAATGAATACCTGCAAGAATCAGCGGAATTAGGCATACAGCCCATATTTTAGCATTATGTCCTGCTTCGAGTGAAAGTAGATTGTAGGTATTAAATGAAAAAGCGATAGCTCCCGCAATGGCGAATATGGGTCGGACACGAAAACTCAACAATAAGATATACATGCCCAGCATCCCGAAAAATAGCCCGTTTATAGGGTGAGGAAGTCCTAAAGTCAAAACAGATACCAGTGCGTTGGTGATGTCGCCGGGAAATTCCAAACTGATAAAATAAGCCGGCATACCTCCAAACATGGAATTGGTCCAAAGTGCCTGCTCGCCAGTCTCCGCTCTATAATCCAATACTTCCTTGGCAGAACCTTCCCATTGAAGTATGTCGCTTTGAAAGATGACTTTTCCATCGAAAACCAATGGAGAAAAGTAAAAAACGATCAGTAAGTAGAACACCCCAACACCTATTAGATGCGGGAGGATTTGTTTTTGAAAATTCAGCTGCATGAATTGATTTTCGTATATGAAACAGAAAGCATGCAAATTAGGAATTAAAAGGCAAAGAAGAACTGAAAAGTGGATGGATTAGCGTCTTTTAGGCTTTCGTTCGGGCGTGAAAATTAGTACTTTTGCAGCAAATAGCGGAATAACCACATGTTTGATAATTTAAGTTTGAAACTAGACCGGGCTTTCAAAACCCTGAAAGGAACCGGAAAAATCACCGAAATCAACGTTGCAACCACGGTTAAGGAAATCAGAAGAGCCCTAATCGATGCTGACGTTAACTATAAAGTAGCGAAGGAAGTCACCGATACCATCAAGACTGAAGCCTTGGGGCGGGATGTGTTGATCTCTGTATCTCCGGGGCAATTATTGGTGAAGATCACCCAAGAGGAGCTGACCAAATTGATGGGCGGTACCAAGACAGATATCAAACTCAGCGGTGAGCCTGCGGTTGTTTTGATTTCCGGTTTGCAGGGTTCTGGTAAAACAACCTTTACCGGAAAACTGGGAAGCTATTTGAAAAAGCAGGGCCGTCAGGTCTTGTTAGTTGCCTGCGATATTTATCGTCCTGCTGCGATCGATCAGTTGAAAGTATTAGGTGAGCAAATCGGTGTGGAAGTTTATGCCGAGCCTGAGAATAAAAATGCACTGGAAATCGCCAATAATGCGATTGCCTATGCGAAGAAGAGCGGGAAAAAGACGGTGATCGTTGATACCGCAGGTCGCTTGGCAGTGGATGAGCAGATGATGAATGAAATCGAGGCTTTGAAAAATGCCTTGAAACCATCTGAGACCTTGTTTGTGGTAGATTCCATGACAGGTCAGGATGCTGTGAATACTGCCAAGACATTTGATGAGCGTCTCGATTTTGACGGGGTGGTATTAACCAAATTAGACGGTGATACCCGCGGTGGTGCTGCTATTTCCATCCGTCATGTAGTTAATAAGCCCATCAAGTTTATTTCCACTGGTGAAAAAATGGAGAATCTGGATGTGTTCCATCCGGATCGTATGGCCCAGCGAATTCTGGGTATGGGTGATGTGATCTCCTTGGTGGAGCGTGCTCAGCAGTCTTTTGATGAGGATGAAGCCAAGCGGATCAATGCTAAAATCCGTCAGAACAACTTCAATTTTGATGACTTCCTATCTCAGTTGGAGCAGGTGAAGAAAATGGGAAATATCAAGGACTTGATGGGGATGATTCCTGGAATGGGTAAGGCGATGAAGGGATTGGATATAGATGATGATTCATTTAAGCCGATCGAAGCGATCATTCGCAGTATGACGCCTTTAGAAAGAGAAAACCCGGATGTAATTGATGGAAGCAGAAGAAAGCGAATCGCTGACGGTTCTGGTAGATCGATTACAGAAGTGAATAATTTGATGAAGCAATTTGCAGATATGCGGAAGTTGATGAAGCAAATGAATAAAATGGGTGGAGCCAAAGCTGCTATGAGTAGAATGATGCCTGGAATGGGAAGAAGATAAAGGCAGAAGTATAAAGTAAGAAATCTGAAAAACCCGGTCTGAAAGGATCGGGTTTTTGCTTGCTTCTAGTCTCTTGCTTCTAAATTCTATCCTCTATCTCTCGTCTCAAATCTCTAATACACCTCCTTGTCCTCTTTCTTCTTCCAAAGCTCGAAGACTTTTTGGGATTCTTTCCGCATTCCGTTGAGCATGGGGATTTTGCGTTGCGTAGGATCTATCTTGATTTCCTCATAGATAAAATCATCATCAAAACCGGCATCTGCTGCGTCTTCTTTGGTGCAGGCATAAAAAACTTTACTCGGCCTGGCCCAGAATATAGCTCCCAAGCACATGGGACAAGGTTCGCAGGAAGTATAGACTTCACAGCCTTCGAGTTGAAAATGTTGGAGGTTTTTGCAGGCATCCCGAATAGCGACTACTTCTGCGTGGGCTGTTGGGTCATTGTTTTTAAGAACGCTGTTTGAGCCTTTTCCTATGATTTTTCCGTCTTTGACGATCACACAACCAAAGGGGCCGCCATGTCCAGCTTCCATCCCGTTTTGAGCTAGTTCTATAGCTAATTGCAAAAAGTGTTTTTGAGATTCGGTCATGAAGTAAAGTTAAAAAATTAAGAACAGTGTAGTTGGTTATAGAATAAATAAATCAAGAAAAAGGCTTGATTTCTGCGATTCTGCGTCGCTGCGAGATAATCTTTTACCGCAGAGGTGCAGAGTACGCAAAGGCATTTTTTCTCCTACTTACTTTTGATTCTAATAGAGTCAAGCTTAGAACTAGGAAAACGATTCTGCCTTTGGAATAGGGGGCGGCATTAATAACCAATAACTTTTCCTGCCTCCCTGAGTAATTTAAAAAATCACAGAGGGAACATAGGAACATAGCTTCATATATTCTTTGCTTCTTTTATCCTTTGCGGGAGATTAAAAACTCTGCTTCGCTGCGTCCCTGTGAGCTTTTTTTAGCAATGGAGTCCAATTTCATTTCAAATCGCTTCTCCGAAGCTCTTGTTTATTCTCACTTCAATTTTCTACAATCAAAATGCCTCTCCGAGGCTTTGAGCAATTAAACCTGTTTGGAGCACCAGAGGTGCAAGTTGATCATTTGATCTATTTTTTTACCGCAAAGACGCAAAATCCGCAGAGGTTTTCGCGGATATAATTTTTAAAATTAGACTTGA